>NZ_JAFBCR010000001.1:1287982-1609977 GCF_016907795.1 Kocuria palustris
GGAGACGCCCGTCAGCGCGGTCAGCGCCCCGATCGGGAACTCGGCGTCGATGCCGTCGAGGGTGTTGCGGCGCACGCCCCGCAGGCGCAGGCGCTGCTCGCTCACCCGCACGGGGCCGCCGCGGATCTGCTCCGGCGGCGTCGAGGCGCGCAGGAAGCGGCCCGTGGCCGATTCCGCGACGTCCTGGAGCTGGTCGACGGGACCGGAGTGCAGGATGCGTCCGCCCTGGGTGCCCGCGCCGGGGCCGACGTCGACCACCCAGTCGCAGCCGCGCACGAGCTCCATGTCGTGCTCGACCAGGCACACGCTGCTGCCCGCGCCCACGAGGCGGCGCAGCACCGCCATGAGCTGACGCGCCTCCGACGGGTGCAGCCCCGCCGAGGGTTCGTCCAGGACGTAGACCACCCCGAAGAGCCCCGAGCGCAGCTGCACCGCCAGGCGCAGGCGCTGCATCTCGCCGGGGGAGATGCTGAGGCTGCTGCGATCCAGGCTCAGATGCCCGAGGCCCAGGTCCACGACCGAGCGCAGGGTCGAGCAGCCGTCCTGGAGCAGCAGATGCTCGGCCTCCTCGCCGGGACCCAGCCGCTGGCCGTTCTCAGCACGGCGGTCCAGCTCCGCGCGCCTGTCCTCGAGCAGCTGCAGCAGCTCGTCCAGGGGTCGGGCCTGCAGCCGGTCGATCGGATCGCCGGCCCAGGTCACGGACAGCGCGGCCCGGGTGAGGCGGCGGCCGTCGCACTCGGGGCACGGGCGGGACTCCACGAAGCGCAGCGCGCGGGCGCGCATGCTCGCGCTGCCGGTCTCGGCCAGCGTGCGCATCAGCAGGGAGGCCGCCGAGGAGAACGTCCCCTGGTACTCGCGCTGGACCTGATGGGCTCCGCGCACGGGATGGACGGTCACGACGGGGTGCTCGTCCGTGAACAGCACCCACTGCCGGGTCTGCTCGGGAAGCTCGCGCCACGGCAGGTCGATGTCGATGCCGAGCTCGCGGCAGATGTCGCGCAGGTTCTTGCCGTTCCAGGCGCCGGGCCACGACGCGATCGCGCCGTCGGCGATGCTCAGGCTCGGATCCGGGACCATCGACTCCTCGGTCGGCACGTGCTGCACGCCCAGGCCGTGGCACACCGGGCACATGCCCGTCGGGGTGTTCGGGGAGAAGGCGTCGGAGTCCAGCCGACCGCGCGGGCCCAGCTCCATCCCCTGGGGATACTCCCCTGCCCGCGAGTACAGCAGCCGGATCGTGTTCGACAGCGCCGTGATGGTCGCCACCGAGGACCGGGCGGTGCCGCCTCCGCGCTGCTGGCCCATGGCGACGGTCGGCGGAAGACCATCGACCGAGCGGACCTGGGGATCGACGGCACCGGCGATCAGTCGACGGGCGAACGGGGCCACCGATTCGAGATAGCGGCGCTGGGCTTCGCCGTGCAGGGTGCCGAAGGCCAGCGAGGACTTCCCGGAGCCGGAGATTCCCGTGAACGCCACGAGCCGCTCGCGCGGGATCTCGACATCGACATCGCGCAGGTTGTGCAGGTGGGCGCCGCGGATGCGGATCATGCCGTCGTCGTCGGCGTTCTCGACCTTCTGAGACGGGGTCGGCTCCCCGGAACCGGCGGTCATGCCCGCAGCTCCACGGCCCAGAAGGTGCCGTGCCCGCTCACGACGACCGGCTCGCCGTCGGCTCGGACCCAGGCCGAGTGCCCGGAGCCGACCTCCATCTTCTCGGCCCCCGGGGCGCCGATCGTCACGGAGCCGTCGACGCACAGGACCGTGCAGGTGCTGGGATCGACCTCGAGCTCCCGCCCGGGCTCGACCTCTCCCGAGACGAGGCTCAGGCGGTCCTCCCACAGCGGGATGCGGCGCAAGCCGTCGGGACCCGTCAGGACCTCCTGCGGCACTCCGGGGTCCTGGTCATCGGTCACGACCCGCAGCAGCTCGTCGACGTCGACGTGCTTGGGGGTCAGCCCCGCGCGCAGCACGTTGTCCGAGCAGGCCATGATCTCCACGGCCGTGCCCTGCAGATAGGCGTGGACCTGGCCTGCGGAGGTGAACATGGACTCCCCGGGCTCGAGCACGAAGTGATTCATGCACAGGGCCACCAGCAGGCCGCGATCACCGGGGTGCGAGCGGGCGATGTAGGTCAGCACGGAGCCCAGCTCATCGTCGGCGGGCAGGCTGCGGACCGCCGCCTCCAGAGCGGCCAGAGCCGCCTGCGCCCGGTCCTCCGGAAGGCTCAGCACGGTGCGCAGGACGGGCTCGGGGTACTCGAGCGCCTCGCGCAGCCACTGCTGGTCCAGCGCCTCGGCCAGCAGACCGAGCTCGGCGCGATCTCGCATGCCCGTGAGGATCTGCAGCCGCGACAGCGCCACCACGGTCTCCGGCTTGTCGCTGCGGTCCTTGTAGCTGCGATGCGCCGCATCGATCGCGATCCCGGCGGCCTCCTCGCGCTCGAACCCCTCCCGGGCCTGCGCGATCGAGGGGTGGACCTGGATCGACAGCGGGGCCTCGATCGCCAGGATCTTGAGCAGGAAGGGCAGGGATCCGTCGTCGGCCACGACCTGGGCGCCGTCGCGCACGAAGCGCTCGGGCTCCTCCAGGAGCAGCTCGTTGAGGGGCTGCGGGCCGGCCTGGAGCACGAGCTGCGAGGGTGCCGAGCGGTGGGCGCCGATCCACAGCTCGGCCTCCGGCTGCTCCGAGGGCGAGGACCGCCCCTGCATCTGCGCCAGGACCGAGCGCGAGCCCCAGGAGTAGTGCTGGACGGGGTCGATCATCTCGAAGAGCTGGGGCATGGCTCCATAGTAAGCACGGGGACTGTCCCCGCCTTCCTGCCGCAGCAGGGCCCCGCGCCCCCATGTATGGGGCGGCGGCGCGCCCGCCTGCGCTCGGGAGCCGCCCGATCGCCTCCATTAGAGTGCCAGGCATGACCATCGACCTGTCCCAGTCCTTCAAGGCCTATGACGTCCGCGGCATCGTGGGCGAGACCATCACCGCCGAGACCGTGCGCGCGACCGGCGCCGCCTTCGTCGACGTCCTCGAGCTGGCCGGAAGAACGGTGCTGGTCGGCGGCGACATGCGCCCGTCCTCGCCCGAGTTCATCGACGCCTTCGCCGAGGGCGCCACCGCTCGCGGCGCGGACGTCGTGAAGATCGGGCTGATCTCGACCGACGAGCTCTACTTCGCCTGCGGCGTGCTCGATGCCGCCGGCGTGACCTTCACCGCCAGCCACAACCCGGCGCAGTACAACGGCATGAAGATGGCTCTGCCGGGGGCTGTGCCCGTGTCCTCCGAGACCGGGCTCTACGAGATCCGCGACCGCGCCCAGTCCTACCTGGCCGACGGCATTCCGCCAGGCGAGACCCGGGGGACGATCTCCGAGCGCGACGTCCTCAAGGACTACTCCGAGTTCCTGCGCGGACTCGTGGACCTGCGCGGGATCCGCCCGCTGAAGGTCGTCGTGGACGCCGGCAACGGCATGGGCGGGCTCACGACCCCGGCCGTGCTGGGCGACACCGTGCTGGAGGGGCTGCCACTGGAGATCGTGCCGCTGTACTTCGAGCTCGACGGCACCTTCCCCAACCACCCCGCGAACCCCCTCGAGCCCGCGAACCTCGTGGACCTCCAGAAGGCCGTGAGGGAGCACGGGGCGGATATCGGCCTGGCCTTCGACGGCGACGCCGACCGCTGCTTCGTGATCGACGAGAACGGCGGAGCGGTGACCCCGTCGGCGATCGCCGCGATCGTCGCCGAGCGCGAGATCGCCCGGGCGCAGGCCTCCGGCGAGCAGACCCCCGTCGTGATCTACAACCTGATCACCTCCCGCGCCGTCCCCGAGCTGGTGGAGGCGCGGGGCGGGCGCCCGGTGCGCACGCGCGTGGGCCACTCCTTCATCAAGGCCGTGATGGCCCGCGAATCGGCGGTCTTCGGCGGCGAGCACTCGGCCCACTACTACTTCCGCGACTTCTTCAACGCGGACACCGGCATGCTCGCGGCCATGCATGTGCTGGCCGCCCTGGGCGAGCAGCAGCGTCCGCTCTCCGAGCTCATGGCCAGCTACGACCCCTACACCGCCTCCGGTGAGATCAACTCCGAGATCGAGGACAAGGCGGCAGCGGTCGAGCGCGTCCGCGGGTCGTTCGCGGGCGAGGACGTGGAGGTCGAGGACTCCGACGGCACCACCTTCGCCGCCGCCGACGGGACCTGGTGGTTCAACCTGCGCCCGTCGAACACGGAGCCTTTCCTGCGCCTGAACGTCGAGGCGCACGACCCCGCCGTGATGGAGCAGCTGCGCGATCGCGTGCTGGGCATCGTGCGCGGCTGAGGCCTCGCGCGACAGAATCCGCGGCCCCGTCCTCGCCCCTCCCCGGGCAGCGGCGGGGCCGCTTCGGCGGCGATCCCCTCCACGCGACGTCAGGAGAGGTGAAGGGCAGCCTTGGCCATCTGGATCAGACGACGCAGCCGATCGGCATCCCAGCAGCCCCTCCCCCAGGACTCCGCGCAGCAGGCGGAGGACGCGCAGCCTCGCACGACCCTGACTCATGCTGCGGAGGCCGAGCGCCCCGGACCCCGCGAGACCGCCGTGCTCGCACCGGCTCGAGCCCCCGAGGCGCCTGTCCCCGAGTCCGCGGCACCATCACAACGTCCTTCGGCGCACCAGCCGATCGAGATCCCGTCCTCGGCGACAGCAACCACACAGGAGAGCACTGACGTGTCCCACTGGATGATTCCATCAAGGAGCTGCTGAGCATCGAGGGCGCCAACGGCGCCGCCATCGTCGATGTCTCCAGCGGCATGGCCCTCGCCTCCGGCGGCAACCCGGGCTTCGACCTCAATGTCGCCGCGGCCGGCAACTCCAACGTGGTCCGCGCCAAGCTGCGCACCATGCAGGAGATCGACGCCGAGATCGAGGACATCATGATCACGCTGTCGAACCAGTACCACCTGATCCGGGCCCTGAACTCCCGGGACACCTCCGGCCTGTTCGTCTACCTGGTGCTCGATCGCACCAGCGCGAACCTGGCCCTGGCCCGCCACAAGCTCAACGCCGTCTCCGGCCGCATCGCGATCTGAGACCCCGGCTTCCGAGCACTGAGAGCCCCCTCCCGCTCGGGAGGGGGCTCTCGTCATCCCCGGGACGCCGCTGGCGGGCGGCTGACCGGTCGGACTCAGGCCGAGGTGGCGGCGCGGCGGCCCGAGCCGGAGGGCTCCGATTCGTCGATGGCGGCGGACATGAGGGTGTCCTCGGTGGCCTCGGAGTTCTCCTGCTGGGAGACCAGGCGGCCGTCGCGCATCACGAGGATGCGGTGGCACCACTGGATGGGCTCCGACATCTCGGAGGACACGAGCAGCACCGCGGTGCCGCGGCTGGTCAGCGCGGTGAGCATCTCGTAGATGTCGCCCGTGGAGCTGACGTCGATGCCGCGGGTGGGGTGGTTCAGGATGAGGATGTCGCATTCGGTGGACATCCACTTGGCCAGCGCGCCAGCGACTGCTCGATCACGGCGTCGAACTCGCTGTCCGAGTCCGACAAGTAGCCGATGCCCAGCGACAGCGCCTTCTGAGCGGAATCGATCTGCACCTCCTGGCCGCCCACGCGCAGCGAGGACCAGGTCCCGGGGCCCACGCCCACCAGCGCGGAGACCAGAACGGCGATGCCCGCCCTGCGCAGGCCGGTCAGCCCCAGCACCTCGCCGCGGCGCAGCGAGAAGCTCACGTCCGCCACACCCGATTCGGTGGACAGTCCCTCCACGCCCAGGGCCTCCTCGGCCTCGACGGCCTCGCCGGGACGCTGCGGCTCGGAGAGGCGGCGCTCGAACATCGAGTAGACGACGTCGCCGGTGCTGGCTTCGCGCGGCGAGTGCTCGCGCACGATCCGGCCGTCGCGCATCACCAGGATCCGGTCCACGAGAGAGCGGACCTCGTCCACCCGGTGGGACACGTCGAGGATGCCGCAGCCGCGTTGGGCCATCTCGCGCAGGATCGCGTGGACCGCGACGATCTCCTGGTCGTTGAACGTGGCCACGACCTCGTCGAAGAGCACGAGCTCGGGATCCTCCGACAGCACGCGCAGGACGTCGGCCAGGGCCTGTTCCGCGCGCAGGAGGCCGCTCACCGGCACATCCAGGTCGAGGCGGATGCCTGTCTGCTCGAGCACAGCCAGCCCATGCACCAGCAGGCCGCCTTCGGCGATGCCCTCACCGGCACCGATGAACTCGCGGACGCTCATGCCCGCAGGCGCCTGGATCACGGGCGACGGTCGACTCCCGACAGGCGCATGGCGCCGCGACGAGTCGACTCTGCGAGGCTCGTCGCGGCGCCATATCTCACCTGAGCGGCGTCGCTTCCAAAGATTCGGCCACCGATGCCCCCACGAGCACTGTCCCCCGGACGGGTGGCATCTCGATGAGGGTGGGCCGATCAGCGGGCGTCCGAGAGCCGGGCGCGCAGCCCCTCCGACTGCTCGATCAGCACCTCGGGCACACGGCCCAGGCGCTCGAACCATGCGTCGATGCTGGGCAGCTCGGCCTCCCACTCGTGGACGTCGACCTCCAGAGCGCGGTCGATCGCGGCCGGATCGCAGTCGAGGCCCTCGAGATCCAGGTCATCACGAGTGGGGACGATTCCCACCGGGGTCTCCTGGCCCTCGGCGCGTCCGTCGATGCGCTCGGCGATCCACTTGACCACGCGCGAGTTCTCGCCGAAGCCCGGCCACGCGAAGCCGCCGTCGGGCGTGCGGCGGAACCAGTTCACGTAGAACACCTTGGGCATGTTCTCCTCGCCGTGGCGCTCGCCCACGTTGAGCCAGTGCTGCAGGTACTCGTTCGCGTTGTAGCCGATGAACGGGAGCATGGCCATGGGGTCGCGGCGCACCACGCCCACCGCGCCCTTGGCGGCGGCGGTGGTCTCGGAGGACAGCGTGGCGCCCTGGAAGACGGCGTGCTCCCAGCCGAAGGACTCGGAGACCAGCGGCACGGTGGTCTTGCGGCGCCCGCCGAAGACGATCGCGTCCAGCGGCACGCCCTCGGGATCGTCGTACTCGGGGGCCAGCATGTCGACCTGCTTGATCGGCGTGCAGAACCGCGAGTTCGGGTGCGCTGCGGGGCGGCCGGACTCCGGGGTCCAGTCGAGGCCCTTCCAGTCGGTCAGGTGCTCGGGGACCTCGTCGGTCATGCCCTCCCACCAGACGCCGCCGTCGTCGGTCAGGGCCACGTTCGTGAAGATCGTGTTGCCCTTGGCGACCGCTCGCATGGCGTTCGGGTTGGTGGACCAGCCGGTGCCGGGAGCCACGCCGAAGAGGCCTGCCTCGGGGTTGATCACGCGCGCCTGGTCGTCCTTGAAGCTGATCCAGGCGATGTCGTCGCCGACCATCTCCGCCTTCCAGCCCGGGATCGTGGGCTCGAGCATGGCGAAGTTCGTCTTGCCGCAGGCCGACGGGAACGCGGCCGAGATGAACTTGGTGTTCTGCTGCGGGTCGGTGATCTTGAGGATCAGCATGTGCTCGGCGAGCCAGCCGTGGTCGTGGGCAATGGCCGAGGCGATGCGCAGGGCGTAGCACTTCTTGCCCAGCAGAGCGTTGCCGCCGTAGCCGGAGCCGAAGGACCAGATGGCGCGGTCCTCGGGGAAGTGGACGATGTACTTGTCCGGATTGCAGGGCCAGGCCACATCCTCCTGGCCCTCGGCCAGCGGCGCACCCAGCGAGTGCAGGCACTCGACGAACCCGGAGCCCGTCTCCTCCATGCGGCGCAGGACGTCGTCGCCGATGGTCGCCATGATGCGCATGGAGCACACCACGTAGGAGGAGTCGGTGATCTCGACGCCGAACATGGGCTGCTTCGCATCGAGGTGGCCCATGACGAACGGGATGACGTAGAGGGTGCGGCCCTTCATGGAGCCGGCGAAGCGACCGCGCAGGGTCTCCTTCATCTCCACGGGGTCGCGCCAGTTGTTCGTGGGTCCGGCCCCGGACTCGGACTTGGTGCAGATGAAGGTCCGCTCCTCCACGCGGGCGACGTCGTCCGGGTCGGAGAAGGCGGCGAAGGAGTTGGGGAACTGGGACTCGTCCAGGCGCACGAGAGTGCCGTGATCGACCATCTCGTCCGTGAGCTGCTTCCACTCCTGCTCCGAGCCGTCGGCCCAGTGGATGCGATCAGGGGTGGTGAGCTCGGCGATCTCGCGGACCCACGAGATCAGGCCCTCGTGGGTGGTGGGCGGCGAGTCCAGGGCGGCCCGGGTCTCGGCCATCAGTCCGGCGGTGTTGTCGGTGGGCTGCTGAGCCATGGACGTGTCTCCTCGTTGAGGCCGGTGCTGCGCGCACTGCCCCCGGGGATCTCATCGTCGAGATGCGCGAGCGCCGTCATTGGCGTCCGCGCGGAAGCAGCCGCTTGCGGGTGTGATCCCAGTCTACGCAACGCACTGCACGACGCGCCGTGTGACAGATCACCGCCGCCTTGCCGCCTCGACCGGCGCGGCATATGCTCGAGCGCTGGTAGCTGAGCCTTACCTTAGCTGGACGAGATCGGCGCCCTGCCGCCGTCGATGCGGCGCTGAACGGGCGGTCGGATTCGCCCTTTCCGCCTTCCACACCACAGGAGCTCCACGTGTCCGATTCGAATCTCTCCGCGCTCTCCCGCCTCAGCTTCAGCCGGCGCTCGGCACTCGCCGGCCTGACCGGCCTCGGCGCCGTCGCCCTCGCCGGCTGCCAGACCGGCGACGGCGGCTCCTCGGACGACTCCTCGTCCGGCGGCTCCGACGAGCGCGGCGGGTTCCCCCGCACCATCAAGCACGCCTTCGGCGAGACCGAGATCGAGTCGGCCCCCGAGCGCGTGGCCACCGTGTCCTGGGCCAACCAGGATGCCGCGCTGGCGCTGGGCGTGGTCCCGGTCGGCATGCCGACCATCGACTTCGGCGGCAACGAGAACGGCTCGACCGACTGGTTCGACGACAAGCTCGAGGAGGTCGGCGGCGAGGCTCCCGAGCAGTACTCCGAGACCGACGGCATCGACTTCGAGGCCATCGCGGCGCTGAACCCGGATGTCATCCTCGGCGTCTACTCCGGGCTGACGCAGGAGGACTACGACAAGCTCTCCGAGATTGCCCCCACGGTGGCCTACCCGGAGGGCACCCAGCCCTTCGGCACCTCCTGGCAGGACACCACCCGCGGCGTGGGCGAGGCCCTGGGCCTGGACGATCAGGCCGACGACCTCGTCTCGGACCTCGAGGGGCAGCTGGCCGACGCCGTCGAGGCCAACTCGGTGCTCTCGGGCAGGACCTTCATCTACGGCACCGTCGATCCGGAGGCCGAGGACGAGATCTCGATCTACACCTCGATCGACAACCGCCCCCGCTTCCTGTCCTCGCTCGAGATGGAGCAGGCCCCCGTCGTCGCCGAGGAGGAGGGCGAGGACCCGGAGTCGTTCTTCATCACCTGGTCGCCGGAGCGCGCCGATGAGCTGGACTCCGACATCCTGATCTCGTGGGCCATGTCCGAGGACGTGCGTCAGGCCATCGAGTCCGATGCCCTGCTCAACAAGATCCCGGCCGTCGCCGACGGCAAGCTCATGCTGCAGGTCGACGCGCAGGAGACGCTGTCCGTCTCGGCGATCTCCCCGCTGAGCCTCCCCTGGGCCCTGGAGACCGTCCTGCCCCAGATCGTCGCCACCCTCGAGGGCGGCAGCGCGGACGCAGAGGCATCCCCGAGCGCATGAGCCATGCCGGCACGAGCCCCCGGGTCGCCGGGGCGGCTCCCTGGACCGCGCTGGTCGCGGCCCTCGTCCTCGTGGCGGGGGCCGGGCTGGCCTCCCTGTTCCTGGGCAGCCGCTCCGTCGACCCGGCGGTCGTGTCGGAGGTCCTCCTGCGCATTCCGGGAATGGTCATGGGCCAGGACTCCGGTGCGAGCACGGACATCGAGACCGCCGTCGTCCTGAGCCGGGTCCCGCGGACGCTGACCGCGATCCTCGTCGGAGCGGCGCTGGCCGTCGCCGGCGCCGGGCTGCAGGGCGTGAGCCGCAACCCGCTGGGCGACCCCGGCCTCCTGGGCCTGAACGCCGGCGCTTCGGCGGGCATCGTGATCGGCCTCGGCTGGTTCGGTGCCGCCACCAGCTGGGAGATGGGCACCGCCTCCCTGGCGGGCACCCTCGTCGCCGCCGCGCTCGTCTTCGGACTGAGCCAGATCGGCGGCACGACCCCCACCCCCGTGGGCCTGACCCTCTCCGGCGCTGCCGTGAACGCCGGATTCATCGCGCTGACCTCGGCGATCGTGCTGACGCACTCGGACATTCTCGACCGCTTCCGCTACTGGAACATCGGCTCCGTCTCGCGCGCCGATGCCGCCGACCTCTCCGCCGCCCTGCCGCTGATCGCGGTGGGGCTGGGGCTCGTGGTCTTCGGCTCCTCCGGGCTCAACGCCATGGCACTGGGCGACGACCTCGCCCACGGGCTCGGCGTGGACCTGCGCCTGCAGCGCCTGATCGTCTTCCTCGGCGTCGTCCTCCTGGCCGGATCCGCCACCGCAGCCGCCGGCCCCATCTCCTTCGTAGGCCTGCTGATCCCGCATGCGATCCGCCGTCTGGTGGGCGGGGACTACCGCTGGATCGTGGTCCTGTCCCTGCTGCTGGGCCCTGCGCTGCTGCTGCTGGCCGATGTCATCGGCCGCGTCATCGCACCGCCCCAGGAGGTCTACGTGGGCATCATGACCGTCGTCCTGGGCGTGCCCGTCCTGCTGGTGCTGCTGCGCCGCGGCAAGGGGGTGTCGCTGTGAACGCCTCGGAGATCACCGCCATGCGCCGCCGCGAGTCCCGCCGCACGGGCCGCCTGATCGCGATCATGTACCTCGCGGTGCTCATCATGCTGGCCGTGCGCGTGCTGCTCGGCGGCTACACCGTCACCATCCCGGACTTCTTCCGGATCCTGGGCGGTGAGCGCATCCCCGGCGCCACGTTCATCGTGATGCAGGACAAGCTGCCGCGGGCCCTGCTGGGCGTCGGCGTGGGCATCTGCTTCGGCTTCGCCGGAGCACTGTTCCGCCGCGTGCTGCGCAATCCCCTGGCCAGCCCGGACATCCTCGGCATCTCGCAGGGCGCTGCCGCCGGTGCCGTGATGGGCATGGCGTTCCTGGGCCTGCGCGGAGCCAGCATGATCGTGACCGCGCTGCTCGGCGCGTTCGCCGCCGCCGCGCTGATCGCCCTCGTGTCGAC
Source organism: Kocuria palustris (assembly GCF_016907795.1). Lineage (NCBI taxonomy): Bacteria > Bacillati > Actinomycetota > Actinomycetes > Micrococcales > Micrococcaceae > Kocuria > Kocuria palustris. The sequence goes on from NZ_JAFBCR010000001.1 coordinate 1,299,166, forward strand.
CTCTCTGGGCGGTCGCGGAGGCGGCGGGGCCGTGGGCATCGTGGGCGAGCGATTCCTGCTCGCGGGCATCGGCATCGCCGCTCTGGGCGGGGCGGTCGTCTCGTTCGTGATGGCGCGGCTGTCGCTGCAGAGCGCGCAGGACGCCGCCACCTGGACCACGGGCTCGCTGAACCTCGCGACCTGGGACCGCATCCTCGTCGTGGCCATCGTGCTCGCGGTCGGCATCCCGGCCGCGCTGGCCCTCCACCGCGCCATGGAGCCCGCGGAGCTGGGCAGCGAGCTGGCCTCGGCCCTCGGCGCCCGCCCGGCCCTCACGAGCGCCGCCGCACTCGGACTGGGAGTCCTGCTCGCCGCCGTCGCCACCGCGACCAGCGGCCCGCTGGCCTTCGTGGCCCTGCTGTCCACCCCGATCGCCGCGGCCCTGCATCGCGGGCGGGTCTCGCTGCTCGTCAGCGGGGCCGTCGGCGCGCTGATCGTGGTCGCAGCGGACATGATCGGCGCCGAGGCCTTCGGCGACGCCCGGCTCCCCGCCGGTGTCATCACGGGCGCCGTGGGCGCCCCCGTCATGCTGTGGCTGCTGGTCCAGCAGAGGAGAGGAGCGCGCTCATGAGCGAACCGGTCTTCGACATCCGCGGGCTCAGCCTGGCCTACGGCCAGCGCGTGGCCGTGCAGGACGTGGATCTGCAGATCCGCCCGCACGAGACCACGGTGCTGATCGGCTCGAACGGCTGCGGCAAGTCCACCCTGCTCAAGGGGCTGTCCCGTCAGCTGGCCCCCAGCTCCGGGACGATCTCCTTCCAGGGCACCGAGCTCTCCCAGGTCCGCTCCAAGGGCTACGCCCGCGATGTGGCACTGCTGCCGCAGACGCCCGTGGTGCCCGAGGGCCTGACCGTGGCCGAGCTGGTGGCCCGCGGCCGCCATCCCCACCGGCAGTGGTGGGGCTCCCCGGCAGCCGGCGACGACGAGGCCGTGGCCCGGGCCCTGTCCATGCTCAGCCTGCAGGACTTCGCCGACCGCCGGGTGGACGAGCTGTCGGGAGGTCAGCGCCAGCGCGCCTGGATCGCACTGGTGCTGGCGCAGGACACTCCCGTGGTGCTGCTCGATGAGCCGACCGCCGCCCTCGACCTGGCCCATCAGGTCGATCTGCTGGATCTGCTGCACGATCTGCGCCGCCCGGACGGCACCCGCACCACCGTGATCGCCGTGCTGCACGAGCTGAACCTGGCCGCGCGCGCGGCCGACCGCGTCATCGCCATGGCCGGCGGCCGGATCGTGGCCGCGGGAACGCCGCAGGAGGTCTTCACCCAGCAGCGGCTGCACGATGTCTTCGGCCTGCATGCCGATGTCATGCCCGATCCCATGGAGGGCCACCCCGTGATCCTGCCGCGCGCCCAGGCCGTCCTCTGAGTGGCCCGCCCGTCACCCGCTCGCACCGCACACCGCCCCAGGAGGCCCGATGACCCGCACGTCCGCACGAGGCCCCCAGGCCATCTCCGCGCTGGTGTCCGTCACCTCGGTGGAGGACCTCTCCCCGACCTTCCGCCGCGTCCGGATGGCCGGAGCGGACCTGCTCGGCGCCTCGCCTGCGCTGATCGGCGAGGGTCCCGAGATCACCTGCGCCGATGCCTACCTCAAGCTGCTGATCCCGCCGCCCGGGCGCGAGGCCGAGCACCCCGACCTGAGCCAGGGCCTCCCCGAGTGGTTCGCCCTTCCCGCCGAGCAGCGCGGCTGGCTGCGCACGTACACCGCGCGCAGCTGCCGCTGGATCGACCTGGACGGACAGCGGGTGCCCGAGATCGCGATCGACGTGGCCCTCCATGATCACGACGCCGGCCCCGGTGGCCTGTGGTTCTCGCGCGCCTCGATCGGCTCCACGGCGTGCCTGCTGGTCCCCGGTCCCGAGGAGCCGCTGTGGAGCTCCTGGGCCCCGGGGCAGGCCGAGCGGGTCATCGCGGTCGGTGACGAGACCGCCGCGCCGGCGCTGCTGTCGATCGCCGAGCAGCTCCACCGCGACCGTCCCGACCTGCGCGCCGACGTGATCATCGAGGTCCCGGACGACCACGACGCTTCCTCCTACCCCGACAGCTCCCTCCCCCGCACCCCGCCCGATGGACAGCACGGACTGAGCCTGCACATGCTGACGCGCGATCCCGAGACACGGCTCAGGGAGCCCGGCGCCCGCGCCCTGGGCGAGCTGCTGGGGCTCGAGACGAGCATCGTCGACGAGGCCCTGGCCGGGCAGCGCCCGAGCCGGTCGCAGCACGCCGAGACGCCCGAGCCGGCCGAGCGCGAGTGGTCCCTGGCCGAGGCCTCCTCCGAGGGCACCTATGTGTTCCTGGCGGGGGAGGCTGCCAGCATCAAGGCCTGGCGCCGCATGTGCGTGGACGGCGCCGGGATCGACCGCTCCGCCCTGTCCTTCATGGGCTACTGGCGGCAGGGCCGCGCCGAGTCCTGAGAGCCGCTGCCGATTTGCGCGCGAGCGCAGCGGGCGAGTATAGTCTTACTTCGTTCGCAGGACGGGAGACCGTCCAGCAGGACACGGCTCGCAAGGGCCGGGCGCCACTAGCTCAACGGATAGAGCATCTGACTACGGATCAGAAGGTTGGGGGTTCGAATCCCTCGTGGCGCACTTCACGAGACAGAGGCCCCGCCGGGCAGCACGCCCGGCGGGGCCTTTTCGCATCCCGACCCGCCCGTCGCTGCGCCCTCCCCGCCGAGGGGACGCGTCCGACGGCTTCTAGGCCTCGAAACGCGTCGGATGCGTCCCCTCGGTGCGCGACGCTCAGTAGCGGGGCTGCGCGGGAGCGGGCATGCCGTTGAGGGCTGCCACGTCCTCGTCGTCGAACTCGATCTCGGCGGCGCGCGCGTTCTCGGCCAGGTGCTCCAGGTTCGTGGTGCCCGGAATGGTGATGACCGAGCCTCCCTGCCGCTCGGGCAGCAGCGACCAGGCGATCGACACCGCGGCCTTCGAGACGCCGTGCTTGCGGGCGATCTCCTCAAGCACCGGCAGGATCAGCTGATCGTTGGCGGCGCGCGCCTCCGGCGTGAACCGGGGGTTGCGGGCGCGGAAGTCGTTGTCCGAGAACGTCCTGCCGGTCAGCGCACCGGAGAAGTAGCCGCGCCCCACCGGCGAGAACGGCACGAAGGCGGCGTCGTGGTCGCGGCACCAGGAGATGACATCCCCGGCGGGATCGCCGTCGGAGACGACTCCGGAGCCGTCCGGGTCGCGGGTCCACAGCGAGTACTCGGACTGCACGGCGGCCACCGGATGGATCGGCTGGGCTCGCTCGAGCTGCTCGACGGTCACCTCCGACATCCCGATCGAGCGCACCTTGCCGGCCTGGACCATGTCGGCCATCGCGCCCCACGTGTCCTCGAGAGGGACCTCCGGGTCCAGGCGGTGGACGTAGTACAGGTCGAGGACGTCGGTGCGCAGACGTCGCAGGCTGTCGTCGATCGCTTGGCGGAGGTAGTCCGGGCGCCCGCAGCGTCCGGTCCTGGGCGGCTCCAGCTGCTCGGCGAGCAGCACGGCCTTGGAGCACAGGAAGATCTCATCCCGCCGGTCGTGCAACGCGGCCCCCACGATCTCCTCGTTGGCGCCGCCGCCGTAGAGCGTGGCCGTGTCGATGAAGTCCATGCCGCCGTCCACGGCAGCGCGCAGGACGCCCCTCTTGGCCGCCTCGGACAGCTCCTGCCTGTCATAGGCCCAGCTCAGGCCCATGGCGCCGAAGCCCACGACCCCCACCTGATCGCCGGTCGCGGGGAAGCTCACCTGTCGCATGCTCATCCTCTTTCTCATCCGTGCAGGAAGCGGCGCCGTCGTCGTGCGCCGCTGCTCGAAGACCCACGCTACGTCCCCGACGACCGAGCCGCCGCTGCAGCGCAGCGGCGGCTCCTACAGTGGGCCCATGAGCGGCGACGAGATCTGGACCATCGGGCACTGGGTCTGCGAGCAGGGGGTCTTCCTGGAGGCCCTGGACAGCGCAGGCATCGGCGCGATCGCAGATGTGAGGGCGCAGCCCGGCTCGCGGCGCAGCCCGCAGTTCAGCAGGGACGCGATGCCCGAGTGGCTGGGCGAGGCGGGCATCGAGTACCACCACCTCCAGGAGCTGACCGGCCGGCGGCGCAAGCAGCCCGAGATCCCTCAGGAGCTCAATGCCGGCTGGCAGAACCGCAGCTTCAAGAACTACGCGGACTACACGCTCACCGACGACTACGAGGACGGCATCGCCCAGCTCGTGGAGATCGCGCGCAGGCTCCCCACGGCGATCATGTGCGCAGAGCCGATGCCGTGGCGCTGCCATCGGACCCTGATCGCCAACACGCTCACCGCGCGGGGCTGGACCGTGCGCCATCTGTCCACCACGACCGAGCCGCGGCTGCACGTGCTGGGGATGTGGGGCGCGCACGCGGAGGTCTCCGACGACGGCGTGGTCACCTACCCGCCGATCGCCGAGGACTGCGACTGAGGCCGATCAGCCGCGGGGCGAGCGGAAGCCGACCAGACGGGCGTCGGCGCCGTCGAGCTCGGCCCACGGCTTCTGCAGCCGGAAGACGGCCAGCCCCGCTGTCGGGAAGCCCGCCGAGAGGTCCATGACCGAGTCCATGTCCGAATCCGGGGCGGCCAGGCGCATGGCGACCTCCTGCACCGCGGGCTGGTGGCAGATCACCAGGAGGCTGCGGACCCGCTCGGGAGTCGCGCAGATCTCCGCGAGGACCTGCCGATCGGAGGCCTCGTAGAGCCGGTCGGACAGGCTCGCGGTGGGCGCCCGATCGCCCAGCACGCTCGAGACCCAGGTGCAGGTCTGCCTGGTGCGCAGCGCGGACGAGCACAGGACCATCTCCGGCAGCTCGCCGCTGTCGAGCAGCCACTGCCCCGCCTCCGGCGCCTCGGCCTGACCCTGCTTGCCCAGCGGGCGGTCGAAGTCCGCCACGCCCCACCCGGCGTCCGCCTGAGCATGGCGCATGAGGATCAGAGTGCGCTCGTCCGGGCCCGTGGTCTCCGAGGTGCTCGTCATGGGCTCATGGTCTCACGCACCGCGGCAGGAGGCCTCGGGCAGAAGTCGAGCCCCGTCCTGATCCGGCAGGACGGGGCTCGAGGGGGCCGCGGGATGCGGCCGCGACTCAGATGGAGTACTCGGGCGCGGCCCAGACGATGACCTCGGGGTGGTCGTAGAACCGGTAGCCCTGGCCGCGGACCGTGCGCACCGTGTTGGCCAGGCGACCCAGCTTGGAGCGCAGGCGCCGGATGTGGACGTCGATGGTGCGCTCGTTGGGGGTCTCGTCGGCATCCGACCAGAGGCTCGAGATCAGCTCGGTGCGCCCCACGGTGCGGCTGCCGTTCTCCACGAGGTAGTTCAGCAGCTCGAACTCCTTGTAGGTCAGGTTCAGCACCGACCCGTCCAGCATGACCTCGCGGCGCGAGAGGTCGATCAGCACGCCGACCGACTGGGTGGTGCGGGTGTCGCGAGCCGAGACCGGGGCCGTGACAGCCTCCGCGGCGGGCTCGACCGCGGTCGGATCGCCGAGGGCGTTGCGCACGACCTGCAGGTCCCCGCCCGGGGCACCGGCCTGGGCCAGCGCCACGGCCGCGTAGCTCTCCGCCTCCGGGGCGATCTGGGCCACCGACCGACGCAGCTGCTGCACGATCTCCACCAGCGTGGTGCCGTTGGCGGCCGCCTTGGCCTCGCCCAGGCCGACGTACAGGACGAAGCCGCGGGCCTCCGAGCTCACGCCCGGATCCTGGGGGTTCAGCCGTCGATCGGCGCGCACCTGCTGGGGCGCACCGCCCGCCTCCACGGCGCCGGGGCGACGGCGCCTGGGCGCCGCGCCCCCTGCTCCGGCGGCCATCTGGCTCGCGGCGGCGGTGCGTGCTCGCTGCGAGATGTGGACATACCCGGGTGCTCCGGCCATGACTGCTCCTCATGCTGTGAAACGACCCTGCCACGGGCCGCTGCCGGGCCGAGTCTCGACCGGGCCTGCACGCCCGACGCCGCACCGAGAGGCTCTCTCCCCTGACCCGGCTGACCTGCCGGAGAGACCGGCAGGCGGCGTCGCGCGCTCCTGCAATGGCTCCATACTCAGCCAGCTCCAAGCTTCTGCGCAAGACACATACCGACTTGTGTCTCACTATCCGAGATTAATAACTTGTAAACGCACCTATGTGCGCCCGCAACCCCCGTCCGGCGCGTTTCCTGGAGCAACTTCAGCCTTCCGGCGCGACCGGGGGAGAAATTCGCGCCAACTTACTCACCGGTATTCGTGCAATCACCCACCCTTCTCTGTCAAGATCTATTGCCACATCGGCAACCGAGTCTCAGATAATGAGACGCCCCTCGATGCTCGGCATCGAGGGGCGTTCGGGGCATCACCCCAGGTGCCGCCTGGCGGCGGGCGCAGGGAATCAGTCGACGACGCCGTACAGGCGATCGCCGGCATCCCCCAGACCGGGGACGATGTAGGAGTTCTCGTCCAGGCGCTCGTCGACGGTCGCGAGGACCACGTGGACGTCGTCGTCGCCCAGCTCCTGCTCCATGGCGGCAAGCCCCTCGGGTGCCGCGAGAAGGCACAGGCAGGTGATGTCCTGAGCCCCGCGCCGGCGGAGGAAGCGGATGGCCTCGATCAGAGTGCCTCCGGTGGCGAGCATGGGATCGAGGACGTAGACCTGTCGGCCGGTGAGATCATCCGGCAGCCGCTCGGCATACGTGACGATGTCCAGGGTCTGCTCATTGCGGGCCATGCCCAGGAAGCCGACCTCCGCCGTGGGCACCAGACGGGTCATGCCCTCGAGCATGCCCAGACCGGCGCGCAGGATCGGGACCACGAGCGGTCGCGGCGTGCTCAGCGCCGTGCCGGTCGTGGTGCTCACGGGGGTGCGGACCTCGATGGGCTCCACCCGCACCTCGCGCGTGGCCTCGTAGGCGATCAGCGTGACGAGCTCCTCCACGAGCTGGCGGAACACGGGGGACGAGGTCTCCCGATCGCGCAGGACGGTGAGCTTGTGCGAGACCAGCGGATGGTCGAGAACTGTGAGGCGCATGACGCAAAATTAGCATTCAGCCGCGTCCGCGGCGCAGATGCAGAAGACGCCGGAGCGCACCCGAGGAGGAGTCCCGCCCGTGGCACTGCCCCCGATGCACAGCACCCGAGTCCACGAGGCCTGGATGCGCCAGGCCCTCGAACAGGCGCGCCTGGCGCTGTCCACGGGCGACGTCCCCATCGGAGCCGTCGTGCTGGATCCCGACGGCCGCGCCGTCGGGCGCGGCCGCAATGAGCGCGAGGCCTACCACGACCCCACGGCCCACGCCGAGGTCCTGGCCATGCGCGAGGCCGCCGAGGAGCTGGGGCGCTGGCGACTGGACGACTGCACCCTGGTGGTCACGCTCGAGCCGTGCACCATGTGCGCCGGGGCGGCGGTGCTCGCACGCATCCCGCGGATCGTGCTCGGGGCCTGGGACCCCAAGGCCGGCGCCTGCGGCTCGGTCCTGGATGCGGTGCGCCACCGGCAGCTCAACCACTGGAGCGAGGTCCACGGCGGCGTGCTCGCCCACGAATGCTCCGCACTGCTCACCGAGTTCTTCCGGGCCCATCGCGACTGAGCGGCCCCCGACCCGGCCCTGCCGATTTTGCGCACCGCCCACCCGACAGTATGATCTTGGGCCTGGTGGCGTGTCCGAGCGGCCGAAGGTGCATCACTCGAAATGATGTTTGGTGTAAAAGCCAACGAGGGTTCAAATCCCTCCGCCACCGCGCTGTGATGTCTCAGTACATCGGAAACACCCCGAACCCTCAGGTTCGGGGTGTTTTTCGTTGTGGCTGGTACTTCCGCGTGGGGTCCAGGGTGAGCTCGCGGAGGATCTCTCCGGTGGCCTTGGCCACGATGGTGATCTCGCGGTCCTCAACGATCAGAACGACGTGGGTTCGGGCGTGGGCTCGGCCGATGCCGATGTGGAAGAGCTGGCCGTCGTAGCGCAGCGTGACTTTGCCCGTGGCGTCGATCTTGTCGGTGCGGAACCGGGTCGTGGCCGGTGCCAGGGGCCCTGGGGTGTCCTTCGGTGCGGCGATGTAGGCGGCGTACGGGGTGGTCTTCTTCGCTGAGTGGATCCGCTGAGTGTTGTAGATCTCGCGGAACTGATCGAGCAGGGCCTGCAGGCCCGGCAGGTCTGCTGGTGGGGGCTGGGCTGCCAGCCACTTCTTCAGGGTCTGCTGGAAGCGCTCGACTTTGCCCTGGGTCTGCGGGTGGCCTCCGCGGCCGTTGCGCTGTTCGATGCTGCGGGAGCGCAGCAGCTTCTCGAAGGCGTTGACTCCGCCGCGGTAGCGGGCAGTGTAGACCAGCCCGTTGTCGGTCAGGGTCGAGGCCGGGGGCCCGTAGATCTTGGTGGTGGCGGTGAAGGTCTCGACCACGATCGCGCCGGTGATGCGCTGGTGAGCCGAGATGTGCAAGGCCATGCGGGAGTAGTCATCCAGCCAGGTGATGATCTCCACGTCGTGCTCGCGCCAGGCCTGCGCTGAGGGTCGAGGTGGTGTTGCCGGAGCTGGGGGCGCTGGTGGGGTCAGGGCGGTGTGGGTGAAGTCGGATTGCCAGCAGGAGTTGGGCAGGTCGGCTTCGAAGCGGTGCAGCGAGGACTTGGGACGCTTGCGGGGTTCGGCGGTGATGAGTCCTTCGCGCTGCAGGATCCGGGCGATCGTGGCTCGGGAGGGGATGGGCAGCTCGGGTCGGGTGGTGGCCAGGGTCGCGGCGATGGTGGCCGGGCCGGCGTCGAGGCCTTGGGTGGTGAGCTCGGTGCGCAGGGCGGTGATCGCGCGGATCGTGGCTGGTGGGGTGGCTGCGGGGTGTCCGTGGGGTGTGGAGGGCTTGGTGTAGTAGGCGGCTGTGCCTTCGCGGGCCCACTGTCTCAATAGCTTGGAAACCATCGAGGGTGAGACGCCGTAGGCCCGTGCTGCTTGGGCTTGGGTGAGGGTTCCGGTGGTCACGGCGGTGATGATCTGGCGGCGACGGGTCATGTCTCATCGTGGGTCCGGTGGTGTTGCTGGGGTATTGAGACATGTGGTGACGAGGTATTGAGACTCAACACCTCCGCCACCGCGCAGAGCTGAAGGGCCCTGCTTCCCCGAGGTCTCGGGGAAGCAGGGCCCTTCAGGCATTTCCGGGCCGCACCTGCGCCCACATCCTGCCCGCACCGGCCCGCGGCCTCCGAGGTGTCGGTGCCGGGCCTAGACTGGAGGCCCGTCCCAGAGATCGACGCGGCCCGTCGTGCCGCCAGGAGCAGAACCTTGAGCAGCATCACCGTGAACGTGACCGACCGCGAGGGCGCCCGCACCGAGGGCGTCGAGTGGAAGTCCCACGAGTCCCTGATGGAGGCGCTCACGCGCCACAAGTTCCCCATCCTCGCCACCTGCGGCGGCAATGCCTCGTGCTCCACGTGCCACTGCTACCTGGACGGCGCGTTCGAGACCACGCAGGAGAACTCCCCCATCGGGGATGAGGAGGAGGACCTGCTGGACATGCTCGACGACACCCGCCACGACGACTCCCGCCTGACCTGCCAGGTCGAGTGGTCCGAGTCGCTCGAGGGTGCCGAGATCACCATCGCCCCGGAGTGGTGAGCGGGAGGACCGCGCTGTGACCACAGTCCCGGAGGATCAGCTCGCCCGCGCCGCGAGCCTGCTGCGCGAGGATCTCACGACCCGCGCCGCCTACGTCTCGGACGCCTCGATCTACCGTCGCCTCCCCGCCGCCGTGGCCGAGCCGCGCACGGTCGGCCAGATCCGCGACCTGCTGGCGCTGGCCCATGAGCGCGGCTGGTCCGTGATCAGCCGCGGCGGCGGCACCTCCGTGGCCGGCAACTCGATCGGCGACGGCCTGGTCATCGACACCTCCCGGCACTTCAACCGGGTCCTGTCAATCGATCCGCAGGCCGAGACCGCGGATATCGAGCCCGGCGTGATCTGCGACGACCTCCGCGCCGCGGCGGCCGAGCACGGGCTGACCTACGGGCCGGACCCCTCCACGCACGCGCGCTGCACCGTGGGCGGGATGGTCGGCAACAACGCCTGCGGATCGCATTCGGTGGCATGGGGCACGGCGGCCGAGAACCTCGTGGCGGTGACCGTCATGCTGGCCGACGGCCGAGAGGTCGAGCTGCGCGCCGGCGGGACCTCAGGGACCGCCCTGACCCGCGCCCTGAGCGCGCTGCGCGATGAGCACCGCGCCATGCTGCGCACCGAGCTCGGCCAGTTCCCCCGCCAGGTCTCGGGCTACGGCCTGCACTACCTGCTCGAGGAGAACGGCTTCGACGTCGCCAAGGCCTTCGCCGGCACCGAGGGCACGTGCGGGATCATCACGCGGATGACCGTGAAGCTCGTGCGCAGGCCGGCGGCCACCGCCCTGGCAGTGCTCAGCTTCGCGGACGCGATCGCCGCGGCCCACGCCGCCCCGGCGCTGCGCGTGCGCGGCGTGACCACGATCGAGGGCATGGGCGGCGACCTGCTGGACGCCCTGCGCTCGCGCCCCGGCAACGAGACCGCCGGATCCGAGCTGCCCCCGGGCGGGGGCTGGCTGTACTGCGAGGTCGGCGGCGAGACCGTGGAGGCGGCCCAGGCCCGAGCCCAGCAGCTCGAGGGGATCGTGGAGGCCTCGGGCCGCGCCGAGGTCCAGGGGGCCGTCGTCGTGGTGGACCCTGCGCGCACCCGCAGCCTGTGGCGGATCCGCGAGGCCTCGGCAGGGATCGTCACCCGCCTGCCGGACGGCGGCGAGGCCTGGCCCGGCTGGGAGGACTCCGCCGTGCCGCCCGAGAACCTCGGCGACTACCTGCGCGATCTCTATGCGCTGCTCAACGAGCTCGAGCTGCGCGGCATCCCGTTCGGGCACTTCGGCGAGGGTTGCGTGCACATCCGCATCTCGTTCGACTTCGGCACCGAGGCCGGGGTGGCCCGCTACCGCGAGTTCATCGAGCGCGCCTCGCAGCTCGTGCGGCACTACGGCGGCTCGGTCTCCGGCGAGCACGGCGACGGCCGGGCCCGCTCCGAGCTGCTGGGCATCATCTACTCCCCCGAGGCCCTGCGGGCCTTCGCCGCCTTCAAGCGCGCGTTCGATCCCGCAGGATTCTTCAACCCCGGCGTGCTCGTGGACCCCGAGCCGATCGACCAGGGCATCCGCCCCGGCCCCGGGGCGCGCACCTTCGACCTGAAGCCCGTGCACGCCTTCAGCCACGACAACGGCTCGTTCGCAGGCGCGGTCAACCGATGCGTGGGCGTGGGCGCCTGCCGCTCGGATGTCGGCGCCATGTGCCCGTCGTTCCAGGCCACCCGGGACGAGGTCCACTCGACCCGCGGGCGCATGCGCTCCCTGGCGGAGATGCTGCGCGGGGAGCACCTCAAGGACGGCTGGAAGGCCGAGGAGACCCTCGAGGCCCTCGACGGCTGCCTGTCCTGCAAGGCCTGCGTGGCCGAGTGCCCGGTCAATGTGGACGTGGCCACCTACAAGTCCGAGTTCCTGCACCATCACTACGGCGAGGGCATCCGCAGCTTCGTGGGCCGTCGCCGCCGCCCCATGGCGCACCTGACCATGGGCTGGCTGCCCGTGCTGGCGCGGCTGATGAACGCGGTGCCCGGGGCGCCGTCGCTGGTCAACGCGGCCATGAAGGTGCAGCCGCTGCAGAAGGCGGTCATGCGCCTGGGCGGCGTGGAGGCGCAGCGGGACATGATCCGCTTCGCCGACCAGCCGCTGACCAAGTGGTTCTCGACCCGGCCCGGCGACGCGCCGGACGGGCGGCCGTCGGTGGTGCTGTGGCCGGACTCCTGGACCAACTTCATGGACGACGGGCCCGGCAAGGCCGCCGTGGAGGTCCTCGAGGCCATGGGCTACCGCGTGCTCATGCCCGCCGGCAACGTCTGCTGCGGCATGACCTGGCACTCGACCGGCCAGCTCGAGGCCCTCAAGCGCGAGGTCACCCGCACCCTGGGCGTCATGGAGCCGCTGCTGGAGGCCGGATACCCCGTGATCGGGCTCGAGCCCTCCTGCACGGTGATGCTCCAGGACGAGATCACGGAGCTGCTGCCCGACGACCCCCGCGCCGCCCTGCTCGCCCAGCGCACGCTCACCCTGGGGCAGTTCACCGCGCGCCACCTCGCCGAGGGAGGGGACTGGCCGTTCGGGACCCTCGACGACGACGGCCCCCGCGACGCCGTGTGCCAGGTGCACTGCCACCAGAAGTCGATGATCGGCTACGACGCCGAGCTCGAGGTCCTGCAGCGCCTGGGCGTGGACGTGGACATGGTCGGCGGCGGCTGCTGCGGTCTGGCCGGGAACTACGGCTTCGAACCGGGTCACCTGGAGGTCTCCCGCACGCTCGGGGAGCGCGAGCTGTTCCCCAAGATCCGCGCGGCCGGGCCCGATCCCCTCGTGGTGGCCGACGGCTTCTCCTGCCGCACCCAGATCCGCGAGGGGACCGACGCCTCCGGCAGGACCCTGGCCGAGGTCATGCGCTCGGCGCTGCCCGAGGCCCGCTGAGCCGGCTGGCGGGATCGCTGCGGCCACGAGCCGCGGCATCGGCATGGCCACGACCCTCGAGACCGCCCGCTGTGCTGTCGGGGCCCGGCCTACGATTGCTCCACAGAGGCCCGGACCACGTCGGCTCGGACCCGCGACACCTCAGCAGGAGGCCCCTCATGTCGACTCGCACCCGCCCCCTCGCCCTCAGCGCGCTCTCCCTGGCCGCGCTGCTCGCCCTGAGCGCCTGCGGCGGCTCGGGCGAGGACCAGGACAGCACCGACAGCTCGTCCGGCTCGGCCTCGCAGAGCGCCTCGGCCGCCGAGCCCACGTCCTCCGCGTCCCCCTCTGACTCCTCGGCCTCGGCCGCCGAGTCCTCGGATCCGGCCTCCGCCTCGGCGGATGTTCCGGAGCCGGCTGCTGACGAGTCCGCCGATGCCGCCGCAGGGGAGGCCGCTGCAGAGCAGCCCGCCCAGGAGGCTCCTGCCGAGGAGGCCCCGGATTCCGCGGCCGCCGCTGACGGCTCGGCCGCACAGGCGCCGGCGCAGGAGAGCACCGATCCGTCGGCCGGGCAGCAGGGCACCACTGCGGCGCCCTCGGCCGGTCAGGAGGGGGCGGCAGCTCAGGCCGCACCCGCCGGCGTGTGCGATGCCTCCTCCCTGGCGGGGTCGCTGCAGCCGGTGGATGCCGGCATGGGCTCCGTGCACTACCAGCTGGTCCTCACCAACACGGGCTCGCAGCCCTGCGTCCTGTCCGGCTACCCGGGCGTCTCCTACGCGGATGCCGCGGGACAGCCCGTCGGCATCCCGGCCTCGCGCGCACCGGAGGCGGGCGCTGCGGTGACCGTGGCACCGGGCCAGTCGGCCTCGGCGGGTCTGCAGGAGACCGGAGCCGGCTCCTACGGCCAGGTCTGCAACCCGCACGAGACCTCCGCGCTGGTCGTCTACCCGCCGGGCAGCACGGAGGCGCTGAGCATCGCCCATTCGACCCAGGCCTGCGGCAACCCCAAGATCGGGCAGCTGCAGGTGAAGGGCTTCGGTGCCTGAGCCCTCCGAGCGCGCAGCACCTGCCCAGGTCCGAGGGCTCCCCGCAGATGAGGAGCCCTCGGACGGACGCCCCGCGCCGGGCTCGTCGCTCGAGGCGTTCTCGCCGGCTGCCCGCGACTGGTTCACGGGCGCCTTCTCCACGCCCACCGCCGCCCAGGAGGGCGCGTGGAAGGCGATCGCCGGAGGCGAGCACGCCCTCGTGGTCGCTCCCACCGGTTCCGGCAAGACCCTGGCCGCCTTCCTCTGGGCGATCGACCGGCTGATCTCGCAAGCGGCCGTGCCGCAGCCCGCTGGGCCCCGCTCCGGCTCAGCCGCCCCAGGTGCGCCGGCTGCCTCAGCCGCCTCAGCCGCCTCAGCCGCCTCAGCCGCCTCAGCCGCCTCAGCCGAAGCGTCCTCCGAAGCTGCTGCTGCGAACGATCGTTCCGGATCCGACCTGCGCAGGAAGGCCTCGAGCGCCTCGTCCAAGCGCAGGGCCACCACGCGCGTCCTGTACATCTCCCCGCTCAAGGCGCTCGGCGTGGACGTGGAGCGCAACCTGCGCTCGCCCCTGATCGGGATCACGCAGACCGCCCGCCGGATGGGGCTGGAGCCGCCCGAGATCTCCACCGGCGTGCGCTCCGGGGACACCCCGCAGGCGGTGCGGCGCGCCCTGCTGGCCTCGCCTCCGGACATCCTGATCACCACGCCCGAATCGCTGTACCTGATGCTCACGTCCAAGGCCCGCGAGTCCCTGCGCGGTGTGGAGACCGTGATCCTGGATGAGGTCCACGCCGTGGCCGGCACCAAGCGCGGAGCCCACCTGGCGGTCTCGCTGGAGCGCCTGGACGACCTGCTCGAGCGCCCGGCCCAGCGCATCGGGCTCTCGGCCACCGTCGACCCGGTCGAGACCGTGACCCGCTTCCTGGGCGGGAGTCAGCCGGTGGCGGTCGTGCGCCCGGAGTCGACCAAGCGCTGGGATCTGGAGATCAGCGTGCCCATCCCGGACATGACGGTGCTGGGCGGACCGGCGGCCTCGGGCTCGCTGCTGGAATCGGACTACGACGCGGACGAGCCCGCGAACGTCGCCTCGATCTGGCCGCATGTGGAGGAGCGGGTGGTCGATCTGGTCGAGGCGCACCGCTCCACGATCGTCTTCGCGAACTCCCGCGGCCTGGCGGAGAAGCTCACCGCCCGGCTCAACGAGATCCACGCTTTCCGGCTCGAGCATGCTCCGGAGGCGGACGATCCAGCCGAGCGCACGGCCGGGGAGGCGACCCAGCCCAGCGGGATCGAGCGGCAGCACAACCGCTACGAAGGCGCAGCGCCCCTGCTGGCCCGAGCCCACCACGGCTCGGTCTCCAAGGATCAGCGCGCCCTGATCGAGGAGGACCTCAAGTCCGGAGTCCTGCGCTGCGTGGTGGCCACCAGCTCGCTCGAGCTCGGCATCGACATGGGGCTCGTGGACCTGGTGGTGCAGATCGAGTCCCCGCCGTCCGCGGCCTCGGGGCTGCAGCGCGTGGGCCGCGCCGGCCACCAGGTCGGCGAGATCTCGATCGGGCGGATGTTCCCCAAGCACCGCGGCGATCTGCTGGACGCGGCCGTGACCGTGGAGCAGATGCTGGCCGGGCGGGTCGAGCCGCTGCACATCCCGTCGAACCCGCTGGACATCCTGGCTCAGCAGACGGTGGCGGTGTGCGCCACCGAGACCGTGCCCGTCGAGGACTGGTGGGACACCGTGCGCCGGGCCGCGCCGTTCCTGGGACTGCCGCGCAGCGCGTTCGACTCGGTGCTGGACCTGGTCTCCGGGCGCTACCCGTCGGACGAGTTCGCGGAGCTGCGCCCGCGCGTGGTCTGGGACCGGGACGAGGGCACGCTCACCGGCCGCCCCGGGGCCCAGCGCCTGGCCGTGACCTCCGGCGGCACGATCCCCGACCGCGGGCTGTTCCCCGTGCACCTGGCCGGGCAGGACGACTCCTCGCCCAAGCGGGTGGGCGAGCTCGACGAGGAGATGGTCTACGAGTCCCGCACCGGCGATGTGATCGCCCTGGGCGCCTCGTCGTGGCGGATCGCGGAGATCACCCATGACCGAGTGCTCGTCACCCCGGCACCGGGGCAGGCGGGCAAGCTGCCGTTCTGGCACGGCGACGGCATCGGGCGGCCCGTCGAGCTCGGTCGAGCGCAGGGCCGATTCCTGCGCGAGGCCTCGGGTGCTGCGGAGGCCGCGCTGCGCGAGCGGCTGGCCGCCGACGGCCTGGACACCTGGGCGCAGGACAACCTCCACCGCTACCTCACGGAGATGCGCGAAGCCGTCGGGCATGTGCCCTCGGACCGCACGCTGATACTCGAGCGCTTCCACGACGAGCTCGGGGACTGGCGCGTGGTCCTGCACTCCCCCTACGGGCTGCCCGTGCACGCGCCGTGGGCGCTGGCCGTCGGGGCGCGGCTCGAGGAGCGCTGGGGTCTGGACAGCTCCGCGCAGGCCTCCGATGACGGCATCGTCCTGCGACTGCCGGCCACCGACGACCAGCCGCCGGGCGCCGAGCTGTTCCTCTTCGACCCGGAGGAGCTCGAGCAGATCGTGACCGAGCGAGTCGGCTCCTCGGCGCTGTTCGCCTCCCGCTTCCGCGAGTGCGCGGCCCGCGCGCTGCTGCTGCCGCGCCGGGATCCGGGACGACGCACGCCCCTGTGGCAGCAGCGCCAGCGCTCCGCCCAGCTGCTCGACGTCGCTCGCAAGCACCCCCAGTTCCCGATCGTGCTCGAGACGGTGCGCGAGTGCCTCCAGGACGTCTACGACCTCCCCGCTCTGCAGGAGCTGCACCGCCAGATCGACCGCCGCGCGCTGCGCATGGTCGAGGTGACCACCGAGACGCCCTCGCCCTTCGCCCACACCCTGCTCTTCGGCTACCTGGGGCAGTTCATCTACGAGGGCGACTCCCCGCTGGCCGAGCGCAAGGCCGCGATCCTGTCCCTGGACACCGCCCTGCTCTCCGAGCTGCTGGGCCGGGCCCAGCTGCGCGAGCTGCTCGACGCCGAGGTCATCGCCCAGACCGAGGCCCAGCTGCAGCACCTGGCCCCCTCCCGGCGCCTGCTGGGCATGGAGGGGCTGGCCGATCTGCTGCGGCTGCTCGGGCCGCTGGGCCTCGAGGAGGCAGCGGCTCGGCTCCGCTCGGAGCCGGCCGGCCGCGCCGGCGTCGCCCGCGCCACGGACTCGAGCACGACGGAGGAGGACGCCTCCTGCGCCGGCTCGCAGGACCCCTCCGAGCAGCGCGTGAGCCCCGAGCAGGCCTCTGCGTGGGCGGAGGAGCTGGTGCGCAGGCGGCGCGCCTTCTGGCTGCTGCGCGAGGGGCAGCAGGTGCTCGCCGCGGTCGAGGATGCCGCCCGGCTGCGCGACGCACTGGGCACACCGATCCCGCACGGGGTGCCGGTCAGCTTCTTGGAGCCGGTCGAGAATCCGGTCGAGGACCTCGTGGCGCGCTTCGCCCGCACTCACGGGCCGTTCACCGTGGCCGAGGCCTCCCGGGGCACCGGCCTGGGCCCGGCCGTCGTCGCCGGGACCCTCGAGCGCCTGGGCGCTGCGCGCCGAGTCCTGGAGGGCGAGTTCCGCCCCGACCGGCAGGAGGAACACAACCACGGGCCGCGCTCAGAATGGTGCGACAAGGACGTGCTGCACCGGATCCGGCGACGCTCGCTGGCCGCGCTGCGCCAGCAGGTCGAGCCGGTGGCCCCGGAGGTCTACGCCCGCTTCCTGCCCTCGTGGCAGTCGGTCGGGCCGGGGCATCGCCTGCGCGGGGCGGACGGCCTGCTCAGCGTCGTGGATCAGCTCGCGGGGGTGGCGGTGCCGGCCTCGGCGCTGGAGCCGCTCGTGCTCCGTCAGCGCCTCGAGGGCTACCGGCCCGAGCTGCTCGACGAGCTGCTGGCCTCCGGGGAGATCGTGTGGTCCGGGGCGGGCTCACTGGCCGGCGACGACGGCTGGATCAGTCTCCACCTGGCCGAGTCGCAGCAGCTCAGCCTGCCTCCGCGAGCGGATCTGCGCGCCCGCGCCGCCGGGATCGACGACGCCGTCCAGGCCGCACTGCTGGCCATCATGGGCGATGGCGGCGCGCGGTTCGGCCACCAGTTGCGCAGCGCCGTGCTCGAGCAGAACGATCGTTCGCAGATCCCCGGGCTGGACATGCCTGCCCTCACCCGCGCCCTGTGGGAGCTCGTGTGGGCCGGGCTGGTCACCAACGACACGTTCGCCCCGGTGCGCTCCCTGGTCGCGGGCGGCTCCGCCGCTCACCGGCAGAAGCCGCGCACCCCACGAGGACGCACCGCAGGCAGACGCGGAGCAGCCCGACTGCGGGCCCGGGACGCGGCGCTGTCGCGGCCGTCATCCGAGCGCACCCCAGGGCCCGCGGAGGCGGGCGATCCCACCGGGCTGTCCGGGCGGTGGTCGCTGCTGGACCCCGAGCCGCTCGAGCCCACGCTGCGCGCGAGCGCCTCGGCCGAGCTGCTGCTGGACCGCTACGGCGTGGTGACCCGCGGGGCGGTGGAGGCCGAGGACATCGCAGGCGGGTTCTCCGCCGTGTACAAGGTCCTGGCTGCCGTCGAGGAGGCCGGTCACGCACGGCGCGGCTACTTCATCGAGGGTCTGGGGGCCGCGCAGTTCGCGCAGTCGGGCACCGTGGATCGGCTGCGCGGCTTCGCCGATGACGAGCAGGCGCGCACCGAGCCTCGCGAGCCCGTCGTGCTGGCGCTGGCCGCGACCGACCCTGCGAACCCGTACGGCGCCACGCTGCCCTGGCCGGAGACGATCGACTCGCACGACAGCACCGAGTCCACCACGGCGGCGCGGCACCGGCCGGGACGCAAGGCGGGGTCGATCCTCGCGCTCGTGGACGGCGATCCGGTGCTCTACCTGGAGCGCGGCGGGCGCACCGCCCTGGTCTTCGACGACGACCCAGAGCGTCTGCGGATGATCGGCCCGCCGATCGCCGACGTGGTGCGCGCAGGGGCCGCCGAGAAGCTCACGGTCGAGCGCGTCAACGGCATGCCCGCCCTCGGGCACGGCGCGCTTGAGACCGCGGTGCGCGAGTCCCTGGTCGCCGCCGGGTTCTCGACCACGCCCAAGGGCCTGCGGATCCGCCGTGCCTGAGGGGGATTCCGTCTGGCGCGCGGCCGCTGCCCTGCACTCCGGGCTGGCGGGGCGGCAGCTGCTGCGCAGCGACCTCCGGGTCCCCGCGCTGGCCACCGTCGATCTGTCCGGGCGCACCGTCCAGGAGGCGGTCTCGCGCGGCAAGCACCTGCTGATCCGCATCGGGCCCGATCCGAGCACCGGTGCCCGCGCGGTCACGCTGCACTCGCATCTGATGATGGAGGGCCGATGGGAGATCGAGGACCTCGACCCTCTCGCGGCGGGATCGGACTCCCCCGGCCGTCGTCGGCCCGGCGCCTCGAGCGCGCGATCGCAGCGCCGCGCCCGGCCGAAGCACACGATCCGTGCCGTGCTCGAGACCGCGGGGACCCGGGCCACCGCGTCCTCCGTCCAGCAGCTCGTGATCGTGGCCCGGGAGCAGGAGGACCGGCTCGTGGGGCACCTGGGCCCGGACCTCCTGGCACCGCAGTGGTCCGCGCAGCACCTGCAGGAGGCGGTGCGCCGTCTGCTGGAGCGCCCCGATCGCCCGATCGCCGCAGCGCTCATGGATCAGTCGAGACTGGCAGGGATCGGCAGCATCTACCGCTGCGAGCTGCTGTTCCTGCACCGCCTGGCTCCGCAGACGCCCGTGGCCGATGTTCCGGATCTGCAGGCGA
This sequence comes from Kocuria palustris, assembly GCF_016907795.1. Classification (NCBI taxonomy): domain Bacteria; kingdom Bacillati; phylum Actinomycetota; class Actinomycetes; order Micrococcales; family Micrococcaceae; genus Kocuria; species Kocuria palustris. Next base: position 1,318,471 of record NZ_JAFBCR010000001.1, read on the forward strand.
TCGTCGAGGATGCGCACGAGCTGCTGCTGCGCAACCGCGACAGCGGCCCCCGAGTCACCACGGGCGATCCGCGGCCCGGCAGGCAGCTGTGGGTCTACGGCCGTGAGCGCAGGCCGTGCCGACGCTGCGGGACGCCGATCCTCAAGCGGACCTGGGACGATGCCGCCGGTCAGCGCGATCCCCGCACCGGCCTGCGGGCGCCGGCCCGCGAGCGCCCCTTCTACCTCTGCCCGCGCTGCCAGCGCTGAGACCCGGGCAGCCGAGATCCAGCCCGGGCTGGGCTCCTCAGCAGTCGAGGGCGGCGAGCAGTCCGGGCTGGGAGAGCTCCTCGTTGAGCCAGGGGCTCAGCAGCTGCGGCACGGCCCGGCTGGCCCGCAGCAGCTCGGCGGGATCGACCCAGAGGGACTCCGCGACCTCCTCGGGATTCGGCACGGGCGAGGACTCGGCCCGGGCGGTCCACACCGGGCAGAACTCGTTCTCGACCACGCCCGAGGCATCGCGCGCCCAGTAGGCGAACTCCGGCACGACCTCCCGCAGCTCGGTCAGCTCGAGTCCCAGCTCCTGCTCGGCCCGGCGGTGCAGCGCCGCAGCCATGGATTCGCCCGGTCCCGGGTGGCCGCAGAAGCTGTTCGTCCACACGCCCGGCCAGGTCCGCTTGCTCAGGGCACGACGGGTGAGCAGCACCCGCCCGTCGTCGTCCAGGACCCAGCAGGAGAAGGCCAGGTGCAGAGGGGTGTCCGCGGTGTGGACCTCGGATTTCAGCGCCGTGCCGATCGGCAGGCGCGCGGTGTCCAGCAGCACGACCTGCTCGGGCCGCCTGGGGGTGGTCATGGTGATCGCACTTCCTCACGTCGTCGTTGCCCCGAGTCTGCCAGGATGCCCCCATGTCCCGCCGCCGCGCACGTCCCAGACCGCTCTCCCCGCGCGATGGCATCGATCCGGTCTCGGTCCGGCTCCCGGACGACCGCAGCTGCACGGCCGGCGAGCACTTGCTGCTGCGCTTCCCCGCCTCGCGCGCGCAGCTCGAGCGGCTGCTGTCGGGCGGCGAGATCGTCGACGACCGCGGCGCCCCGCTGCCCGCCGACGCCCCGTGCGCCGGTCAGCGGGTCTGGTACCACCGCGAGCTTCCGGTGGAGCCCGAGCTGCCCCATGACATGCCGGTCCTCTACGAGGACGAATGGCTGCTGGCGGTCGACAAGCCGCACGGGCTGCCGTCCACGCCGCGGGGAGGGTTCATCGCGCAGACGGCGCTGAGCGTGCTGCGTCGCCGCCGCGGCGAGGACGACCTGGTTCCGGCGCATCGCCTGGACCGGGACACCGCCGGCGTGCTGCTGCTGATCCGCGATCCCCGGGTGCGCGGGGCCGTGCAGCGCCAGTTCCAGGACCGTCGCACCGAGAAGTCGTACGAAGCGGTAGCCCGCCTGGGCGGTCTGGTGCTCGAGGACCTGCCGGATCGGCGCAGCAGCCGGCTGCTCAAGCAGCGCGCGGTCCTGCAGGCCGCCGAGGTCCCCGGCGAGCCCAATGCCGTGACGCACCTCGATCCGCTGAGCGCCTTCGAGGACGACGACGGCCGCTGGGCCCACCTGCGCCTGCACCCCTTGACCGGGCAGACCCACCAGCTGCGGGTCCACCTGGCAGCGCTCGGGACGCCCATCCGCTGGGATCCGCTCTACCCGCAGGTGCTTCCCCGGGAGCCGGGCGACGTCTCGCGTCCGCTCCAGCTGCTCGCGCGCACCCTGCGACTCACCCACCCGGTGACCGGGCAGGCCCTGGAGCTGAGGAGCCGGCGCCGCCTGGAGACCCTCCCCCGCTGATGCCGCCTCGGAGATCGCGGGGCGGCGTCGGGGCGGATCGCTAGGCTGAGGCCAGCCGTCCGCGACAGCCCGCAGCACTTTCGACGGCAGCGCACGACCCCACGCACAGGAGAGCCATGAGCCACGACCCCGCCGCCTCGATCCTCGCCGATGCCGTCGACGACCGCGCCGTGCGCGCAGCTCTGGCCGCCCGCTCGGTGCAGGAGCTGTTCGGGCAGCGGGCCCTCGGCATCCCCGGGACCTGGCTGGCTGCGATCACCTTCCCGGCGCCGTCGCGGACCAACCTGACCTGGCACTACTGGTGGCAGGCGCACCTGCTCGACGCCCTCGTGGATGCCGCCCTGCGGGAGGCCGCCTCGGGAGGGGACCCGGAGCCGCTGCGCAAGCGCGCGCATCAGCTGCTGCGCGGCATCGCCGTGCGCTCGGGCGGGTCGGTCGTGATCAACAGCTTCTTCGACGACATGTCCTGGCTCCTGCTGGCGCTGGGCCGCCTGCGCCAGCTCGATCAGGTCTGCGGCGCCTCCTCCGGCGACGTCCTGCGGGCCGGGAGCCTCCTGCTGTCCCAGATCCGCTCGGCGCACACCGACGACCTCGGCGGCGGCATGTTCTGGAGCCGCGAGCGCACCTACAAGAATGCCGCGACCACGGGCCCGGCGGCCCTGATCGCTGCGCGCACCGCCTCCGACGACTCCGCCGAACGGCTGCTGAGCTGGCTGCGCGAGAACCTCTGGGACGCCCAGCGCGGCGTGTTCTGGGACGGGATCAAGCTGCTGGCCGCCGGCTCCGGCCAGGAGACCACGCAGCGCGATGACGCCGTCTACTCCTACAACTCCGGCCCCGTGCTGGCGGCATGCCTGGAGCACGCCGCCGTCGTGCCCCGGGATCGGGCTCAGTCCTGGCTGGAGTGGGCGGGACAGATCATCGCCGGCGCCGAATCGCACTTCGGGCGCGACTCCACCAGTGCTGCCGGTCGGCGGCGTCGGAGCCTGTCCACGCACGGCACCGGCGACGGCGGGCTGTTCACCGGCATCCTCGTGCGGAACCTGGCGGAGGCCGCCGAGGACCCCCAGCTGCCAGAGGCCTCCCGCCTCACCGCACGGCGCCTGGTGCTCGACACCGCCGACGCCCTCTGGGACGGCCGTCGCGAGTTCGATCCCGGCATGGACCCCCACGACCCCAACGCCCGCCCGGAGCCCCGGCGCGTGCGCGCGATCTTCTCCTCCGACCCCCTCAAGGACGCGGATCAGACCCAGCGCGTGGGCGCCCCGGTGGATCTGTCCACGCAGATCCAGTCCTGGATGATCCTGGAGGCCGCGGCCCGCCTGGAGCGCAGCCTCCGCTGATCGCGGAAACCCCGGCACCGACCCACCACAAGACCCGACGGCTGAGGTAGACAGATCCCATGAGCTCCGTACGCACACCGGACCCGAATCCCGGCTGGCTGTCCGAGGAAGACCTCCGCGAGGCCCGTGCCCGCCTGCCGATCGTCTACGTCCAGGCGATCCCCGTGCAGCTGGATCCCGTGGGCTGCGTCTCGGAGGTGGGCCTGCTGCTGCAGCCCAATGACGTCGGCGAGCTGGAGCGCGCCGTGGTCTCGGGGCGCGTCCTGTACCGCGAGACGATCCGCGGGGCGCTGCTGCGGCACCTGGAGAAGGATCTCGGGCCGCTGGTCATGCCCATGGTCCCGCCCTCGACCGTCCCCTTCGCGGTCACCGAGTACTTCCCGCATCCGTCGGAGACGGGCTTCACGGACAACCGCCAGCACGCGGTCGCGCTGAACTACGTGGTGCCCGTGCGCGGCGAGTGCCAGCCGCGCGAGGACGCGCTGCAGCTGTCCTGGGTCACCCCCGAGGAGGCGCTCAGCGCCGACATCCAGGCGGAGTTCGCCGGCGGCCGGGGCCGGCTGATCGAGCAGGCCCTGGCGCACGTCGGCTGGGGCCGCTGAGCGGCCTTCAGCGCGAGCGGTCCTGCGAGGGAGCGCTGTGCCCGTCGTCGTCCTCACCCGCAGCCGCGCCGTCGAGGTCCGCGTCCGCCGGGCCGCCGCGGCGGTCCGCCTGCGAGGCGGCGATGATCCGCGGCATGGCCTGCGTGTCTGCTCGGCGCTCCTCGCTGTTGCGCCAGAAGTAGATCACGACCATGCCGCACAGCGCGCCCAGCACGGTCTCCACCGCGCGGGCCTGCAGCAGCGGCGCGGCCGGGACCGGATGCGCCAGCTGCGTCATCAGCAGCGCCAGCGGCGTGATGAACAGCAGTGCCAGCGAGTAGTTGCGGCCCACGAACAGCTCGGCGAGCAGCTGGAAGAGGATCACCAGGACCAGCATCTGCCACGGGCCCAGATCGAAGGCCAGCACGAATGCGGTCACGCCCACGCCGCCCAGCGTGCCGACCATGCGGTGGACGCCGCGCTGCAGCCGCGCCAGGTGCGTGGGCGCCGCGATCGGAGCGGCGGCGGCCACCTGCGCCCAGTAGACGTGGCTGAGCCCGGCGGCCTGGGAGACGATCAGCGCCACCACGGCGGCCAGTCCCGTGGCCACCAGGAAGCGCCCGCCGTGCGCGGCCAGCTGGCCGCGGGTCAGGCGCACCACCGGCGCCGGGGGCGGTGACTTCCCCTCGCGCCCCTCGCCCACCAGGGACCAGATCCACGCCAGCAGGACGGAGAAGGCGGCGGAGCCGGCTGCGATCGCGATCGCCAGCAGCGGGTGCGCCACGGCATCGGGCCCCAGGGAGCCGATCGCGCCGGTGGCGAAGATGAAGAACACCGACCCGGCGGGCTTGAGGTTCCAGGCCGCGGCCAGCACCGAGCCGATCGCGGCGACCACGGAGGTGATGCCCAGGACCAGGGGCTCCGGCGCGCCGAACCAGGACAGCAGCGCGCCGATGGCCACCGAGACCGTGACCAGCGCGCCCGCCTGCAGCTCATGGCCCAGGCGCTGGCGCAGCGGCTCGTGCCGGGCGTAGATCGAGGTGAAGGCGCCGAAGGCCGCGTAGATCGTCAGGTCCGGGCGCCCCAGGAGCATCAGCAGCACGAGAGGGATCCCCACGGCCAGGGCGATGCGCACCGCAGGCACGTGATCCCGGCGGGAGGGGCCCACCTCGAACAGCTGGCGGACGGTGGACGATCCGGACACGCGGGCTCCTTCCTGCGGAAGAGTCGGGGCTGCCCTGGGCGGGAAGCGCTCCGATGAGGGACTGGGGCATCCGCGCTCGAGCGGCGGGAGGGGATGCGATGAGGCTCGAGGGCCGCAGTCGATGCTAGCCCCGCCCCGGGCGGACCGGCTCGGGCCGCTGCATCGGGGACAATGGACGGATGGACTCCGAGCAGACCCCCGCGCCCAAGCCCCACCCGCTCTCCGGGCGGGACAGCTTCTCCTTCCGGGTGCGCACTCGGCTGACCGAGACCGTCGCCCAGCCCCCGCGGACCGATCCGCACGGCGACCCCGAGCCCCCGTGGCTGGGCCGCACCGGGGAGATCACGACACCGCACGGCACCATCCGCACGCCCGCCTTCATCCCCGTGGCCACCGCCGCGACCGTCAAGGCCGTGCTGCCGGAGGCCATGAAGGAGCTCGGCGCGCAGGCACTGCTGGCCAATGCCTACCACCTGTACCTGCGCCCCGGTCACGATCTGCTCGACGAGGCCGGCGGGCTCGGCCGCTTCATGAACTGGGACGGCCCCACCTTCACCGACTCCGGCGGCTTCCAGGTCATGTCCCTGGGCTCCGGGTTCAAGAAGGTGATCGACATGGACGGCCCCTCCCCCAAGGGCCCCGTGGGCGATGACGACGTGGCCGAGGGCAAGGAGCGCCTGGCGAACGTGGACGACGACGGCGTCACGTTCATCTCGCACCTCAACGGAGACAAGCACCGGTTCACCCCTGAGGTCTCCATGCAGGTCCAGCACGGGATCGGCGCGGACATCATGTTCGCCTTCGACGAGCTGACCACCCTGCACAACTCCCGCGGCTACCAGGAGCGCGCCCTGGAGCGGACCCGGCTGTGGGCGCTGCGCTGCCTCGAGGAGCACGACCGTCTCACCCGGGCCCGGCAGCACCGGCCGTACCAGGCGCTGTTCGGCGTGATCCAGGGCGCCCAATACGAGGACCTGCGCCGACAGGCCAGCCGCGACCTGGGAGCCATGGACTTCGACGGCTACGGCATCGGCGGGGCCCTGGAGAAGAAGAACCTCGGCACGATCGTGGGCTGGTGCGCCGAGGAGCTGCCCGAGGACCGGCCGCGCCACCTGCTGGGGATCTCCGAGCCGGACGACATCTTCGTGGCGCTGGAGGCCGGGGCGGACACGTTCGACTGCGTCTCGCCCACCCGCGTGGCCCGCACCGGGGCCTGCTATCACCCCAAGGGCCGGTTCAACCTGCCGGCGGCGCGCTTCAAGCGGGACTTCCACCCGATCGACGAGGACTGCGACTGCTACACCTGCGCGCACTACACCCGTGCCTACATCCACCACCTGTTCAAGGCCAAGGAGCGGGTGGCGGCCACGCTGGCCTCGATCCACAATGAGAGGTTCACCGTCCGCCTGGTGGACCGCGCCCGCGAGGCGATGGAGGACGGGTCGTACCTGGCCTACCGGGACGCGACCCTGGCCGACTACTACAGCGGCGACCACCCGTGAGCCGCGCCCACGCCTGCGACCCGAGCACGTGAGCCACAAGGAGGCACAGATGACCGAGAACCCCAGCGACCGCCCCAGCTCCGACCTGGATCGCGTCCCCGCCGAGCAGCGCTGGCGCCTGCATAGGGTCCTGCCGCACCCGTCGTCGCGGATCTACCAGGCCCTCATGGACCCCGAGCTGCTGCCGCACTGGTACGGGCCGCAGGGCTGGAGCGTCCACCCCGAGTCCCTCGAGCTGGATCCGCGGCCGGGCGGCATCCGCCGCTTCGCCATGGTCATGGACGACGACCCCCAGATGGGCGCCCCCTCCCACGGCCGGCACGCGGCGATCGTGCCGGAGGAGATGCTCGAGATCCAGGAGGCGCTGCCGGGGCCCGATGGCGAGCCCACCGAGCATCTGATCCTGCTGCGCATCGAGCTCGTGCCCGTCGACGGCGGGACCCGGATCGAGCTGCTGCAGGGGCCGCTGCCGAAGGAGGTCCACGCGACCGCCAAGGGCGCCTGGGACTCCTCGCTCGATCGACTGCGCGCGCTGCTGGATTCCCGGGAGTCCTGATGAGCCCTCAGATCCGTCGGCTGACCCGCCTGGTCTCCGTGCTGCGCGCCGAGAACCCCGGGCCCATGACGCTCGAAGGCACGAACAGCCTGCTGCTGCGCGCGCCGGGCTCCGACGGCGTCGTCGTGGTGGATCCCGGCCCCGACCTGCCGGAGCACGTGCAGGCTCTCGCCGCGGCGGGGCCCGTGGAGCTGGTGCTGATCACGCACCGCCACAATGATCACACCGAGGCGATCGATTCCCTGCGCGAGCTGACCGCAGCGCCCGTGCGGGCCGCGCTGCCGGAGCACTGCCGCCATGGGCAGCCGCTGCGCGACGGCGAGCGCCTCACCGCCGCCGGGGTCTCGATCGAGGTGCTGGCCACGCCGGGGCACACCTCCGACTCCCTGAGCTTCCGGATCCTCGACGACGCCGCGCTGACCGATGGTGCCGCGATCGCCCCCATCCTCACCGGCGACACCGTCCTGGGCCGCGGCACGACCATGATCGACCACCCGGACGGCACGCTGGGCGACTACCTGGCCTCGCTCGATCGGCTCGAGGCCGTCGGTGGCATGGGTCTTCCCGCCCATGGTGAGCCGCTGCCGGATCTGGCCAAGACCTGCCGGGAGCTGCGCGACCATCGGCTGGAGCGCCTGGACGAGGTCCGCGCAGCCCTCGAGTCCATGGGCGCGACAGCCCAGGGGGTCTCCGCCGCCGAGACCGCCGAGCGCATCTACCCGGAGGTCCCCGCCCAGGTCCGCCCCGCGGCCCGCCGCTCGATCGAGGCTCAGCTGGCGCATCTGCAGCGGGACTGAACCCCGCCGTCGTCGTCGAGCGGCCTCTGCGTGTGATGGCGAGCCGCCGTGGCCATCGAGTGGCGTCTGCGTGTGCGCTCAGCGCATCAGACGCACCCTCAGAGGCCACTCGATTCCGGAAGGCACAGCGAGGAGCCAGCAGGCCTCAGGCGGTCACGGCGCCGTAGTCCTCGATCTTCTTGACGCGCGCCACCACGGCGTAGGTGACCGGGAGCATGACGACCTCGATCAGGCACTTCCAGACGTAGCCGACGAGCACGTAGTTCAGGAACTGCCCCGGCGTCTCGATGCCGATCACGGGGGCGGCGATCGCGCAGAAGATGATCGTGTCCACGAGCTCGCCGACCAGCGTGGAGGCCATCAGCCGCGCCCACAGGTGCCGCTCCCGGGTGCGCTGCTTGACCTTGACCAGCACGTACGCGTTGAGCAGCTGCCCCACCAGGAAGCCCAGCAGGGAGGCCAGGACGATCAGCGGCACCGGGCCCAGGGTCTGCGCGAAGGCCTCCTGGCCCTCGTAGAACGGTGCGGCCGGCAGCGCGATGATGATCCAGAAGCACAGGCTCGCGAAGGCGCCGGCGGCGAAGGCCATCAGCGTGGAGCGCCGCGCTGCGCGGAAGCCCCAGACCTCGGAGACCACATCGCCCACCACGTAGGCCAGCGGGAAGAGGAAGAAGCCGCCGTCGGTGATGATGGGGCCGATCTGCACGCCCTTGGTGGCGCCGATGTTGGACAGCACCAGGATCACGGCGGTCGCGGCCACGAACAGGTCGAACAGGCTGCGGGGGCGGCGGGCGTACTGGGCCGCGGTCATCGGGGACGACGACGGCGTGCGGGGGTCGCTGGTCATGCGGCAGGGCTCCTGGGGAGGGGTGGTCAGCGCCGAGCGGAGCGGGCTGATGCCGTCTCCGTCGCGCGTGGATCCGAGCGCGGCACGATCTGCAGGAGCCTGGGGCTGCGCAGGTCCGACGGACGCGCTGCCTGCCACCCAGCGCGTCGAACCGTCTCGACCGCGCCAGGATACAGGCCGCGATGACCGCCCACGACGGCCATGTTGGTGCCACCCGCCCAGCAGGAGCAGAATCGAGCCATGACTTCTGCACCCGCTGCTCAGACTCCCCCGTTCGCGCTCACGATCGCCGGCAACGAGGCCACCGGCGGCGCCGGCGCCCAGGCGGATCTCAAGACCTTCCAGGAGCTCGGCGTCTTCGGCTCGCTGGCGCTGACCTGCATCGTATCCTTCGACCCCAGCAACGACTGGAGCCACCGCTTCTCCCCGGTGGATCCGCAGGTGATCGCCGATCAGCTCGACGCCGCCTCCTCGGCCTACGACCTCAGCGCCGTCAAGATCGGCATGCTCGGCTCGCCGCAGACCATCGACGTCGTCGCCCAGGCCCTCGAGTCCCTGAAGACCCCGCACCTGGTCCTGGACCCGGTGCTGATCTGCAAGGGCCAGGAGCCCGGTGCCGCACTCGACACGGACAAGGCGCTGACCGCCCAGATCCTGCCGAAGGCCACGTTCGTGACGCCCAACCACTTCGAGTCGATCTCGCTGTCCGGAATGGACGACATCACGACCGTCGAGCAGCTGGAGGAGGCCGCCAAGCGCATCCACGAGCGTTCCGGGGCCGCCGTGCTCGCCAAGGGCGGCGTGCGCCTGGAGGGTCCGGACGCCGTGGACGTGTTCTACGACGGCACCACGACCGAGGTCCTGTCCTCGCCGAAGGTCGGCGACGTCGCCGTCGCCGGAGCCGGCTGCACCCTGGCCGCGGCGATCACCGCCGAGCTGGCCAAGGGCGTGTCCCCGCTGGAGGCGGCCCAGGCCGCCAAGGAGTTCGTCTCGGCCGGCATCCGCCAGCGCGTGAGCTCCCACGCCCCGTTCGACTCCCTGTGGCAGGGCGGGCTGGCCGCCGAGCGCGCCTGAGCAGCAGCGCCCCACACATTCCATTCAGGACATATGACGATCGCGTCCCCGCACTGCAGTCGATGCAGTGCGGGGCCGGCTTTCGCCTCCGAGCAGCTCCCGGACACTTCCGCGGGGTCATGAGCTCCGGAATTCCGATGCGAACCCGACTGAGGATCAGAAGGTCCTGGACGGCGGACGCAGATCGAGGCGAGGAGGCGCAATGGATCCGACAACCGGCCCCGCGCCTCGCGAGTCGATCGACGACGTCGTCCGCCCGAGTCGCGCGCACGACCGCGTACGACGCCTTCCGCATGGGCCGCACCCGGCTGGACGCGTCGCTGGTCGGGGAGATCGCCGCGGCCCTGGAAGAGGATGAGCACCAGGGTGCCGCGTGGGCTCGTCGGGCCCGGAGGGCACGACCCCGCCAGGAGTCCGAGCTGCCGCCGAGCAGCGAGACCCAGCAGCTGGCCCCGCCGCCAGAGGTCCCTGCCGCCGCCGATTCAGGCCCAGAGCAGGCCACCTCCCCGCTGTCGTCCGACGAGAACTCGGAGCAGGCCTCCGCTGCGCAGACTCCGCCTGCTGCGGCACCCAGCAGCCCGCAGGTGCGCCGCCGATGGGTCGTGCCGATCATGCTCGTGGGCCCGGAGACGTCACTGGCCCTCATGCCGGTGAACATCGCGGGCGCACTGGTCTGGGGATACGGCGCCCGCCGCTGGGGATGACGCGCTCCCCGGCCCGAGGCCTGCCGACCCTCGGTGCAGCGCTGACGGGCAACCCCTTCACCTCCGTGGCGGACAAGCTGATCTCCGGGGTGATCGCGCTGGCGGCCGTGAGCCTCCTGCCCGCAGCCCGGCCCGAACAGCCGCCCACTGCCGAGACGATGCAGCCCGGCACTTCTCACAAGGAATACGCTCCGCAGACTGCGGGTTATGGGAGATGACGCGGCACGGAAGAATCCGTCGCCGCACACGAACCTGAATGAGAGGAGCACGACATGGCAGTCTCCGATAAGAAGGTGGCCTTCCTGCTGACTCGCGGCGTGGAGCAGGTCGAGCTGACCAGCCCCCGCCAGGCCCTCGACGAGGCCGGTGCGACCACCACGCTCATCTCGCCCTCGGAGGGCACCCTCCAGGCCATGCAGGGCGACTGGGACCACGCCGACACCTTCGACGTCGACCTCCCGGTCGGCCAGGCGCGGGTCGAGGACTTCGACATGCTGGTGCTGCCCGGCGGCACCCTCAACGCCGACGCCCTCCGTCTGGACGAGGACTCGGTGGAGCTGGTCAAGGCGTTCTTCGCCGCGGACAAGCCCGTGGCCGCGATCTGCCACGCCCCGTGGATCCTGGCCCAGGCGGGCCTGGCCAAGGGCCGCCGCCTGACCTCGTTCGCATCCACCGAGGTGGACCTCAAGAACGCCGGGGCCGACTGGGTCGACGAGGAGGTCGTCGTCGACGGCAACCTGATCACCTCGCGCGATCCCGGCGACCTGGAGGCCTTCAACCGCGAGATCGCCCAGGCCCTGTCCTGAGCCTTCGCGCAGTACCGCGCCCCGCCCGCTCCGCTCGGAGCAGGCGGGGCGCCTCGCTGTCAGCTCATGCCCAGGAGATTCCAAGTAAGTCTCGCCTCACTCAGGGATCTTTTGGCGACATCTGGTAGTAAGGTGTCAGCATGCCCAAGATCCAAGCGGCCACCAACGCCGAGCAGCGCGAGCACACCAAGCACGCCATCCTCGAGTCCTTCGGCCAGCTGCTGTACCAGCAGGGCCTGACCGGGCTCACCATGACCCATGTGGCCCGCAACGCCGGCATCGGCCGCACGGCCGTCTACAACTACTTCGCGGACATGGGCGAGCTGCTCATCGCCTTCACCATGGACGAGACCGATCGCTTCATGCGCGAGCTGCACGCCGAGCTCGCCCTGGTCGAGAATCCCGTGGACAAGCTCGGCGTGTACGTCCGCGCCCAGCTCGACGACCTCTCGCGCCGTCACATCCCCCCGGGGCCGGCCATGCGCACGGTGCTCTCCCCGGAGGACTTCCAGAAGCTCGGCGCCCACGTGGGCTCGCTGCGACTCGTGCTCATCGACATCCTCCGCGAGGCCGTCGCCGACGGCTGGCTGCCGGACGGCGACCTCCCGGAGATGGGCCGCCTGGTCCACGGCTCCCTGGCCTCCACGGCCGACCGGGAGGCCAACTCGGAGGAGGACCGCGCCGCCCACGAGCGCCACGTCCGCGCCACGGTCACCTTCATCCTGCGCGGGCTGGGTGCCCGCTTTGACGACGAGGGCTCCCCCGTCCGCCTGAGCGAGCCGGCCCCCGCTCTGAGCCTGGCCGGCTGATCAGCCCACCTGGACGGTCTCGACCCGGTTACCACTCGCTCAGGATCCTGACGAAGGGCGCCGCCAGGTCCTCGGCGCGGTCCAGTTCGCGCTTCTGCGAGCGGATGCCCAGGCCCCAGCCATCCGTATAGCCCTTGGCCAGCCACTGCTGGTCATCTGGCAGGAACTTCTCAGCCAGCGGCAGCTTCCGCGCGCCGAGCTCGGTCCTTCCGGGATTCGGGCGGCTGGTGCTCACCAGCAGCCGCTGATCACGGCCCTTCAGCACCCCGTGATAGAGGCGCTTCAGGTGGGCGACCCACTCCGGGGCGGTCTGCACCTCCGAGGGCTCCGGGAAGTTCTTGTCGTCGGCCGGGACGGAGATCCCCAGGAAGTAGCCGAGCTCGGGAGGAGGCACGCCACCTCGGGCCTCTGCCTGGATGTGCCCCACGAGCTGGCACCCGTCTGCCAGCGCGGGCGAGGCGACCACGACGGAGGGCATGCCAGAAGCTCCCCTCCTCACCACGACATCCCCGTCGTGAGGCAGCCGCAGCTGCAGATCCAGGCTGTCCAGCTTTCCGCTGACCAGTGACTTCTACTCCAAAGCGCTCGCCGTTCCCTCTGCTCGTCTCCCGTCGCCTCGGCTCTTCACGAGGCCCCGACTCACGGGAGGCTGCGAGCGCAGCACCGCCGCTTGGAGGCCTGCGGCGAAGCCCGATCAGTTCCCGAACAGCAGCAGATCCCGGTCCTGGGCACCGAGTTCGATGCCCAGGACCGGGATCTGCCGCCAGAAGGCCGGCTCAGGCCGTGGACGGACGACGCGGCTCAGCGCGTCAGCACACCGGTGCGCGGCGGGATGTAGTGCCCATTGACCGTGACGCCGTAGTTCAGGAAGTTGATCCGCACCCAGCGGCCGTCGTTGAGCTTGCGGGAGTGCACGTGCCGGTCGTAGGCAAATTGTGTGTCGCCCACGGCATACAGGCCCTTCCAGTTCACGGCATAGCGCAGATCGGCGGTCTCCGAGCGGTCCTCGTCGAGGGAGTACCAGAAGATGCTCTCCCGGAACTGCTTGCCGGAATCCCGGGTCTCTCGGCAGGTCGTCTGCGCCTCGGCGACGGCCGTCTGCAGCTGGCCGGGGCCCGTGCGCGACATCAGCGTGGTCGCCAGGACCATCGACATGTCGCGAGCCCGTCGGGTGTCCACCGCGGCCTGCAGCGCGCCGGCGTTCGGTGTGGAGTCGAGCAGGCAGCTTCCCCCGACGCCCCCGCTGGCTGCAGGAGTCGTCGTGGCGTTGACCGCGAAGTTGTGCATCACCACGGGCGTGCCCAGGGCCGCGACCTGCCCCATCAGGGCGCCGTTCTGCTGGGTCACGTGCCAGGCGCCCATGGACGAGCCGTTCGCGCCGCCGATGGTGGACTCCCGGAAGATCCAGTCCAGATCCCGCGATGAGCCGAGCTGCTTGGCCAGCGCCTGCTGGTTCGGGTAGTCCGCGTAGACCCCGAGGTTGCCTGCGATCTTGGCGCCGCCGTCGCGACGGGCGACCTCGTCGTCGATCGCCGCCACGGTGCGCAGCATCGCCTGGCCGTAGCCGTCGTCGGAGCCCCACGGGCCCCACGTTCCGATGTCGCGCATGTTCTGGCCCTGGGCCGGAGACATCGCCATGTCATCCAGGAAGACCCCGTCGAACTGCGTGGGAGCGGCGCCGGTGGTGCCGCGCACGGAGTCTGTGGTCACGATGTCCGCGGCCCGGTCGGCGCACGAGGCGTTGTAGGAGCTCGAGAGGCTCGCGATGCGCAGGTGGGAGAACCCGGGATAGACCGCGCGGCCATTGGAGTCCACGGCGACCCGCGAGTTGTTGGGCCGCACCGTGTAGTTCGCGCCGTCGCGGTTCAGGGACACGCAGGTGCTGTGGAACGGATCCCGAGTCCACGACGAGGCGTCTGAGATGCCGCCGATGTCCAGGTAGGCGTAGAACTTCACCCCGGGATTGGCCGCGCGCATGTCGGCCAGGTTGCAGGAGCCGGCAGGGAGGTTGCCGGAGGCGGTGATCGGGTCCACCACGACGGAGTCGACCGCGCCTACGAGGGCGCCGCCGCGGCACATGATCTGGGACTGCTGATTGCCGTGCAGGTAGGCGACCTTGCCGGGCCCGGAGGTGTCTCCGGTGCGGACGGTCTGGGCTGTGGCAGCCGGGGCGGCGACGATCGCGCCGGTCACGGCCACGCTCGCCGCCGCGGCGAGCGCTGCGAGTCTGCGCGCCCCCGGGAGCAGCGGACGGTTTCGAGGTGCGGCCCGATGGCGGGCGCGAGATCGGTTCGTGGGCATGGGAGAGGTCCCCTTCCGCGTCCGGGCAGGGACGCTGGCCAGTGGCTGGGAATGGGCTGGACAGAGCCCCGACGGACCCTACAAGCCTCTGACCAGGGGAAACAGGCCCCTCACTCCACCCGGCTGCGATGTGACCCGAAGTGGCCCCACCCCGATGCCGAATCATCCGCCGCCGGGACGGCCCCTCACTGCCGCTGGACTGCCCCCGGCCACATCTCATCCACCACGTACCTCTCGCCGATCGAGAAGTCGTACTGCACGAGCTTCAGGTCCTGGAGCAGATCCGCCCGCGTCTCGTCCAGGTTCTCGGGATCCAGCTCCTCGCCCTGCGGATCCAGCATGCGCTCGCGCTGGATCACCGGCATGGACCCGTTCACGTCGTCGAGCAGTGCCAGGTAGGGCGTGACGGGAGCGTCGGCGACCTCGTAGATCTTGGGCAGGAACATGGCCGGAGTGGTCACGGTGCCCTCGGAGGTCTGATCCGTCTCGCTGTTCCACACGTAGTACGGGGTCTGCAGGCTGGTCTCCGGGTCGTTCTGCGCGCGCAGCTCATCCGAGTAGACGCCGGGCAGGTGATCGCCGTAGAAGACCACGATCGTCTCCTCGTCACCCTCGCGCAGCTGCTGCAGGAACTCGGCCATTGCGTCGTCGGTGTTGTGCAGGCCGCGGGCGTACTGGCTGAGCTGACCGGTGTCCGAGCCGTCGGCGACCTCGACTCCGATCGGGTCGTCGTAGAAGTCGAAGTACGGACCGTGGTTCTGCATGGTCACCAGGTTCGTGAACACGGGCTCGTCGGTGGTGTCCATCTGGTGGAGCACCTCGTCGAAGGCCGAGGCATCGCTGATGTACGGGCTGCGCCCCAGGTGGTCGTCTTCCTGGATATTGTCCTCGTTGATTACCCGGTCGAAGCCGAAGTTCTCGTAGACCGCCGGGCGCTTGTACATGTGCAGGTTGTAGGGGTGGATCGCCACGGAGACGTGGCCCATCTCCTCGAAGGCGCCCGCAGCCGACGGGTATCCGTCCAGATCGCTGACGAAGTTCTGGTACGGCGAGTTCGCCTGCTGTCGGAACAGGCCGACGGGCTCACCGGTCATCGACTCGAACTCCATGGTGGAGGTGCCGCCGCCGTAGGAGTTGGAGTACATGGTCCCGGACAGGGTCTCCTCCATGGTCTCGCGGGTCTGCGGGATCGGATCCTCGTCGAGCTCCACGCCGTCCATGCGCGTGGGATCGGAGAACGACTCGGAGAGGATGACCACCACGTTGGTGTCCTCCAGCGAGCCGTCGCGGTCGGCGTTGATCTGCTCCGCACGGCCCTCGTAGCGCTCGGCGAGATCGGACATGGCGGCCTCGTCGTAGCCCTCGGGCTCATCCATGGGTTCGGTCGGCATGTTGTAGAGGAACCCGCCCACGAAGCCGTGGACGCGGTAGTTGTACAGCTGGCTCGAGTTGCCCCAGTCCTCTCCATTCGTGTCGTAGAGCGCACGCCACATGTTGGAGTCGGAATTGAAGCTCACCGTGTGGATCAGCAGGGCACCGGTCACGATCACTCCCAGGATGCGCAGCCCCAGGTAGCGCTTGTGGACTCCGCCTTCCGCGCGGCGCAGGCGCGGGCGCGGGAACCACCGGGACATCAGCTTCCCGATCACGACGATCACCAGGACCAGCACGAGGAGCCCGATCACCACCGCCGCGATCATCCGGCCCGTGACCATCGACAGCAGGAAGCCCGCTTGTCCCACGAACTCCATGTCGCTGGGGAACACGGGCTCCTGTCGGATCATCAGCTTCTGCTTGCTGGCCACCGCCAGGATCGCCAGGGCCGCGGTGACGATGCCGACCGACCACCAGAACCGTCCGATCAGCAGCCAGACGAAGGACATCAGCACGAAGATCACCAGGACGTCGAACGGCGACGTCAGCTCCACGAGGTGCCCGAAGGTGTCGTCCTCCACACGCGCCGAGCTCTGCAGCATGAACGCGCAGATCGCCGACAGCACGAGCATCACGACCGCTCCGCCGACGATCCCGGTCCAGCGAGGGCGGGGGGCGGGGGCGCCTTCGGGGGGTGTCGTGCTGTTCATGCAGGACACGGTATCTGTAAAGACTCCGTTCATCTTCACCGGATTCGTCACACCCGATGACGGCGTGGATCACATCTGAGCGTTCGCACATGCTTTCTCGGCAGCTCAGGGCCTGGCGGTCAGCCCGGCTGGAATCGAGCATGAAGAAAAAGCCCCTTCGATCAGCGCTTGTGCTGATCGAAGGGGCTTCCCGTCGGCGGAGGATGGGGGATTTGAACCCCCGAGGGCGTTAACCCAACACGCGTTCCAGGCGTGCGCCATAGGCCGCTAGGCGAATCCTCCTCGGCTGCACGGTCGCACCGCAGGGCGCGAACATGCAGGGACCATCGTAGACCATGCGCACCCGACGGCGGAAATCCTCGGGAGGGGAGGCAGGGTTTCACAGCGCCCGCACCGGTCCGATACACTCTTCGACAGCCCCTCGTGCGGCGTCATCTTGAGGAACTCCCCCAGGGCCGGAAGGCAGCAAGGGCACTTGAGCTCTGACGGGTGCACGAGGGGTCTTCTCATGCCCGGATCGCACCCGGAACTCAGTCATCCACCGCACCGACTCCGCCGCTCAGGACGTCGGAGCCCGTCGCTACAGTGTCCGTGTGACGACCGCCCTGTACCGCCGCTACCGCCCTGAGACGTTCGAGGACGTCATCGGTCAGTCCCATGTGACCGAGCCGCTGATGACCGCGCTGCGCAAGAACAAGGTGAACCACGCCTACCTGTTCTCCGGTCCGAGAGGCTGCGGCAAGACCACCTCGGCGCGCATCCTGGCGCGCTGCCTCAACTGCGCTCAGGGCCCCACGCCCACGCCCTGCGGGCAGTGCGAGTCCTGCCGCGATCTGGCCCGCGAGGGCGCCGGCTCCCTGGACGTCATCGAGATGGACGCCGCCTCCCACGGCGGCGTGGACGACGCCCGCCAGCTGCGCGAGCGCGCCACGTTCGCCCCGGTCCGGGACCGGTACAAGATCTTCATCATCGACGAGGCCCACATGGTCACGCGCGACGGCTTCAACGCGCTGCTGAAGATCGTCGAGGAGCCGCCGGAGCACATCAAGTTCATCTTCGCCACCACGGAGCCGAACAAGGTCCTGCCGACCATCCGCTCCCGCACGCACCACTACCCGTTCCGCCTGGTCCCGCCCGAGCCGCTCATGGAGTACCTCAGCGCCCTGTGCGAGCAGGAGGGCGTGGGCGTGGAGCCCGGCGTGCAGGCCATGGTGGTCCGCGCCGGCGGCGGCTCCGTGCGCGACTCCCTCTCCGTGCTGGATCAGCTCATGGCCGGCACCGACCAGGATCAGATCAGCTACGACCTGGCCAGCTCGCTGCTCGGCTACACCCATGGGGCCCTTCTCGACGACGTCGTCGACGCCTTCGCCTCCGGCGACGCCGCCACGGTGTTCCGCGCCGTCGACCGCGTGATCCAGACAGGACAGGATCCGCGGCGGTTCGTGGAGGATCTGCTCGAGCGCTTCCGCGACCTCGTGATCGTGGACGCCGTGCCGGAGAACGCGGGCAACATCCTCCACGGGACCCCGGAGGACCAGATCGCCCGCCTGCGCAATCAGGCACATCAGATGGGCGCCTCGGAGCTCTCGCGCTGCGCGGACATCACCAACGAGGCGCTGACCGAGATGGTGGGGGCCACCTCCCCGCAGCTGCACCTGGAGCTGCTGTGCGCCCGGCTGCTGCTGCCCTCGGCGGAGAACACCACCCGCGGAGTCGGCGTGCGCGTGGATCGCCTCGAGCGACGCCTGAACATCGGGCGCACCGGCGCTCCCACCGGGCCCCTGGTGGATGTGCCGCAGGAGCAGGCCTCCTCCGGCGCCCCGCAGCAGGCACCGGCTCCTCAGCCCGAGCCGCCCCGGCCCGTCCAGCCCGCTGCCGATGACACCGACGCGCACAGCGGCTCCACCCCCGCAGGGGAGCATGACACTGCCTCCGAGGCTCCTGCCCCGGCCCAGCCCGAGGTGCAGGAATCGGATCCGCTCGCTGCGGCCGAAGGCGGCTTCGGGAAGTTCCGCGGTCGCCAGCCGGAGACTCGCGGCGAGTCGTCCGGATCCTCGGGGAACTCTGCGCCCGCGCAGGATGGCCCCCAGTCGGTGTCGCAGCTGTCAGGGTCTCAGCAGTCGGGGCCACGGCGCGCCGAGGCGCAGCCACAGGCTCCCCAGCAGCCTGCCGGCGCCCCGGATCAGACGCCTCAGCGTCCGCCGCACGCGGATGAGTCCGCCTCCCGCGGCCCCGCCAGCGGCGGCGAGATCGACATGATCCGCAGCTCCTGGACCGAGATCATCTCGGCCCTGGCGGAGATCCATCGCGTCTCGTGGATGACCACCATGCGCGGAACCCCCATCGCCTTCGACGGCTCCGTCCTGCAGCTGATGTTCGATGCCGAGGGCGACCGCAAGAACTTCCCGCGCTTCGAGCCGAACCTGGTCCAGGCGATCCAGCAGGTCATCGGCGTGACCTGCCGCGTGGAGGCCGTCGGTCCCGGAGGGGGGACCCGGCATGACTCCGGCGGACCTCGAGGCGCAGCTCCGCAGGGGTCCGGCTCGAGCGGGCCGGGCGGCGGCGGCCCCAGCACTGCCGGTCCGGGCGGATCCGCCCCCGGCGCTCCGGGCTCCGCCGGGCCCCGCGGCGCAGGACCCGGCGGACCGAGCTCGAACGGGCCCGGTGGTCCGGGCCGCCCGAGCGCGAACGCGCAGACCGAGTCCGGGCAGCAGGGCCCCGAGCAGCGCGGCTCGGGACGAAGCGCTCCGGCACAGCACGGCGGCGAGCCGCGGGGCAGACCCAGCGATGACCGGGAGGAAGCGCAGCATGACGGGGGCCGGGCGACCGGCCCTCGGCCGTTCCCCGCCCAGGGTCAGCGACCGCCCCAGCGCGAGCAGCCGTCTCAGCGCGCTGAACCCCGACGGCAGCCCGGCAGCCTGACCCCGCAGGACGAGGCCCCTCAGGAGGAGGCCGAGCAGTCGGCCCCTCAGCAGGACGACTCCGCCGAGGTGACGACCTGGGCTGTGGCGTCGATCCCCACCTCGGATCCGGTGGAGGCCGCCCCTGCCGGACCCGATGCCCCCGCCCAGGGCACCGCACCCGATGTTCCCGAGGCCCCGGCAGATCCGGCTCCCACGGGAGCTGCCCCGACACCGGCCGCACCGGAGGAGAGCACCCGCCAGGACTCGGCCTCTGAGGCGTCGCAGGAGGCGGCCTCAGCCCCGCCGTCGGCGCAGTCCCCGGAGCAGACTCGGCCGGAGCCCGAGAGCGCACCGCTGTCCACGCAGGACGTCCGCGCCGCGTGGGCGGAATCCGTCGAGCCGTCCCCGCCCTCGCAGGACCCCCAGGAGCCGTCAGCCTCCCAGCCGCCGCCAGCGGCCCGGGAGCAGGCAGCACCGCGCGAACAGGCCCCTCCCCACCAGCCGGCCGAGAACCGGGACCAGGCTGCACCCCGGCGGCAGCCACAGAGGTCGGCTCAGCGTCGGCGCGGCGAGGACCCGTCGCCGGATCCGATCGTGCCCGCCAGTCCGTACGACGACATCCCCTGGCCGGATGAGGCTCCCCCCGAGGAGGAGCCGCCCTTCGAGGACCCCGGCTACCGCGGGGCACCGTCGCGCGCGGCGGCCGGCTCCGGCGCGGGGCACGGCGCGGACACGGATCCGCAGCACACCTCCGGCGGACCGGCAGCGCAGACGCTCTCGCCGTCCGTCGAGCCGGGCGAGCCGACCTCCCAGCAGGACTCCGCCCGCCCCGGGTCCTTCCGCACACCGGCACAGACCCCGGGCCACTCCGCAGAGCCCGTCTCGGAGCAGCCGCCGCAGGACCTTCCATCGGAGGAGCAGTCCCCGCAGCAGCCGCCCCAGGAGGATGCCCCGCCGGAGCAGTGGCGCCCCTCTGCAGGAGCACGCTCGGCGTCCGCTCCCTCGGGCACCGCAGCAGGCGGAGCCGCAGCGCCTTCATCGGGATCGGCAGCGCCCGCTGCGCCGCGCAAGCAGAGCTTCCGGGAGCGCCACGCGGCACATTTCGCCGCCGCTGAGCGCAGCGCCGAGCCGAGCCGGGCTGCGTCGTCGGCCCCGGACCTAGACTCGGAGGCGACGTTCTCGCCCAGCGAGGACGACGAGGCCGTGGAGAACACGGACCAGAGCACGCGGGCGCTGATCGAGCGCATCCTCGGCGGGCGGCTGCTGGAGGAGATCCCGCATCAGAGCGGCATCTGAGCTTCCGTCGTCCCTCCTGGAGCGCACCCGCCCCATCGAAACCGTCGAAATGAGTGATCCGTGTACGAAGGCGCAGTCCAGGACCTGATCGATGAGCTCGGTCGCCTGCCCGGTGTGGGCCCCAAGTCCGCCCAGCGCATCGCCTTCTTCCTGCTCGATGCCGAGCGCTCGGACGTCCAGTCGCTGGCCGATGCCCTGATCGCGGTCAAGGAGCGGGTCCAGCACTGCGAGACCTGCGGCAACGTCTCCGAGCAGGAGCAGTGCAGCATCTGCCGCGATCCGCGTCGCGACCGCACCGTCATCTGCGTGGTCGAGGAGTCCAAGGACGTCATGGCCATCGAGCGCACCCGAGCGTTCCGCGGGCTGTACCACGTGCTCGGCGGCTCCATCAATCCGATCGGCGGCGTCGGCCCTGATCAGCTGCGGATCCGCGAGCTCATGACCCGGCTCTCGGACGAGACCGTCCAGGAGATCGTCCTGGCCACCGACCCGAACCTCGAGGGCGAGGCGACCGCCACCTACCTGGCGCGCATGCTGCGGACCCTGGGCATCACGGTGACCCGCCTGGCCTCGGGGCTGCCCGTGGGCGGAGACCTGGAGTACGCCGACGAGGTCACGCTGGGCCGGGCGTTCGAGGGCCGTACCGCGGTCAGCTGAGCTGGCCGATAGACTGGGACGAATGCCGCCGAGGAGCCTCGGCAGACAAGCAGCCAGAACCAGCCGGGGGTGCGAGAACATATGAGCCTGATCGTGCAGAAGTTCGGCGGATCGTCGGTCGCAGACGCGGCCAGCATCCGTCGAGTGGCACGTCGCGTGGTGGAGACCCGAGATGCCGGCAACGACGTCGTCGTGGTGGTCTCCGCCATGGGCGACACCACCGACGAGCTGATCGACCTGGCCAACGAGGTGGCGCCCAAGCCGCCCGCCCGTGAGATGGACATGCTCCTGACCTCCGGCGAGCGGATCTCCATGTCCCTGCTGGCCATGGCGGTGAGCGCCTACGGCGCACCGGCCCAGTCCTTCACGGGCTCGCAGGCCGGCATGATCACGGACGGCGACCACGGGGCGGCCTCGCTCGTGGAGGTCAATCCCGAGCGCATCCGCGAGTCCCTGGACCAGGGCAACATCGCGATCGTCGCCGGCTTCCAGGGCGTGCACCGGGCCACCAAGGACATCACCACGCTGGGCCGCGGCGGCTCGGACACCACGGCCGTGGCCCTGGCGGCCGCGCTCGACGCCGACGTCTGCGAGATCTACTCGGACGTGGACGGCGTCTTCACCGCGGATCCGCGCATCGCACCCAAGGCGCACAAGCTCGAGGAGATCTCCTCCGAGGAGATGCTGGAGATGGCGGCCAACGGCGCCAAGATCCTGCACCTGCGCTGCGTCGAGTACGCCCGCCGCTTCGGCGTGAAGCTGCACGTCCGCTCATCCTTCACCCACCACGAGGGCACCTGGGTCATCCCCAGCCCTGACGACACCACCGTCTCTGTGCACACCCAGGAGATCCCCTTGGAACAGCCGCTGATCGCAGGAATCGCCCACGACCGCACCCAGGCCAAGATCACCGTCGTCGGCGTCCCCGACCGCCCCGGGATCGCCTCCGGCATCTTCCGGCTCCTGGCCGACGCCAAGGTCAACGTCGACATGATCGTGCAGAACGTCTCCGTCTCGGACGAGAAGACCACGGACCTCTCCGTGACGATCCCGGAGACCCAGGGCGATCTGGCCATGTCCATGCTGCGCGCGGCCGAGGAGAAGATCGGCTACGCGAGCCTCGAGTACAACGACCAGGTCGGCAAGCTCTCCCTGGTCGGGGCGGGCATGAAGTCCAACCCGGGAGTGTCCTTCACCTTCTTCGACGCCCTGGCCGAGCACGACATCAACATCGACATGATCTCCACCTCCGAGGTGCGGATCTCCGTGGTGACCGCCGCCGACCGCCTGGACGAGGCCGTGCGCGCCGTCCACTCGGCCTTCGGCCTGGACTCCCAGCAGGACGCCGCCGTCTACGGCGGTACCGGGCGCTGAGCCCAGCATCTGCGCAGTGACCGCGACGGGCCCTCGCACCCCGGGGACCAGAATGCCCGCTGATTCCCGTAGCCGGATGCTGGGCGCCGTGGAGGTGCTCGAGCCCCAGCAGTGGCACGCCCGACAGGCCGCTCACCTGCAGCGGGTCAGCCCCTGGACGGAGCCTTTCCGCGAGCGCCGCAGCCAGCAGCTCAAGCACCCGGTGGACGACTTCCTGTTCACCTACTACTCGCACTCCCCCGGCCGCCTGGAGCGCTGGCATCCTGGCCCGGGCGTCGTGCTGCTGGACGCCGCGGAGATGGCCGAGCAGCGCTACTGGCGCACCGTGACCGTGACGGAGGCCGAGGCCCTCGGCCTGAGCGCCGACGACGGTGCTGCGACCGTCGACGTCGCCGCATTCCTGGAATCGCGCGGACGCGCGGTCGAGTTCGTGGACATGCTCGTGCGGCGCACGGCCTCGAGAGCCGGGCAGTTCGGGTGCTTCGGGATGCATGAATGGGCCATGGCCTACAACGCCCGCGTGCACGGAGTGCGCCACGAGCAGCTGCCGCTGCGACTGGGCGCGGAGGGCACCGACGCCGTGGTGCAGGCCGAACGGCTGCGGTGCACCCACATCGACGCCTTCCGCTTCTTCGCCCCGGAGGCCGCCCCGCTCAACGAGCTGCAGCCCACCCGCGAGACCCAGCGGGACCTGGAGCAGCCCGGCTGCCTGCACGCGACCATGGACCTCTACAAGTGGGCGTACAAGCTGGCCCCAGCGGTGGCCTCCGAGCTGATCGCCGACTGCTTCGAGCTCGCGCTGGAGGTCCGGGCCACGGACATGGAGGCCTCCCCGTACGACCTCTCGGAATGGGGCTACGGCGTGGTCGCCGTGGAGACCCCGGAGGGCAAGGCGGAGTACGTGCGCCGTCAGCGCTCCTTCGCCCAGCGCGCGGCCCCGCTGCGGGAGCGCCTCCTGGAGACCACCTCCTGGCTGCTGGCGGCACGCGAGCAGCTGCCGGCTCCGCAGGCGCAGGGCCCCAGCACGCACCGCGCCGACGCACCCGGCGGTCCCGGGCCCGCCGCCCCGGGAGAGCTCGCATGACCACGATCCGCCTGCTCGAGGCCTCCGCCGTGGCGCGGCCCGGGGACTTCGTGACCCTGCGCGCCGGCGGCGCAGCGCTGCTCGTGGCGCGCGACGATCAGGGGCTGCACGTCCTGCACAACTTCTGCCCGCACCAGGGCGCGACCGTCTGCCGCGCCGCCTCGGGCCGGGCCGAGAGCTTCGAGTGCCCCAATCACTACTGGGTCTTCTCCCCCGACGGCACGTTCGAGGGATCCCGCCTGGCCCTGGCTCTCGGGCGGCAGGCCCCTCCGGATCCGGCCAAGGACCTGCGGCGGGTGCCGCACCAGCTGGTCGAGGGCTGGATCGAGATCGAGGACCCCTCCGGAGGCTGAGCGCTCAGCGCAGCGTCAGCACCGGGCAGGAGGCCTCGAGCAGGATGCGCTGGGCGCTCGAGCCCAGGAAGAGCTTCATCAGCGGCGAGCGGCGCCGCACCGCCAGCACGATCAGCGCGGCGGCGTGGTCCTCAGCGAGCTCGAGCACCTGATCGGCCACGCCGTCGCCGGCGCGCTGGATCTCGAACTCGATCCCAGCCTCCAGGATCGGGCGGGAGAGCTCCTTGATGCGCTGGATCATCTCCGGCTCGGCAGTCGGCCCCGCCGTCATGTCGTGGGCGTAGTGCACCACTCGCAGCGCGGCCCCCAGATGCTGCGCGGCATCGATGCCCGCCTGCAGGACCGCCGGGGAGGAGTCCGACCGGTGAGCCAGCACGACCGTGCGCTCGGCCCGGTCGATGCCCTCGGAGGAGGACACTCTCAGCGAGGGCTGCGGCGCATCCGGTGCGCTGCGCGAGTAGAGATCTGCCATGGTCCTGCTCCTGTTCGTGCGATGTGTCTGAAGGGCCTGCGAGGACGCTGC
Source organism: Kocuria palustris (assembly GCF_016907795.1). Taxonomy (NCBI): domain Bacteria; kingdom Bacillati; phylum Actinomycetota; class Actinomycetes; order Micrococcales; family Micrococcaceae; genus Kocuria; species Kocuria palustris. The sequence goes on from NZ_JAFBCR010000001.1 coordinate 1,343,083, forward strand.
GTCCGAGACCCGCACGGGCTCGGGCGCAGCATGGGACTCGGGCCGGGCGGCGGCCCCGGAGCCATGCTGCGGCTCAGCCGAAGGCGATGACGCCCACGAGGATGCCCACCGCGAGCATCGCCAGCGAGACGCACAGAGCCCGCCACAGCACCTTCTTGTGGTGATCGCCCAGCTCCACGCCTGCCAGGGAGACCAGCAGCAGGATGGCCGGGACGAGCGGGGACTGCAGGTGCACGGGCTGGCCCGTGATGGAGGCCCGCCCCATGTCGGCCGAGGAGATGCCGTAGTGCGAGGCGGTCTCGGTGAGCACCGGGAGGATGCCGTAGTAGAAGGCGTCGTTGCTCATGAAGAACGTCATGGGGATCGACAGCACTCCCGTGATGCCCGCCAGGTACGGCCCCCAGGAGGCGGGGATGACGTCCACGAGCCACTGCGCCATGTCATCGACCATGCCGGTGCCGCTCATGACGCCGGTCAGCACGCCGGCGGCCATGACCATGGCGACCACGGTGATGACCGACGACGCATGCGAGGCCAGCTCCTCGTGCTGCTCGCGCACCGTGCGGAAGTTGACCATCAGGGCCACGACGGTGCCGAGCATGAACAGGTAGGCCAGGGGCAGGATGTCGATCACCAGCAGGACCATGATCACGACGGTCAACGCCAGGTTGAACCACAGCAGGTGCGGACGCAGCGTGGGGCGGTTCGGGTCCAGGGCGGTCTCCGCCAGCGACGTGCCGGTCGAGCTTGCCTGGGGCTCCTCGCTCGTCTGGTTGATGACGAGGGCGCGGGTGGCCGGACCGCCCGTCGACCCGGCGGAGGCGGAGGCGACCGAGCCGCCGGCCCCGCGGGCCCACTGCACGCCGGCGGCGGTGAGGCGGCGCCGCTCGGAGAGCCCCATGAACCAGGCGAAGCCCAGCGCCAGCAGCAGGCCGACGATCAGCGACGGGACCATGGGCGCGAAGATCTCGTTGGGGTCCAGCTGCAGCGCCGAGGCCGCACGGGCGGTCGGCCCGCCCCACGGCACGATGTTCAGCGTGCCGTTGATCAGGCCGGCCACGCAGGTCAGCACCACCGGCGACATCTCGAGCCGGCGGTAGATCGGCAGCATGGCAGCGGTCACCACGATGAACGTCGTGGAGCCGTCGCCGTCCAGGGAGACCGCGCCGGTGAGCAGGGCCGTGCCCATGACCACGCGCAGCGGGTCATGGCCGGCCAGCCGCAGGATGACGTCCACGAGCCGGTCGAACAGGCCCACGTCGATCATGATGCCGAAGTAGATGATGGCGAACAGCAGCAGCGCCGCCGTGGAGGACATCGAGGCGATGGCCTCCATGACCATGTCGCCGATGCCCAGGCCCGCTCCGGCGAAGAGGCCGAAGATCGTGGGGACCAGGATCAGCGCCAGGATGGGCGAGAGCTTCTTGGTCATGATCAGCGTCATGAAGACGACGATCATGGCGAAGCCGAGGATGACGGTCACCGGGGCTCCTCCTTCTGCTGGCGTGCTGCGCAGCGCTCGGTGCGGCCCGACCCAGTGGGGTCGGATGTGATGCTCGTTGCACCGTAGGGATCGCCGCGGCGACCTGGCGCGGTTGTGCGCACAGACCGCGTTCTTCTCATTGCCCGCCTTCTGCGCATTGTGCTCACAGGTGTGCTGCGCACTACGCTGGGCCCATGCCGCGACAGCCCCGATCCTTCGCGCGACGGGTGCTCGTCTCGCAGCTGGGCGTGATCGTGCTGGTCCTGGCGCTGTCCGCGACCACCTCGGCCTGGCCGGGGTCGCGCGCCGTGGCCCAGACCAATGCCACGCATGCGCTGTCCACAGCGCGCACCCTGGCCGAGGACCCCCAGCTGCGCCAGGAGGTCACGAAGGCCTCCGCCCAGGACCGTCTGGACGTCGAGGTGCTGCGCGAGGGCCCCGTGCAGGCCCAGGCCGAGCAGGTGCGCCGCCGCGCCCAGGTCGAGTTCGTGGTGGTCGCCGACATCCACGGAACCCGCCTCTCCCATCCGGACCCCGCCGAGATCGGCCAGCACCTGTCCACCTCCCCCGATCGCGCGCTGGCCGGCGAGGAGGACGTGTACCAGCAGACGGGCACGCTCGGCTCCACGGTGCGTGCCAAGGTGCCGGTCTACTCGAGCGAGGACGACGGCAGCGTGGTCGGCCTGGTCTCCGTGGGGATCAGCTCCTCGGTGCAGGGCGCCGACATCCGCCGCGAGATCCTCGCGGCGGGACTCGTGGCCGCTGCGGCCCTGGGCATCGGCGCTGCGGTCTCCCTGGCGCTGGTGCGGCGGCTCGAGCGGGCGACCCTGGGCGTGGGCCCCGAGGAGCTCGCGGACATGGCCCGCCACCAGGAGGCCGTGCTCCAGGGGCTCGACGACGGCGTGCTCGGCTTCTCGCCCTCCGGGGCCGTGACGCTGTCCAATGCGCGTGCTCGCAGCATGCTCGGGTGGGCGGAGCAGGACGGGCCGGTCCCCGAGCCGATCGCCCGGGGCGCGCATCGGGCCATCGACGCCGCCCATGCCGGGGATCTGAGCCCCGTGCGCGGGCGGCACCGCGTGGGCGATCGCATCCTGCTGATCACCACGGTGCCCGTGCGCCGCGGAGCGGTGGAGATGGGGGCCGTGGTGACGCTGCAGGACGAGACGCAGATCCTCACCATGGGCCGGCAGCTGGAGTCGGTCACGGCCATGGCCCAGGCGCTGCGGACCCAGCGTCACGAGTTCGCCAATCGCCTGCACACCGTGCTGGGGCTGGTGGGCACGGGGGCCGGCGAGGAGGCCGGCGACTACCTGCGCCGCATCCTGCGCTCCGGGCCGATCGCCGCCCCGGTCGAGGGCATCGAGGCCCTCGAGGACCCCTACCTGCGAGCGCTGCTGGAGGCCAAGGGGACGCTCAGCGCGGAGGCCGGCGTCCTGCTGCGGGTCTCGCCGGAGTCGCTCGTGCTCAGCCCGCTGGCCGAGCCGGAGGATGTCACGATGATCCTGGGCAACCTCATCGACAACGCCGTGCGGGCCGTGGTGGACGCTCCGCGCTCCACGACCGCCGCCGAGGACCTCCCCGAGCAGCTGCAGGGCATCGTCGAGGTCCACCTGCTCAGCGCGGGTCAGGACCTCCACGCGACCGTCGCCGACTCGGGCCCGGGCCTGGACGCGGCGGCGGACACCGGCATCCTGTTCGCCGAAGGGGTCACCGGCCGCCCGGGGGCACAGGAACCCGCCCCCGCAGACCCCGGGGCCGGAGCACAGGAGCCGGACGAGGCCCACGGCCACGGCATCGGCCTGGCCCTGTGCCGCCGGGCCGCCCGGCGCCGCGGCGGGGAGCTGTGGGTCGCCGCCGCCCGCGACGCGGAGCTCGGCGGAGCCGCCTTCGGGCTGCTGCTGCCGGGCGTGCTGCGTCCGTCGGCGGGCGAGTCCGAGAGCCGATCGACCAGCACAGGAGAGCAGCCATGATCGATGTCCTGGTCCTCGATGACGACGTCTACGTCGGGCGGCTGCACTGCCGGTACGTCGAGCAGACCCCCGGGTTCCGCGCGCTCGAGCCGGTGCGCGATCTGCGCAGCGCCCGGAAGGTGCTCGCCGCCGGCGGCGTGGACCTGCTGCTGGCGGACGAGGTCCTGCCCGACGGCACCGGGACCCAGCTGATCCGGGAGACCTCGGTGGATGCCGCCCTGCTCACCGCGGTGACGGATGCCCAGGTGGTCCGCGCGGCGCTGTCGGCGGGCGCCCTGACCTGCCTGTTCAAGCCGTTCGATCCCGAGCAGCTCACGAGCCTGCTGCGCCGCTACGCCCGTCTGCGCCGGGTGTGGGAGCAGGAGCGCCTCTCGCAGGCCGGGCTGGACCGGGCCCTGCGCGGGTTCTACGACGCCGGGGGCGCGGGCGCCTCCCCGGAGAGCCGGGCCGGCGGCACGTCCGCCCGCATCCTGGAGGCGCTGCAGCGCGCCCAGGGGCCCCTGCCCGCCGTGCAGGTGGGCGAGGCGATCGGGGTCTCTCGGGCCACGGCTCAGCGCCACCTGGTCAGGCTGGCCGAGCAGGACATGGTCACGGTGTCGCTGCGCTACGGCAGCGCGGGGCGCCCCGAGCACCTCTACGCCGCCCCCGCCTGAGCCGAGAGGCGCCGGTCGCCGCCGTGCGCCCCGTCCGCGCAGCGCGGATAGACTCGGAAGCGTTCCGGCAGCCGTCGTCGCGCCGCCCCCGTGCGAGCCGACACCCTTCGCTGCCGCCGCTGCCTGGCAGCACCGCACATCAGCCCCGCATCACGAGGAGTGCCCGTGGCCCGCATCGTTGTCGACGTCATGCCCAAGCCGGAGATCCTGGACCCCCAGGGCAAGGCGATCATCCGGGCGTTCGCCCACCAGGAGATCCAGGGCTTCACCGGGGTCCGCCAGGGCAAGCGCTTCGAGCTCGAGGTCGACGGCGACGTCACGGAGGACCAGCTCGAGGCAGCCCGCCACGCCGCCGCGACCATGCTCTCCAACCCGGTGATCGAGGACGTCGTGAACGTGGCCGTCATCGACGAGGAGGTCTGAGCCGGTGACCCAGAACTCCTCCGAGACCCCCTTGGTGGCCGATCTCGGCCAGGCCATGCCCGATCAGCGCCTGCGCGATGTCCGAGTGGGCGTCATCACCTTCCCCGGCACGCTCGATGACCGCGACGCCATGCGCGCCGTGGAGATCGCCGGCGGCACCCCGGTGCGCCTGTGGCACGCCGACGACGACCTCCAGGGCGTCGACGCCGTGATCCTGCCGGGCGGCTTCTCCTACGGCGACTACCTGCGCGCCGGAGCGATCTCGCGCTTCGCGCCGCTGATGACCCGTCTGATCGACGCGGCGAACGGCGGTCTGCCGGTCCTCGGGATCTGCAACGGCTTCCAGGTCCTCACCGAGGCCCACCTGCTGCCGGGCTCCATGATCCGCAACGACCACCTGAAGTTCGTGTGCCGCGACCAGCGCCTGCGCGTGGAGTCCACCGACACCCCGTGGACCTCGCTGTACCAGCCCCGCGAGGAGATCGTGGTGCCGGTGAAGAACCAGGACGGCCAGTACGTCTGCGACGACGACACCCTGCGCATGCTCGAGGAGGAGGGCCGCGTGGTCTTCCGCTACCTCGACGGCAATCCCAACGGCTCGCGCCACGACATCGCCGGCGTCCGCAATGCGGCGGGCAATGTCGTGGGCCTCATGCCGCACCCGGAGCACGCGATCGAGCCCGGCTTCGGACCGGACTCCTCGGCCGCAGGCACCGTCCCCATGCGCGGAGGGGCCGATGGCCTGGCCATCTTCGTCTCCGCGCTGACCTCGATCGTGAACGGAGGCTCCCGCGCATGAGCGAGCAGCAGTTCCAGCTCGACACCGTCGAGCACGCAGCATCCACCCCCGACACCGAGCTGCCCTGGGCCGAGCTCGGACTCAAGCAGGACGAGTTCGACCGCGTCGTCGAGATCCTGGGGCGCCGCCCGACCGCGGCGGAGCTGGCCATGTACTCGGTCATGTGGTCCGAGCACTGCTCCTACAAGTCCTCCAAGGTCCACCTGCGCCAGTTCGGCGAGAAGGTCTCCGAGGAGATGACCAAGGACCTGATGGTCGGCATGGGCGAGAACGCCGGCGTGACCGACATCGGCGACGGCTGGGCCGTGACCTTCAAGATCGAGTCGCACAACCACCCGTCGTACGTGGAGCCCTACCAGGGCGCGGCCACGGGCGTGGGCGGCATCGTGCGCGACATCATCTCCATGGGCGCCCGCCCGGTGGCCGTGATGGATCCGCTGCGCTTCGGCGAGATCGACCACCCGGACACCCAGCGCGTGGTGCACGGGATCGTGGCCGGCGTGGGCGGCTACGGCAACTCGCTGGGCCTGCCGAACATCGGCGGAGAGGTCGAGTTCGACGCCTGCTACCAGGCGAATCCGCTGGTCAACGCCCTGGCCGTGGGCGTCATGCGCCACGAGGACCTGCGTCTGGCCAACGCCTCGGGCGCGGGCAACCGCGTGGTGCTCTTCGGCGCGCGCACCGGCGGCGACGGCATCGGCGGCGCCTCGGTGCTGGCCTCCGAGTCCTTCGACGACACCAAACCGTCCAAGCGCCCCGCCGTGCAGGTGGGCGATCCGTTCGCGGAGAAGGTGCTCATCGAGTGCTGCCTCGAGCTGTTCCGCGACAGCCTGGTCGAGGGCATCCAGGACCTGGGCGCTGCGGGCATCTCCTGCGCCACCTCCGAGCTGGCCTCCAACGGCGACGGCGGCATGCACGTGGACCTGTCCTCGGTGCTGCTGCGCGATCCGTCGCTGACCCCGGGCGAGATCCTGATGTCGGAGTCGCAGGAGCGCATGATGGCTGTCGTGACCCCGGAGAAGGCTGCGGCCTTCGAGGAGGTGCTCGAGCGCTGGGAGGTCGAGTACTCCTGGATCGGCGAGGTCACCGACACCGGCCGTCTGGTCATCGACTGGCAGGGCGAGGTCATCGTCGACGTCGACCCGCGCACCGTGGCCCACGAGGGCCCCGTGTACGAGCGGCCCATGCAGCGCCCCGCGCGCACGGACGCCGTGCAGGCGGACCGCTTCACGGGCTCCTCGGCCGACACCGGTCGCCCGGAGGGCGAGGCCCTCGGCGAGGCCGTCCTGGAGCTGATGAGCTCCCCGAATATGGCCTCCACGGCATGGATCACGGATCAGTACGACCGCTACGTGCAGGGCAACACCGCCATGGCCATGCCCGACGACGCCGGCGTGGTCCGCGTGGACGAGCAGACCGGGCTGGGCGTGGCCCTGTCCACCGACTGCAACGGCCGCTACGCCTACTTGGACCCGTACCGCGGCGCCCAGCTGGCCCTGGCCGAGGCCTACCGCAACGTCTCCACCTCAGGCGCCCGCCCGGTGGCCGTCTCCGACTGCCTGAACTTCGGCTCCCCCGAGGATCCCGAGGTCATGTGGCAGTTCGCCGAGGCCGTGCGCGGCCTGGCCGACGGCTGCCTGGAGATCGGCGTGCCGGTCACCGGCGGCAACGTCTCGCTGTACAACCAGACCGGAGACGAGGCCATCCACCCCACCCCCGTGGTCGCCATGATGGGCGTGCTCGACGACGTCCGCCGGCGCACCCCGTCGGGCTGGGATGACACCGCAGACGGCCAGGCGATCTACCTGCTCGGTACCACCGCCGATGAGCTCGACGGCTCCGAGTGGGCGCGCGTGCGCGGCCACCTGGGCGGGCAGCCCCCGCAGGTCGACCTCAAGCGCGAGCGCCTTTTGGGCGAGCTGCTGATCAACATGTCCCGCGACGGCATGGTCGACTCCGCCCACGACGTCTCCGAGGGCGGGCTGGCCGCGACCCTGTCCGAGATGTGCCTGCGCTTCGGCACCGGTGCGCGGATCGGGCTCGGCGAGGTCTGCGAGCGCGACGGCCTGGATGCCTTCACGATGCTGTTCTCCGAGTCGCAGGCCCGCGCCGTCGTGTCCGTGCCGCGCTCGGAGGAGGTGCGCTTCAAGGACATGTGCACCATGCGCGGCTACGAGTTCGCGCGCATCGGCGTGGTGGACGCGCAGTCGAAGTCCCTGGACCTCATGGGCCACGTCGAGGTCCCGCTGGAGCGCCTGCGCGAGGCCCACGAGGCCACGCTCCCGCGCCACTTCGGCTGAGGTCGTGCCTTGCGGCGCCCGGCCGCCCCGGGAAGGGGCGGCCGGGCGCCGCTGCCGTAGACTCATGCCCAGGAAACAGTCTTGAGACGGATTCGCTCCGAGTCCGGTCGCAGCGCGTCCGTCCCGGGCGCCGGACGACAGATCTCGAGTCCGTCGAGGCAACGGAGGTAGCCGCCGTGACTGTCGAGAGCACCAGCCCCTTGGATGCGCACAGCATCATCACCGAGCGGCTCGAGCTGCGCCCGCTGACCCGCGAGGAGGTCGAGACGGCCTGCCGGTTCGAGCGCCTCCCGCAGTTCCACCCGGAGTTCCCCACTCCGGATGCCCGCGACGTCCTGCAGGCCGTGCAGGACTCCGGGGAGTTCTTCTTCACGGAGTCCCTGTACTCCCCCATGGCATGCGTGCAGCGCAGCACCGGACTGATCATCGGCATCGCCGGGTGGTCCGCACCGCCCATCGACGAGGCCCTGGAGATCGAGGGCTTCCTGGTGCCGTCGTGCACCGGACAGGGTTACGCGACCGAGGCCCTGCCCCGCCTGCTGGAGCTGGGCCTGCAGGATCCGCGCGTCACCTCGATCCGCGCCTCCCTCCCGGACAACCACGCCAGCCTGGGACCGTTCCTGGAGCGCAGCGGGTTCGCAGCGGTCGAATCCGCAGGCACCGAGGCCGAGTACCGCTATGCCCCGTCGCAGCCATGAGCCCGGCCGCTCGGCGCGTCCGCCCGGGATCGTCGTCATCGATATGGCATTCGGACCCCGCCGGGTCCATGATGTGAGGCATGACTCCCCTGTCGCGTGATCTGCATCCCTCCAACGGGAGAAGAGCGCCGAAGGACGAGGTCGTCGTCTCGATCACCTCGGCCCTGAATCACCGCGGCCGGAAGCAGGAGGAGCAGCTCCCGGCCGATCACGACGAGCTGGACGAGACCTTCCCCACCCCGCAGCAGCACGAGCTGCTGCACCTGCTCGCCGAGGGCGCTGACGACGAGTTCGCGGCCCGTCGCCTGGGCCTGGAGCTGGCGGAGCTGCGGCGGATGCTCATGGAGCTGGGCTCGCAGCTCGGGGCCTGCAACAGGTTCCAGCTCGCGCTGCGGGCCCGCGAGGAGGGTTGGATCTGAGCACGTCGGGCCCCAACGAGAAGCAGAGCGCAGTCCAGGACTCTCGCCCAGCACAGACCCGCCTCGAGGCGCGCTCGTCGGGCGGCTCCTGGTCTCCCGTCGCCGCACTGCCTTTGTGGCCGGTCTTGCTGTCGGCGCTGCTGACGGGCGGCGTCGCCTTCTGGGGGATTACGGGACCCGAGATGTGGTACGACGAGGCCGCCTCGGTCTCTGCTGCGGACCGCCCCCTGGGTTCGCTGCTGCGTCTGCTGCGCGATGTCGACGCAGTCCACGCGCTCTACTACCTGGTCATGCAGCCCTGGGTCTCGGTGTTCGGGATCTCGGAGCTGTCCATGCGCACGCCGTCCTCGATCGCGGTGATCATCGCCGCCGCCGCTGCCACGCACCTCAGCATGATCTATGCGCGCCGCTGGATGCCCGATCGCATCGTGGCCGTCGGTCTCAGCACATCCGTCGTGATCGCAGTGCTCCCCGGCTTCACCTGGACCGCGCAGGAGGCTCGCGGCTACGCCATGGGCGCCATGGCGGCCACGGCGGCCCTCTGGTGCTTCGAGCTCTGGCGGGAGACCCGGTCCTCCCGATGGCTCGTCGCGTTCGCCCTGATGCAGGCCGCAGCCATCGGCTTCACGCTCTATGCGATCACCGTCCTGCTGGTCTACACCCTGCGATGCCTGCCGCTGCGACGCTCGGATCTGCTGAAGGGCCTTGCCGCGATCGTGGCGGTGGCGCTGGCCGTGGTGCCGCTGCTCCTGCTGGGTGCGTCCCAGAGCGCACAGGTGAGCTGGATCCAGCTGGACATGAGCGCCGTCCTGCCGCGGATGACGCGCAACGTCTTCTTCCTCAGCTCCGTCAACCGGGGCGGGCCCTGGTCGGAGGTCTCACGCACCATTGCCCCCTGGCTCGGGGTGCTGATCGTCGTCTTGATCCTGATCGGCATGGCACGCGGACCCGGTCGGAAGCCGATGGCCTGGCTGGCGGCCTACGTGCTCACACCCATGGTCGTCGTGCTGGTGGCGCAGATGCTTGGCGGACAGTACTTCCAGGAGCGCTACTTCGCGTTCACCGCGCCCGCGCTCATGGTCCTGCTCGGGCTCGCCCTGGGCGCCGTGCGCTGGCGCCCCGTCATGGCGGCGGCAGTGACGGCGATCGTCGTGCTCGCCGCCCCCTCCCTGCTGGCCCAGAACGTGCACGACGCCAAGCAGGGCGACAACTACGAGACGGCAGCGCAGCTGATCGCCACCACGGACACCGTCATCTTCATGGAGGACTCCACACGGGGCGCCCTGATCTCGTATCCGCAGGACAAGGAGATCGCCGATCCCATGCTCGCCGAGCATCGGGTGCCCGCCGCCAATCTCTGGGGCACCAACCATCCCGACCACCGCGCCTGGACCATCGATCCCACCGGCTCGGTCTCCGTCGTGTCCTACAAGCGCAACGAAAATCACGAGGTCGTGCTGAGGCATCTCTACGAGATCGGCTGCACATTCAGGGACCAGGACCGCGACACGGGCCTGCTGATCTCCCGAGTGGACTGCCCGGCCCCGGCTGCCGGGTAACTCGGCGTCATACCGTCGTCACCTCGGAGGCGCCCGTCGCCCTAGGCTGTTGCCCATGACCGAGAACCTCCGTGCCGAGACCGAGCGAGTCCTCTCCGCGGTCTCACCTGCCACGCGGCGCACCCTCGAGGAGTCCGCCGGTCGTCTTTGGGCCTGGGCCCTGGAGACCTCCGAGCGCTTCCCGCCCACCCCGGACGTGAAGCTCGCCATGGCCTCCAGCGGCGCCGTGCTCTCCGGGTACACCGTGATCCACATGCTGGGCAATCTGCAGGTCTACCTGGGACGCGGCCGCTTCGACTCCTACGCCCACCACCTGCGCACGCTGGGGGCGCCGGTCCTGCCGCGGCGCACCGTGCTGTGGGCCTTCCGGGTCGTGCTGCTGGCCGATGCGCTGACCCACCTGAGCTGCGCGGCGGTGCTGACCGTGCGCGCCCAGGCCTCCGAGCGCCGTGCTGCCGCTCAGCCCAGGCCGCTGCCGCAGGGTCGCCGGCGCACCCGCTGGCAGAGGCTCAAGCGCTCCATGCGCTCGACCGGCACCATCCTGGGGCTGTTCACGGCCTACCACCTGGCGGATCTCACGCTGGGCACGCGGCCGGCCGCCTCTCGCCGTCACGAGCCCGGTGCCGCCTACGACAACCTGGTGGCATCCCTGCGCCGCCCGCCCGTGGCCGGGCTGTACCTGGCCGCCATGCTGGCGCTGGCCGCACACACCTCCCAGGGCCTGGTCCAGATCGGCAACGACACCGGCTTGTCCGCCCAGCGCGGCGCCCGCGAGCGCTTCGAGCTGGCCGGGCGGCTGGTCGGCACCGGCGTGGCCCTGGGCAACGCCTCCATCCCCGTGGCCGTGCTCCTGCGCCTGGTGCGCTGAGCCGTCCTCCCCCGCACTGCAACACCGCCTTCCGCGACCGGGTCCCGGCGCGAGGGCACAGAAGGAGTCCCATGCGCATCACCGGCACCCTGCAGGTCGAGGTCTGGCGCCAGGCCGACGGCGAGTCCGAGGGCGGCTTCGAGACCCACACCGTCACTGGCGTGAGCCCCCAGACGACCGTGCTGGAGCTGCTCGACCTGCTCAACGAGCAGATGCCCGAGGGCATGGATCCGATCTCCTACGACGACGGCTGCCGCGAGGGCATCTGCGGCAAGTGCGGCGTCACGGTCGACGGCGTGGCCCACGGCCCCCAGCTCAACCGGGCCTCGTGCCAGCAGCAGGTCGCGGCCTTCACTGACGGCGAGCGCGTGCGGATCGAGCCTCTGCGAGCCGCTGCCTTCCCCGTGAAGAAGGACCTGTCCGTGGATAAGAAGGCCGCGCTGCGCACCGTGGTCAAGGCCGCTGGAGGCCCCGTGGGCATGAAGGCGCTGACCGAGGCCGGGTGCATCAGCTGCGGGGCCTGCGTGGCCGCCTGCCCCAACGGCTCCGGGCAGCTGTTCGTAGGCTCGCTGCTCACCGAGCTCCCCCCGCTGGCCAAGGACGACGACGACCGCCGCACCCGCTCCGGCAAGGTGCTCGACGCCGCCGAGGAGAGCTTCGGGCCGTGCTCCACCCTGGGCGACTGCACCGAGGTCTGCCCCGCCGGGCTGCCTCTGGAGAACCTCTCCGCGGTGGCTCGGGAGCATCTGCGCCGCCGTCGAGGGTCCGCGGACGGCTGAGCCGAGTCGGGCAGGCGCGGCTCCGCTGCCCGCCGTCCGCGAGCCGTTGCGCCGGCGGTCGTCTCGAGAAGGTCTCAGTCGATCGGCCAGGTCTTCCGGTGATCCGCCAGCTCCAGGATGGCCTGGCGGTCATCGACCGACGGGTAGATCCAGTCCTCGTTGATCTGGCGCTTCTGCTGCTTGCCCTCCGCCCCGCGCAGCTGGACCTCGCGGTCCCAGCCTGCGGTGAGGACACCGGCCTCTGCAGCTGCTCATCGACGACGAGCCTCCCCAGATCGTCGCGCTCGCCCGGGATCTGCTCCGTGAGCACCTGGGCGCGCATGCCCGCCGTCCAGATCACGGTCGCGGCCTCGATGACCGTGCCGTCGGTGAGCCGCGCGGAGTCCTCCGTCAGCGACTCCATCCCGGTGTCCAGCCGGACCTCCACGCCCTCGGCCTCCAGTGCGGCCTCGATCTCTGGGCGCGGTTTGTCACCCAGGGCGCGGCCCGCGACGTCGGCGCGATCCAGCATGACCACCCGCACCGGGTGCTCGCCGGCCACTGCGCGCAGGCGGCTGGGCAGCTCGGTGGCGACCTCCAGGCCGGTGAAGCCGCCGCCCACGACGACCGCAGTGAAGGCACCGGGGCGCTGCGGGTCCTGGCTCAGCTGCGCGATGTGCTGGTGCAGGGCATCCGCGGCTTCGATGGTGTCGACATCGAACAGGTGCTCCGCCCCCGGCAGCTGCGGGCTCACCAGCGTGCGGCCCGTGGCCAGGACCAGCTTGTCGTAGGCGAGCTCCACCGGATTTCCGTCGTGGTCCGGACCCGTGACCCTGTGGGCGTCCACGTTCACACCGGTGATCTCGGCACGGACCCGGCGCACGCCGATCGGGCCCAGGACCCGATCCAGCGCCACGCGCATGCGCGACGGATCGTCCTCGTAGAGCCGGGGGCGGATCACCATGTCCTCACCCGGAGCCACCACGGTGACCGTCACGTCCTCCTCGCGCCCCAGCTCAGCAGCGGTGCGCACGGCTCCCGCTGCCGCCCACACGCCGGCGAATCCCGCTCCCACGACCACGATCTCCCTGTCCCGCACTCCTTCTCCGTCAGTCGTCGACGACGACTCGCGAGCCACGGAAACTAGCAACGGACTCCGACGCGCTGAGGCGCTGCCTGGGACCACCCTCGGCTCGCAGCGGCAATGCGTTAACATTGGCAAACTTTTCAAGGCCGATGTAGATTTGCATCAGCAACTCCTTCTCCCGACCGACCCACAGGAGCCCGCGATGTACCCGTACACCTCCCAGTACCCGCAGACCTATCCGCAGGCCGCCACCTACATCGGCCCTCGATCCGCTCCGGGCAGCGCCGTCTTCACCCTGGTGTGCTCGATCGTCGTGTTCGCCCTGGTGCTGCTGCTCTCCCCGCTGACGATCATCTTCTCGATCGCCGCCGCGTACACGGTCACGGAGCCCGACTTCGGCGGCACCGCCGATCTGGTCGCTGCCATGCTCGTGGCGTTCCTGCCCCTCGGCGCACCGGCGATCCTGGGTGCAGCGCTGGCCATGTACCCCCGCATCCGCATGCCGCGCGAGATGTACCCGTCCTCCGGCGTCAAGACGACCGCGACGGTCTTTCTGGTCCTGCATCTGCTCACGCTCGTGGCCGCGATCATCCTCGGCATCCTGCCGCAGATCCTGGTGCTGTGAGTGGTGGTTGCGGGGATCTACTCGGAGCGTCAATCCAGTTTTGTAATTTCAAGAACACGAGCTCATCCCCGCCTGCGCGGGGAGCACGGCACGAACACCCGCCCGGAGTATCTGCCGCTGGGCTCATCCCCGCCTCCGCGGGGAGCACCGTGCGTACACTAGGGCATGTCTCCTTTATCGGCGTAGCCATGTCAGGATCGCGCTGATCACGACCGCCGCCCGATAGGTGATCGCGAGCTTGTCGTAGCGCGTTGCTAATCCTCGCCACTGTTTGACGTAGGCAAACGAGCGTTCCACGACGTTGCGGTTCCGATAGGCACCAGCATCGAACGTCGGCGGCCGTCCACCCTTACTCCCGCGTCTCTTTCGGCTCCTGACCTGGTCCTTCTTCTCCGGGATCACTGCCCGAATGCCTCGCGATCGCAGGTACTCGCGATTCGCCCTGGACCCATAAGCACGATCAGCGAGAACGGTATCCGGACGAGTGCGAGAGCGACCGCCACCAGCCCGCGGCACTCGAATATCGGCAAGGACCTGCGGCAGGATCACCCCGTCGTGGCGCTGTCCACCGGTGACCACCACTGCCAGGGGGCGGCCATTGCCGTCGACGGCATGATGGATCTTCGTCGTCAGCCCACCGCGCGAGCGACCGATGCCATGCCCGGTCGGCTCACACTCCTGATCGGGCAGATTCTTGTAATTCGACGTAGCCCCTGTGTCTTGGTCAGGGCGCGTCGTGTTCGTTGCATGCTGGTGGCCACGATTGATGGTGCCATCCACGGAGACGTTCCAGTCGATATCACCGGCAGCATCAGCATCAGAAAGTACGTGGGCCAGCACCCGGTCCCAGGTGCCATCGGCGGCGTAGCGGCGGTGACGTTTCCATACCGTCTGCCAAGGCCCGAAGTGCTCACGGGGCAGATCGCGCCAGGCGATGCCGACACGGTAGCGGTAGACGATTCCCTCGACGATTCGACGGTTGTTTTCAAACGGTCGGGCTCTTTTGCCGGCATTCGAAGGTAGGAGAGGTTCAATCTTCTCCCACTGCTCATCAGTGAATACTCGGTGTCGTTGCTTCGTAGTCACAACACCACCGTGTCAGTGCTGGAATGGTCAATAAAGGAGACACGCCCTAGCCCGGCACGCGTCGTCGGCGCCTACCCGTCAACCCTCCTCAACGAAGAAGAGGCCCGCCATGAGCTCCCCCGACCGTTCCTCAACTCCTGCGGCGACCGCCGACCCCGTGCTTGCCCGGGCCATGAAGCCCGTGAACTACGTGGTGGAGCGGTTCATCCCCTCCGCGCTGATCTTCGCGATCGTCCTGACACTGGTGGTTGCGGTCATGGCACTGGTCCTGACCGACTCCGGCCCAGTGACCGTTGTCATGGGGTGGGGGACGGGACTTTCGGGGCTGCTGGAGTTCATGACCCAGATGGCGCTGGTGCTGCTGCTCGGCCACGCCCTGGCGAGCACTCGGCCGGTTCGGGCGCTTCTCGCACGGCTCGCCGGCATCCCGCGGTCGCCGCTTGCGGCCTACGTGTTCGTGTTCGTGATCGCTGCGGTGGCGTCACTGATCACATGGGGCTTCGGCCTGGTGGTCGGCGGTCTGCTCGCGCGCGAGGTCGCCGCCGGGTTCTCGCGCCGCAGCAGGCCGGTGAGCTTCCCCATGCTCGTGGCCTCCGGCTTCTCCGGCTTCGTGGTGTGGCACATGGGCTACTCGGGCTCGGGGCCGCTGACCGCGGCAACTCCCGGCTCGTTCATCGAGAAGCAGGTGGGCCACGTCATCCCCATCTCGCAGACCACGTTCTCGTGGTGGAACATCACGGCTACGGTGGCCACCGTGGTGCTCGTCGCCTTCGCCCTGTGGCTCGTGGCGCCTCGGGCCGTGCCCGCGAGTCACGCGGTGACCGCAGACGCGCTCGCCGAGTCCGACCAGCGCATTGCCACCCCCGAGGTGGAAGTGCCCGCCGACCGCCTCGACGCCTCACGCATCCCCACCCTGCTCGTGGGCCTCGCCCTGGTGGCCTACCTGGTCATCCACTTCACCGGCGGCACCGTGACCCTGAACATTGTGAACTGGATGTTCCTGGCGCTGATCTTCCTGCTCTCCCGCAACGCGTTCGAGGTCATGGCGCTCGTCAAGAACGCCGCCTCCAACGTGGGTGACATCCTGCTGCAGTTCCCGCTCTACGCCGGGATCATGGGCATCATGACGGCCAGCGGGCTCATCCAGGTGCTCTCGGACTCCATCGTGGAGGTCGCCTCCCCCCAGACCCTCGGCTTCCTGGCCTTCCTCTCCGCGGGTCTCGTGAACTTCTTCGTCCCCTCCGGCGGTGGACAGGTGGCCATCCAGGCGCCCATCCTCCTCGACGCCGCCGCCCGCCTGGGCGTGGACCCGTCCGTGATCATCATGTCCGTGGCGTACGGCGACCAGTGGACCAACATGATCCAGCCCTTCTGGGCCCTGCCCCTGCTGGCGATCGCCGGGCTGAAGATCCGGGACATCCTCGGCTACACCACCGTGGTGCTGGTGGTCTCCGGGGTGGTCTTCGGGGCGACCATGCTGATCGTGGGCGCGGGGGTCTGACGACGACGCCGCACGGTCCCGTGCCGCGCGTGGGTGGCGGGGAGCGACGTCGTCCGCGGTCTCACCGGACCATGCGGACCTCGCGCAGGTCCTCCAGCCCGGGATCGGTCAACGAGGCGCTGTCCGCCCGGAACCCGTTGCGCTCGTAGAAGCGGATGGCGCGTGGATTGGCCTCCGCGACCCACAGCTGCGCGGGCTCCCCGCCGAGAACGGCGTCGAGCAGGGCCTGTCCCGCGCCCGTGCCGTGGTGCTCGCGGAGCACATAGAGCAGGTGCAGGGCGTGCTCGCGGGCGGGGTCGTCTTCGCGGGGCTGCCCAGTGCCCGCGAAACCGATGATCGTCTCGCCCACCACGGCCACCCTAACCCGTACACGGCGGGACGGTTCTGCGAGCATCCGGGTCCACGTCTCCTCCCGACGGCGCAAGGCGTCGTCGTCGAAGAACCGCTCCGGCACGAGCCCGGTGTACGTTTCCCGCCACGACTGCGTGTGCACTCTCGCGATCCCCGGGGCGTCTTCGGGGACGGGTGTACGCACGGTGAAGGGGGTGCCGGTGGTCATGCAGACATTCTGGCCGCCGCCCGCACCGGCTGACACCCCCGGACGGCGGACCCGGCGGTGGAGAGGAGCGCGCACGCGTTCCCACCACCTGCAACAACGGAGCAAGTGCAGTTCCGGGGTCGCAGTTCTGCGTTTGCTCCGTAGTCGCAGGGGCGCCCCGTCTGGACCGGCGGCTTCAGCGAGAGCGGTGGCCCCGGCAGGCTCACTGAAGCCCCCTCCCGCCTCCTGCATTAACAGAGCAAGTGCGGTTTTGCGGCCGCAATTCGGCATCTGCTCAGTTGTTGCAGGGGTGCGGGCGGTGGAGGGGGGCGACGACGCCGCTACGCCAGGATCGCGCGCACGCCCGCCTCGAACTCGGCGGCCATCGTGGCGGTGGGGAGGTCCATCGACTCGCGGGTCTGCTGGGCGGTCACGGATCCCAGGGTGAAGCGGACCAGGGTGAGCGCGGCCGTCTCGGCCGGGGCGGGGTCCATGCCCGCGCGGGTCAGCGCCGCGGTGAGCAGGGGTGTGGGCTGCATGCCCGAGGGGTCCAGCGCGTGGGCCACGCTCACCACGTCCGCGCCGTCTCGCACGGCGAGCACCGCGGAACGGAACCGGGCGATGAGGAGGGTGGCGTCGTCGTCGGCGACTGCCGGGGAAGTGCCCGCGGGAGAGGCTCCTGTGGTGGGAGCGCCTGTGGAGGAGGTGCTCAGCGGGGCGACCATGCTCTGCGCGAGGACTGCCAGCAGCTCCTGCTTGTTCGCCACGTGCCAGTACAGGGCGCCGGGCTGCACGCCCAGCTCGCGGGCCAGGCGGCGCATCGAGAGGTCCCCGAGCCCGTAGGTCTGCAGGATGTGCCACGCGGCGTCCACCACCTGGTCGCGGTCCAGTGCCACGGTGTCCCTCCCTGCTCTCGTGCCCGGGTGCGGGCCACGCGGAAACTCTACCGAGCGTACGTGGGGTGGGAGCGACGTCGTCGTGACCAGGACAGCGGCGCGGCAGCGCCAGGCCGCGCGCCGCCTCTCGCAACGGCCGCCCGGGAAATTGACAATCCTGAACACCGTTCAATAATTGAACAATGTTCAAGAACCCTGCCGAGCTGGCCGAGCGCGTCCTCGCCGGCGACCCCGTGACCCCGGACGAAGCCCTCGAGCTGCTGCACACCGACGACCCCGGCATGCTGGACCTCGTGGCCGCCGCCGCCCGGCTGCGCCGCGAGCACTTCGGGATGACCGTGAAGGTGAACTACCTGGTCAACCTGAAGTCTGGGCTGTGCGCCGAGGACTGCGGCTACTGCTCCCAGCGCCTGAACGCCGGGACGGACATCCTCAAGTACTCGTGGCTGAGCCCCGAGAAGGCCGTGGAGCAGGCCGAGTACGGCATCCGCGGTGGCGCGAGCCGCGTGTGCCTCGTGGCGAGCGGCCGCGGCCCGTCCAACCGAGAGGTGGGCAACGTGACCCGCACCGTGGAGGCGCTCAAGGAGCAGCACCCGGACGTGGAGGTCTGCGCGTGCCTGGGCCTGCTCAAGGACGGCCAGGCGGAGACGCTGAGCGGCGCGGGCGTGGACGCCTACAATCACAACCTCAACACCGCCGAGTCCCACTACGAGTCCATCTGCTCCACCCATACCTACCAGGACCGCGTGGACACCGTGGAGCGCGCGAAGGACGCCGGGCTCTCGCCGTGCTCCGGGCTGATCGTGGGCATGCGGGAGACAGACGAGCAGCTCGTTGAGGCGCTCTTCGCGCTGCGGGAGCTGGGCTCGGACTCCGTGCCGGTGAACTTCCTCATGCCCTTCGACGGCACGCCCCTGGCAGGCACGTGGCAGCTGAGCCCGCAGAAGTGCCTGAAGATCCTCTCCGTGGTGCGCTTCGTGTGCCCGGATAAGGAGATCCGCATGGCCGGCGGCCGCGAGATGCACCTGCGCTCCCTGCAGCCCCTCGCCCTGCACGTGGTCAACTCCCTCTTCCTGGGCGACTACCTCACCTCCGAGGGGCAGGCGGCAAAGGCGGACCTGGACATGGTTGCCGACGCCGGATTCACCGTCCTCGGCGCGGGTCCGTTGAGGGAGCACGACGACACGGTGCCCGCCGACACCTCGAACGGTGCGGCACCCGAGCAGGCCGCGGCGGGCCAGGCAGGTTCGACGGGCCCCGCGACCACGCCCTGCGGGTCCACGTGCGGAACCGGTGGACCTGCCGGTTCCGATGCCGCCTCGGGCGGCCGTCCGGACCCCTCCGACCCGGTCTCTTCCGGTCAGGGCGACGACGCCGCGGTGCCCTCCGCCGCCCCGGGCCCGGTTCCGACCCCGCCAGCTGCCCCCGCCCCCGTGTCTGCGGCGCTCGCCGCCCTGCTGAGCTCGGGCGAGGGACCCGAGCGCGACGAGGACGACACCCGGGTGAGGATCGAGCTGAGCCCGACCGTGCGGCGTCGCGGTGCGGGGACCTCGGTGGCGCCGAATGCCTGACCCGGCACCGCAGATCACGCACGACACCGCGCCCGCCGAGAGCAGCGGGGAAGCTTCTTGCCCCACCGCGGGTGCCGTGGCAGATACGGCAGAACAGGGTGACGACGCCGCGCAGCCCACCCGCCTCGCCGCCCGTGACCGCGGGCTGCTGTGGCACCCCTACGCACCGCTGGACGGGCCCGCACCCCACGCGGTGCTGGCCGCGGAGGGCGTGACCCTGACCCTGGAGACCCCTGAGGGGGACCGGATCCGGGCGATCGACGGCATGGCCTCGTGGTGGTGCGCGGTGCACGGCTACCGCAACCCGGAGCTGGACCGCGCCGCCGTGGACCAGATCACCGAGTTCTCTCACGTGATGTTCGGCGGTCTCACGCACCGCCCGGCCGTGGAGCTGGCGGAGCTGCTGGTGGAGGTCACCCCGGCCGAGCTGCAGCACGTGTTCTTCGCGGACTCCGGCTCCGTGAGCGTGGAGGTCGCGCTGAAGCTCGCCGTGCAGTACCAGGCGGCCCTCGGGCGGCCGGAGCGCCGTCGCATCCTGACCGTGCGCGGCGGCTACCACGGGGACACCACTGGCGCCATGAGCGTGTGCGACCCCGAGGGCGGAATGCACGCCGAATTCTCCGGGCTGGTGGCGGAGCAGCTGTTCGTGGCACCGCCTCCCGCGGCGCACCCCCGGCGTAGGTCCGGGTACGAGGATCCCGAGGGGTTGCGGTCCCCGGAGAACCTCGGTGCGGCGGCCTCGGACACCGCTGGTTTCGTGCCTTCCGGGGACACCGAAGGGCCAGGTGGGAGCGGCGCGCAGGGCGCGGGAGCGCCGTCGTCGTCCGGGGCCGTGGACTGGGACGCCGACGACGCCGCCGTTGAGGCGTGGATCGCGGACGTGCGCAACGTCGCCCGCGCCCACCGGGACGAGCTCGCCGGGATCATCGTGGAACCCGTGCTGCAGGGCGCGGGCGGGATGCGCACGTACGACCCGCGGTGCCTGCGGGTGCTGCGAGAGCTGGCGGACGAGCTGGACCTGGTGTTCATCGTGGATGAGATCGCCACGGGCTTCGGCCGCACCGGGAAGTGGTTCGCCAGTGAGTGGGCGGACGTGGTCCCGGACGTGATGTGCGTGGGCAAGGCGCTGACCGGCGGATACATGTCCCTGGCGGCGGTGCTCGTGTCCGAGGCCGTGGGAGCGGTCATCACGGCGTCGGAGCAGCGCGCGCTGATGCACGGGCCCACGTTCATGGCGAACCCGCTCGCGTGCGCCGTGGCCCTGCAGTCCGTGCGGATGCTGCGGGACTCCTGGTGGGCGAACGTCTCCCGGATCGAGGAGACCCTGCGGGAGATACTGCCCGTGGCGGCGGAGCTGCGCGTCGTGAAGGACGTGCGGGTCATCGGCGCCGTGGGGGTCGTGGAGTTCCACGAGGCCCCGGACCCGGAGCTGCTCACCCGCGCGGCTCTGGAACAGGGGGTGTGGTTCCGCCCGTTCGGACGCCTGCTCTACACCATGCCCCCGTACGTCTGCACGGACGAGGAGGTCCGCACCATCGCCTACGCCCTGCTGCGGGCCGCGCAGGAAGTGGAGCTGACGGGCGGGGGATGGGCATGACGGTCGGTCCCCTTGACGACTGGCTCCGCGCTCGCGGCGAGCAGCGCGCGGAGGCGGGACTGCGACGTCGGCTGCGGACGCCGCCCCGGGCGTGCGTGGACCTGGCCTCGAACGACTACCTGGGGCTCTCCCGGGACCCGCGCGTGGTGGCCGCCGCCCAGCACGCGCTGGGGGAGCACGGCACAGGCTCTCGGGCCTCCCGGCTGGTGACCGGAACCCTGGGGGTCCACGAGGTGCTGGAGCGCGAACTGTGCGAGCTCACTGACCAGCCCGTCGCGCTCGCGTTCTCCAGCGGGTACGCCGCGAACACCGGGGTGCTGACGGCGCTGGGGGACGCGGACACGCTGATCGTCTCGGACGCCCACGCGCACGCGTCCCTGGTGGACGGGGCACGGCTGTCCCAGTCGCCGGTGCGGATCGCGCGGCACGCGGACGTCGCGCACGTGGCGCAGCTGCTGGCGGAGCGCGCGGAGGCGCGCGCCGTCGTGGTCGTGGAGTCCGTGTACTCGGTGTGGGGCGACCACGCGCCGCTCGCGGAGCTGGCCGCGCTCTGCCGCGCCGAGAACGCGCTGCTGCTCGTGGACGAGGCGCACGGGATCGGGGTAGCGGGCGGCGGCCGGGGGCTCGTGCACGAGCTTGGTCTTGCGGGATCGCCGCACGTGGCCGTGACCATGACGCTGTCCAAGGCGCTCGGCGCGCAGGGCGGCGCGGTGCTCGGGTCCGAGGCGCTGCGCGAGCACCTGGTGAACACGGCGCGCCCGTTCATCTTCGACACCGCCCTCGCGCCCGCCTCTGCCGCTGCGGCCACGGAGGCCGCGCGGATCGTGCGGGCGCACCCCGAACTGGTGGAGACCCTGCACGAGCGGGCGCGGTTCGTGGCCTCCGCGCTGGGCACCCCGCCGGCCCGCGCGGCGGTGCAGTCCCTCCCGGTGGCCTCCGCGGAGTCGGCCGTGCGGGCAGCGGAGGTGATCCGTTCCCGGGGCGTGGTGGTGGGGTGCTTCCGCCCGCCCTCGGTCCCGGACGGCATCAGTCGCCTGCGCATCACGGCTCCCGCGGACATGGAACTACACGTTCTGGCCCGGGCGTTGGACACCGTCCGGGACGTGGTAGGGGACGAACCGCAGGGCGTGTGAGGGGCCGCTCACCCTGCGGAGGAACTGCCCGCCGCCGCGTCAGCCACGTCCAGCGCACGTGGCCGCACTGCTTTCACTCTGACAGGAGAGACCATGACCACCAATCCCCTGGGCGACCTCGTCGCCTCCCTGGGCCACGCCGTCGTCGTGACGGGAACCGACACGGACGTGGGCAAGACGTACGCCACGGCGGCGCTCACGGTCTCCGGGTGGAACGTGGGCCGGCGGCGGATCGCGGTCTACAAGCCGCAGCAGACCGGGATACGGGGCGGGGAACCGGGGGACGTTGACGACGTCGCCCGGCTGGCTCGCGCCGCCGGCGTGCCTTCCGAGGCACTCACCACCGCCGAGGGCCAGCGTCTCACCGAGCCGATGGCCCCGCCTCCCGCGGCGGCGATCGACGGGGTGGAGCTGCTCCCGCTCTCGGAGCACGTGATGAAAATTGTGGAATTACAAGAATCCCACGACCTCGTGATCGTGGAGGGCAGCGGGGGTGTGCTCGTGGAGCTGGACGGGGACCGGCGCACGATTGCGGACCTGGCAGTGGCGTTGCAGGAGGCTTGTGGGGAGCCAGGCGGGGCGGCCCAAACGGGCCGAGCGGCGGCCGAAACCAGCGGCCAGTTGAGTTCTCCCGAGACGTCCGAGCCCGTGAACGCGGTGGAACGTGACGGGGGGACGGTGAGCACTGTGCTGGTGGCGCGCCCGGACCTCGGGACGCTGAACCACACGCTGCTGAGTCTGGAGGCGCTGCTGCACCGCGGCGTCGAGGTGGCCGGGGTGGTGCTGGGCAGCTGGCCCGCCGACCCCGACCGCCTCGCGACCTCCAACAGGGAGTACCTCGCGGACCTGCCACCCGTCGCGGGCCGACGCGTTCCCCTCCTGGGCGCGGTTCCGCGTGGTTGGGGCGGGGCCGCATAGGAGCGGACGGGCGAAAAGAGGGGGACCGCCGTCGTCGTCCTAGCCACTCCGCCCACCCGAGCAGGCACCGGCTGCAAAAACTGAGCAAGTGCAGATCCGGGGCCCCAAAACTGCACTAACGGAGCAAACGCAGGCCCGGCGGCGCAGGTGTGCACTAGGGCGTGTCTCCTTTATTGACCATTCCAGCACTGACACGGTGGTGTTGTGACTACGAAGCAACGACACCGAGTATTCACTGATGAGCAGTGGGAGAAGATTGAACCTCTCCTACCTTCGAATGCCGGCAAAAGAGCCCGACCGTTTGAAAACAACCGTCGAATCGTCGAGGGAATCGTCTACCGCTACCGTGTCGGCATCGCCTGGCGCGATCTGCCCCGTGAGCACTTCGGGCCTTGGCAGACGGTATGGAAACGTCACCGCCGCTACGCCGCCGATGGCACCTGGGACCGGGTGCTGGCCCACGTACTTTCTGATGCTGATGCTGCCGGTGATATCGACTGGAACGTCTCCGTGGATGGCACCATCAATCGTGGCCACCAGCATGCAACGAACACGACGCGCCCTGACCAAGACACAGGGGCTACGTCGAATTACAAGAATCTGCCCGATCAGGAGTGTGAGCCGACCGGGCATGGCATCGGTCGCTCGCGCGGTGGGCTGACGACGAAGATCCATCATGCCGTCGACGGCAATGGCCGCCCCCTGGCAGTGGTGGTCACCGGTGGACAGCGCCACGACGGGGTGATCCTGCCGCAGGTCCTTGCCGATATTCGAGTGCCGCGGGCTGGTGGCGGTCGCTCTCGCACTCGTCCGGATACCGTTCTCGCTGATCGTGCTTATGGGTCCAGGGCGAATCGCGAGTACCTGCGATCGCGAGGCATTCGGGCAGTGATCCCGGAGAAGAAGGACCAGGTCAGGAGCCGAAAGAGACGCGGGAGTAAGGGTGGACGGCCGCCGACGTTCGATGCTGGTGCCTATCGGAACCGCAACGTCGTGGAACGCTCGTTTGCCTACGTCAAACAGTGGCGAGGATTAGCAACGCGCTACGACAAGCTCGCGATCACCTATCGGGCGGCGGTCGTGATCAGCGCGATCCTGACATGGCTACGCCGATAAAGGAGACATGCCCTAGGCATTGCGAGACCTTGCAGGGCTCATCCCCGCCTGCGCGGGGAGCACAACGGCCCCAGCGTGTTCGTGTACAGAGACCGGGGCTCATCCCCGCCTGCGCGGGGAGCACATGATTACGCTCGGCGCCGACATGAGCTCGATGGGCTCATCCCCGCCTGCGCGGGGAGCACCCGTCGCCGTAGCGGAGCAGCCCGCCTGCGAGGGGCTCATCCCCGCCTGCGCGGGGAGCACACGCTGCCTTCGCTCTGCAGGACGTGCCACGCCGGCTCATCCCCGCCTGCGCGGGGAGCACCTGGGTGTCGTCGGCTTCGGGTCGGTAGGTGCAGGCTCATCCCCGCCTGCGCGGGGAGCACTTCCTGACTAGGAGTGATGATGGGCACGACCGCGGAATCAATTCGACTCGGCAGATTTGCTTCCGCGTCTTCTGCGCTGGAACTGACGTCCGCGCAGCGCGCCCCCGGCCTGACTCCACCCCTTTCGCATGGCTCCGCCCACCGATGCGCCTGGTGCAGCAGGGCGCCGCATGAGGGTGAGTCCATCCAGGTCCACCGGGGTCCAATGATGCCGATGCACCTCGAACCGCAGCTTCTGCTCGCCCGGCGCGGACCAGATGAGAATCGCACGACCACTGCCCGAGGTGTCTTTGGTCCGCTCCCAAAGCTCCTCGCGGACTCGAGCGGAAACCGTTCCGATGAACACGCCCGCGGATACTTCGTAGAGCCACTTCGTGAGATCACCGCGCAACCCCACCGGACACGCGGAGAGGACCAGGACCATCACGGATCGCTCCCGTCGTAATTGCGCCCGGCGGTAGCGCGCTGCTCTCCGCGCCCTGACCAGATGGACAAGGAGTGGTCGTAGGCGATCTGAGGCTCCGCCTCAATCTCCTGGGCCGTCAGGAACAGCTCACGCAGGACAGCAACGCAACGGTCCATGACACGGGACCGAATCAGATGATCTCGTAGGTGCCGACGGACGTCGTTCTCCGGATCATCGGATCCGCTCGCCACCACATCGAAAGCGGCAGGAATGGTAGTCGTGGCTTTGAACAGGTCGGCGATGTCATATACCAGGCTCTGATCGTGCCCGACATGGACGAATCCCAGCCCAGGAGCCATGCCGAGTGTGTGGATGACTGCCACCGCTACGCCGTAGAGACAGCTGTTGGCGCTCGACAGCGCTCTGTTCAGCGCGTCTGACCCTGCGAAGTCCTCGGGGTCGTAGTCCCGCCGCGCCCAGGCGACACCCGTTCGATCGGAATGCTGTCGATACAGCGCCCTCATCCTCGCGCCTTCACGACCCCGCAGCTGCTGCATGGTGAGCCCGGAGACATCCTCGTCGGGAAACCTGAACTCATACATGAGCCGGGCGACTTCCAACCTTCGGCGCTGGCTGGCGAACGCACGAGCCTGCGCCTCGAGCATCCTGGACGACCCCGCCAGCGGTCGCCCGGCCGCATAGCAGCGAACTCCTCCCTCTCCGACCCATACCACCGTCGCCCCGGACGAGCCCAGCAGTGCCATCGCCGACTGCGTCACCCGTGTGCCGGGGCCGAGCAGCAGCGCACCGATCACGGCGGCGGGAATATGCACGACTCCTTGCTCATCGGTGGCGGTCACGGCATTCGCATCGCGGTGTACCGTGCATCGCTCCAGATATACAAAGCTGAGTCGGTCTGAGGCGGTGACCAGCTCACGACTCTCCGGCGGTGGCGCACCCGTCACGGGCCGACCTGACCTCGAGCCAGTGTCATCAGTCCGCATCCGTAGGCCTTGCCGCGCCCCATTCCATTGACGAGAGCAGCTCTCAGCACGCCCGGATCCGTCACCTGGAGGCCTCCGGTCATCGCCACCTGACGCTGGGTGACAACATGCCCCGGGCCTCCGGCATCCTTGCGGAAGGACCGGTCTTCCCGCCCGATCACATGTGCGGCAGGGAAGTCTGGAGCCCTTTCGGTGACGATCTCGTCCGGGAGCTGCTGGCGCCGCAGAGCGAAGCCCCAGCCGCCGGCTCGCCGATCCAGCCACTCGATGCATGCCTGTTCACCGACCAGCGGTAGGACCTTGCCACGAGAGCCATGGACGAACTTCCGCTTGACCGGGTTTGCGGTCAAACGGAACCCGAAGCGCTGACCCTTCTGCAGCCCTTGCAGGAAACGCCCATAGTCCGTGGTCTCGCCGGGGGCCTGCTCCCACCCCGCCTGTTCCACGAGATGCCTGAATTCAGGACGATCGGGAGAAACGACGTACAGACGGACGTCGTGGGCCTCACGGTCCACGCGCCAGAGGAGTCGTCCCTCACCGGGTTCCTGTCGTGGCGGCGGAAAGCAGGACTCGACGGCGGCGTGCATAGCCCGTGGATTCGCCAGCAGCTTCTTGGCCTCGCGTCGCTGCGGATTGATCTGGAATCGACTGAAGAACATCATCCGGCTTTCGCTGTCTGGAAGAACGGGTCCGTCTCCGCCTGGCCGTCAGGATTCTCCACGAGGACCGGGGCCGGACGGTAGACACCGCGAGTGGCATATGTGCGGCGCCGGGAGTCGAAGCTAACCGGGACGTCCTGCACGGTGTCACCCACCTCCCCCGGGCGAGCATCGCGGGCCAGGGGGAGGATCACCTGCTGGGGCGCCTCCTTGCGATACCAAGTCGAGGCCAGCCAGGGAGACGCCTCCAGGTCCCGTAGGGCAGCCTCGACATCGTCACCGTCGACGACGCCGCAGAGCAGATCGACCGGTGCAGGGCACGCACGCCTGCCCAGGAACAGCGGGAAGCGCGGCGAATCGACAGCAGCGGCCAAGGCCTCGATGAGCTCCGCCGAGCCAGCCACTGCGGCCATGTATGCGGCATCGACCCGATAGTGCCGAGTGGACAACGAGCTGTTGGCAGCACCTGGGACGCGAGCTGTGTGGTAATCGCTCATCAGCTTGCCCGGCTGATCCACACGAACACCGAACTCTAGGTCGGCAAGATCCTGCAGGTCCGCGTCGCGAGGCCGACCCTCGGCAGCTGCCAGCAGTCCGACAACACCGGACTTGCTGGGCTCCTGCCCGGCCTCACGGGTTCGATAGCGCGAGGAGACCCCCCAGGACTGCTGCGGCCCCTTCAGCCGTAGGAGAAGCACGCTCATGCCGTTCCCTCTCCGACGGCCTCCACCGACTCCACGACCTCGCCCAGCTGTTCGAGGAGTCGGGCCAGTGCAACGGGCTCCCCCAGCGGTTCAGCAGCCTCACGTAGGCTCGGAACGGCGATGAACGACTTCACCTGCGGAATGAGCCCATAGGTCGACTCCACGCTCTGCGCTTCCTCAGCCAACCGTCGAACCGCCAGAACACGACGGTCCTGCGCCTCGGCCGCAGCAACGGGGGTCTCGAAGGCGTTGACGTAGCTCACCGGACGACGGTCCCGAACCGCTATCGCCACCACCTCCGGCAGCGTATGCGAAGCGAAGGTGTTCTGCTTGCCGCTGGGCAGCGTCTCGACGAACGTGGTGGCGAAAGCTCTGAGGGCGCGCACAGCAGCATCTTTGGAGCCGAGGTTGCTGATCAGCAGATCGACATTCACGGTCGCGTAGCGGTAGATGGTCGAGGACATCATCTCGATCGTGCCCATCATTCCGGCACCGGTCTCCTCGTCCTGTCGCTGAAGATCGTCGACAGCCGTGTAGAAGTCGAAATCCGGCTCGGCGCCGTGGACGCCCAGACCGTGCGCCATCTGCACCGCCGCGTCCACATTCAGCGATGCATCGTCGGCGACCATGCGGCCGAACAGCGCCACGTCCACGGAATGCTCGGAATCGAGGATCTGCTGAGCCTCCTTCTTCGTGGAGAAACCCTCGTCGCCGTACTCGATGAGCTTCTGGGCAAGGCGCTCGATCTGGTGGTTCCCGAGGAACATGAGGTAGCCAGCCGCAGGCTTCTTGGCACCCTCATCAGCCTTGGGCTTCTTGGGAGCGGCGATCTTGATGCCGGCCTTCGAGAAAGCGGCCTCGGCCCAGGCGAGCGCCTTCTCCTCATCGATCGACGGGTCCAGCTCCACCACCTTGCGAGCGGCGAGCTCCACCACCCGCTTGGTGCGAACCCCCAGATCCGAAGCGTCCATGTGCTCGCCGAAGGCCTTGCGCTGAGCCGCCTTGAGCGCCTGGGAAGAGATCCGCTGACGGCGCACGCCCCCGAATACGGCGCTCTTGGGGGAGCCGTCTTCCCCACGATTCACGTTGCTAGGGGCCAGGGTGTGCAAGGCGTGGAAATCGATGAAGGTCGTCATGTCAGGTCCTTTCAGGGAGGATCAGGCGGGCTGGTCTGAAGCAGCTTCTGTGAATGCAGCGTCGGTGCTCTTGGCGGTCGAGGAGAACGCCCGATAGAAGTCCCGCCCCCATCGACGACTGATGCTGTCGCGGTGGCGGTCTACCTGGAGGAGATAGAGGTCCCAAGCGAGCTGTCCGTGGTCGAGCGGAATCCCATCGGCGGACAGCAGCCCCATCAGAGACCTGAGGTGATAGGCCCTGCTTCTAGGGCTCTGGGCTCCGAGCAGTGCGTCATATCTCTTCTTGGTGGACGGTGCCCGTCCGCGCATCAGCCGCCCCATGGCGTACCCGAAGCTCCTCCCATCGCTGTAGTGCATCTGCGAGGTGTTGCCTCGCTGGTGGACGCCGTACAGCGTCAGCGACTGATGCACCGCGGATTCCGCAGGACTAGGCTCATCCCCGCGTCCGATGAGATTCTGTGGAGTGACTTCGAGCGCTATCTCCCACATCTGCGGCGTGTGCCCCGGGGCTTCGTCGACACATTGCCGCAGAAGAGCCAAGATGGCGCGTGCCTGCGGGTCTCCGGCGAGGAACCTCGCCTGGAGCTGAGAGACATATGCCCCGGTCCCCGCATTCAACTCAGGGGTGGAATCTGTCGTCGTCATCGAGAGCCTTCCGTCGAGATGGCCCCAGCCGGCGGGGGCGCATCGCTGGTCGTTGTCGTCTCCGGGAGCGCGAGGGTCTTCGCCAGTTTCTGTCGCGCCCAGGACTCGTACCGCGCCGAAGAGTGAAGGATCCCCCGGCCGGACTCCGATTCCTCCATCCGCCCGACGGCAGCCGCCGGCCCAGCCGCCTCCACCGCATCGGCGATGTGCTGCAGGCTCACCTGCCGGAGGATCTGCCGCCACGCCATGTCAGCGGCTGCCGGGTCGAAGTCCTCCCCCAGGCCCGCGAGCCAGAGGCGGAAGGCGATCTCCAGATCAGCCATCCAGACAGCGACGGCATCGGTGGACGCTTCATCTGCGGAGGCTCCGGAGCATAGGGCGAGCTGCTGCACGAACCAGCGGAAAGAGCCACGGAAGGACATGACGAGCTCGACAGCACGGACAGCCTCCGAACGCAGCTCTTGCCCAGACCCGGACAGCAGCTGGGTGCTGACAGGTATCGATTCGTCGATCTCCTGGAGCACCACTGCATCTTGCGTTCCATATTCGACGCCGACCAGCCGAAGGCTCAGCTGATGACCCTCGAAGCGCTCAGAGATAGCCTCGTCCAGGACGTCGACCTGCTGCGTCAGATTGCGCGGTCGACGTCCGGCCTTCACCTCACCTGCAGTCTCCGCAAACATACTCTGGACTCCGCGCCAGACGGTCAGGTCCGGGTCATGAGTGCGAGGAAAGTAGACGGCGATGCCGTTCTTCGACTGGGCCTTCGAATAGCGGTACCCCGTCATGGGATCGGCAAAGCTGTTGGCGCGCCGGATCTTGTCGCCGTTCGCGATCAGCACCTGGCAGACCCTGCCGTCTTGGTCGCGCCAGAGACGGACGCGCCGCTGCTGCCAGGTGAGGACGTCCACCACTCCACGCGGAACGCTCTCTTCCAGGTCACGGGGCGCGGCGGCATCCGGGGACCTTTCCCACGGCGCCAGATCCTCGGCGCCGGACCCGCGATGTTCGAGCAGCTCTTCAGCAGGGAAATTCAGAAACAGCGTGTCCTCGAGTGTGGGCCCGACGACCTGAACGACACCGATGGCTCCCGCCCAACCCGTCCCGATCGGATACCCCTTCCCGCCCGTGACCCGCGGATCCCCGACTGTCCCGGATTTGATACCGGAGACGTCATAGGCCTGGCGGTGGACGAGCCACCGGGCAGCCTCGGCCGGAGACAGGGACCGCGAATCGACACTCGTCCGAGTCGAGAAGAGGCCGGGCCCCACATCCGGGATCAGCGCAGAGGCATCTGGATACTCGCCCTTGGATTTCTGCAGGTCAGCCACCTGGAAGAACGGTGCGGTGGGGTGGAAGAGGTCGAATCGCTCTCGATGCTCCTCGAGGTACTCCTCGACGCGCACTGCGTAGGCCTGGTCCTCCTGAAGCGCTTCCCATGTCTCTGCGGGACGGGTCTGACGCGTGATCGGCAGCCTGCGTCCGGCCGCTAAGAGGATCGCCTCAAGCAGGCGGAAGACAGCCATATCCTGAGTTGCAGACTCCCCGGAGAGCCCTGCGATTTCCGGAGCACGCCGGAAGACCTCCAGGAGGCCGAGCTCCTTCACCGAGCCCTCGAGGGTGCGCACTCGCACCCATGGCTCGTCCAGCAGATTGAATCCGGCTTTGTCCATCCCGGTCTCCATCTCGTTCCTTATCTGACCACCGGCCGCATCCTGACCTGCATCTGAGATCAGAGTGACCCCTGCTAAGAGGTCAGATCAAGAGATTCGAAACTATTAAGCTACTGCCATCATCCGCCTTGGCCCGGACAGGCGACAGACCGAGCGACCTGTCATACTGGAACCGTCGCCTCACGAGCACTCCCTGCAGATCGTCATCCACCTCCAGCACGAGTTGCCCCTTGAGCAGGTAGTGCTGCTGCCACCCAGGAATGCCGCGCCTCTCCAGCTCGTCGAGTGCGGCAGAGAAGGATGCCTCGTCTGGACGTACAAGCCAGGTGGGCAACCGCACCGCACTTCCTGCGACCGCTCTCGCCGCGAGCTCTGGAGGTGGCTGCAGCTCGTCCAGGGAGTAGTCCGCGCCCGATTCCTCACCGATCACCACCCAAGGCAGCGGACGCAGGATGCCACCGAACGTACGCTGGACCAGCAGTACCTCCAACGTGGGCTCTATATCCCGAACATGAGCCTGCGCCGCCGAGTCGATGCGGTCCGCGTCCTGGTCGAGCATGTTCTTCAGCGCCAGATTGAGTTTGCCGTCGCTGCGAAACGGCGTGCTCAGCTGGAACGCACAAGCGCGTCGCTGGGCGGAATCCGACCGGGCCTGTTCCTCAGCCCGGGCCTGGGAATACGACCCCGCCCATGCAGCCGGAACCGTGAGATCTGAGCTGTAGACGGCCTCCACCGCAGGAGGAACGTCGTGACGGAGACACCACGGCTCACCTCGCCATGCACCGGCCAGCACATGCATCGTCGCCAAAAGCACCCGATCGCCGTAGATCGCCGTCGAGCCTTTGTCGAACACAGGGACATCGCCTGTGGCGTCCACGCCTCGGATGAGCATCATGGGGGCGCTCAACCAGCTGGGTCGGTCCTCGTCGGGCCTCTGGTGACGATGCAATCGCCCAGCCCGCTGCGCCAGCGAATCCACAGGCGCGAGGTCAGTGATCAGCAGGTCGAAATCGATGTCCAGAGACTGCTCCAGAACTTGGGTCCCCACCACGATCCGCAGCTGCGGGCGACCATCCCCTCTATGGGAATCCGGCCCGAGGCACCTCACCAGCCCTTGCTCTCGATCGGCTCGATCTGCGGCGGTGAACTGCGAATGGAGAAGTTCCAGGGAGTCCTCAGGGAAGCGACGACACAGCTGTCCGTAGACTTCCTGGGCGCGTCGCACCGTATTGCAGACGATCCCGACAACGCCCCCCTCCCTCTCCAAAGGTTCCAGCTCGAGGCAGAGCACACTGAGTTCGTCGCCGATGAGTCGCATTCCCGCCTTGCGGTGCCCTTCCGGGGCCGTGATCCCCTCTGAAAGAGAACCGTCTCGAGTCACGACCGTCACGCGAGGGAATTCCACCTCCGGTTCGGTCGGCTCCGCCGTCTCGTCCCACGGAAAACCATCCCCCAGCACCTGGCCCCAGTGCCCCTCCAGTCCCTGTGCATAGGCACTCTCCAGGCCTCTCCGCTGAGCGGCCGAGAGAGTGGCAGATAAGAGGATGACCGGGGCGCCGTGGGCCCCCAACCACATGAGGGCGCGGTGCATGTAGCTCGTGGAATAGACGTCATAGGCGTGGACCTCGTCGATGACGACAACCTTCCCTGCCAAGCCCAGGTGCCGAAGAGTGACGTACTTGGTCGCCAGAGCGCACATGAGGATCTGATCAACGGTGCACACGACGAACTCCGAGAGCAGTCCACGTCGACGACCACTCAGCCACTGATGGGCGACCACGTCCAGATGCTGCTCTGGGGTGTCGGAAGCGATTGATCGGGTCCTGCCCACCAGGTCCGCGTAGTCCTGATTCAGCGCAGCTCGGGAATGGCCCAGGAACAGGGAGTGCAGCTGGTCTTCGTCAGCGCTCGTCGAGCGGACCCAGGTCTGGACTCGAGCGAACATGGCGTCCGCAGTGGCCATCGTGGGCAGGGCAAAGGCAACTCCCCCTGAGCCAAAATTGGCCGCCTGGATCTCAGCAGCCAGCAGTGCTGCTTCGGTCTTTCCGGAGCCTGTTTCCGCCTCGACGATCATCAACGCAGGCTGCGCCCCGATAGCTCCTGCGATGCGGACGACGTCGAGCTGCGCTTGCCTGAGTTCCGCCTCATCCCGCCATCCGAAGCGCTCGCGGAAGGGGACCTCCCCGTCAACGTGCGGAGCCCATGCGGTGGTGAGGTTCAGGGCGTTGAGCGCGCCCTCGGCACGCGATGCCTTACCCGGCACTCGACCTGACACCGTCAGAGGGAAGAGCTGCTGATTGGAGGCGATCCAATCCGCCATGGTCACCAGACCAGACAGCATCAGCTGGTCCGCAACAGACAGGCCACCGCGCTCCAGCACTCGCGCCAGGACTTCGGCTGAGCCGGTGCGATCGACGATGTCGTCAATCATGGTGATCCAGAGATTTTCCCATGCAGTGCCGTGCTTAATAAGCCACTCATCGATCCGGTGCCTAGCGGAGTCAGTACGCTGCCCTGCCCCGAGGCCGCTCGGCTTGCCGTGATGACAGCCGGCGATGGACGTCACCGAGCTGATCGCTCGTGGTTTCACCTTCGGATGGAACCGTTGCAGGCACCTGAAGAGAATCGCATCCGAATGGACGGCATGGCCTCGTTCGATGCGATCATCCAATGCCAGATCCGGCATGGCCCGCATCCCCTGGACGTGTCGCCATCGCTCATCAAGTGGAGAATCACGGACCTGGGCCTGGAATCTCAGCTGCGCCTTGCCCAGATCATGCGTTCCCGCAAGGAATCCGACGAGCTCCTGGACCTCGCCATCGGCAATCCGGTTCAACCTCTGGAAGAGGGCGTTCGACAACCAGCGGTCAGCCAGCTCCATGCCGACGTCCGCCGAATCCCGCAGATGCTGATGCAGCGCCAGCCACGTTCCCTCAGCGTCTGCCCCTGGAGCCAGTCCTGGCGTCTTGCCCCAGAGCCGCCACACATCCTCCGGCAGGTCCATGGATGCCCTCATCGTCGAGTCGGCAGCGCCTTCGTTAGGAGTCGCCTCTGACAATGATCATGCATTATTCGTAGACGAAATCGGCACGCCTCGCCGCGGCGAGATGCGTCAGGTCCCGTCCGACCGGCAGCGGAGTTCAGTGTCGCGTTCCATCCCCGCATGCGCGGGGAGCCAGATCAAGGCGCCAAAGGCCTCGTAGCCTAATACGGCTCACCCCCGCGCGCGCAGGGAAAATTTGCCACTAGAACGGTAGCGCTCATTACGGGTCGGACTCATCCCCATATCAGCGGCAGACGCCAGGTTCAGGCACGGCGTCGCAAGGGCACCCACCCCCTCCCCAGATGCGCGGGGAGCACCCCAGCCGGGTTTCCGCGCCCGCATACAGCACCGGCTCATCCCCGCATGCGCGGGGAGCACTCTCCCAGCTGGTGTAGCTGCAAGCCATCACGGGGCTCATCCCCGCATGCGCGGGGAGCACGAGTACGCGGCGGCGACCCGCACCCCCGAGTCCGGGCTCATCCCCGCATGCGCGGGGAGCACTCGGACAGCGCCTGCCGGGACACCGGCAGCCAGGGCTCATCCCCGCTTGCGCGGGGAGCACCACTGCTCATTGGAGCACCTGGTCCGGCTGCGGCTCATCCCCGCATGCGCAGGGAGCACCCCACGCGATCCGGCACGGCCCATAGCGGCCCCGACTCATCCCCGCATTCGCGGGGAGCACATGGCCGAGGCTGCCTCCGGCGGCGCGCGTGCCGGCTCATCCCCGCATGCGCGGGGAGCACACGCCCGACTCCTCCTGAACCTTGTCAGCAAGGGGCTCATCCCCGCATGCGCGGGGAGCACCGCGGATTTGCGAAAGGAATGTACCGGCCTGGCGGCTCATCCCCGCATGCGCGGGGAGCACCCTATAGGGGAGCCTCGCAGTCCAGGCGGGCGAGGCTCATCCCCGCATGCGCGGGGAGCACAACGCCGCCGCACGCGCCGCCGATCCCCGGCCCGGCTCATCCCCGCATGCGCGGGGAGCACGTCCACGTCGCATAGCGCGAGTTCTGGGTCTTGGGCTCATCCCCGCATGCGCGGGGAGCACGCGTCCGCCGCGGTGTGTCCGTTCGCGGCGTAGGGCTCATCCCCGCATGCGCGGGGAGCACTAGGACAGCGTCTGGTTCGGGGTGTCACCCACGGGCTCATCCCCGCATGCGCGGGGAGCACAGAACTCGCGCTATGCGACGTGGACTGAGACCAGGCTCATCCCCGCATGCGCGGGGAGCACACCCCGATCTTCGAGCTGCCGGCCACCCGCCGGGGCTCATCCCCGCATGCGCGGGGAGCACGCCCGACCCCACCAGCGCAATCCCCGAGCCCTGGGCTCATCCCCGCATGCGCGGGGAGCACATCATCTGAAACCCCCACCGCGCTCGCGGCACCGGCTCATCCCCGCATGCGCGGGGAGCACAACGTGGAACAGGAGTGGCTTGCATTCACCCGGGGCTCATCCCCGCATGCGCGGGGAGCACCCTGACCTGGTGACGTTTGACGAGTTCTGGAAGGGCTCATCCCCGCATGCGCGGGGAGCACTCCGTGGTCTTGGGCAGGTCCAGCGCGTCCTCCGGCTCATCCCCGCATGCGCGGGGAGCACTGCCAGTGGGTCACTGCGATGGAGCGCGGCCCGGGCTCATCCCCGCATGCGCGGGGAGCACGTGCTGCTGGCCATCGCTGACAGCGCCACTGACGGCTCATCCCCGCATGCGCGGGGAGCACAAGAGTGGTCGGCGATGATCGGGCAGATCGGGCGGCTCATCCCCGCATGCGCGGGGAGCACACGGTGGCCTTCGTGGGCGCGTTGACCTGCCCGGGCTCATCCCCGCATGCGCGGGGAGCACTCTCCGATGCCGCGCCAGATGGACACGGCGATGGGCTCATCCCCGCATGCGCGGGGAGCACATCCAGCCTTCCGATCGGCAGGATCGGATCGAGGGCTCATCCCCGCATGCGCGGGGAGCACCGTCACGTCGTCACGGGGTGACGGTGCTCAGGCGGCTCATCCCCGCATGCGCGGGGAGCACTCTATACCAGGCTCAGACTTGCAAACAAGTCTCGGCTCATCCCCGCATGCGCGGGGAGCACGACGCGGAGGCGGCATTGTAGGCGTCCTGCGCCGGCTCATCCCCGCATGCGCGGGGAGCACACTTCCTGACATGGGACGATTCCAGCCGCGGACCCGATTCTCCTTCAGTTCGAGAGATTCGGGCCCTGCGGTCAGATCAATGCTTCATCGAGCATTAGGGCTGCACGCAACGAGACAGCCCTCCTCCCCGCCGCTATGGCTGGGAGGAGGGCTGCGTCGTCGTTCAGCGGCGGAAGCGGATCAGGCCTTGCCCACGCGCTTCATCTGCTGGGTCCAGAACGCCCCGGTGGTGATCACGTCGGTGCCGTCCCAGGCGTCCAGCCCGGTGAAGCCCGGGATGTCGGAGCCGTTGAAGGTGGGCTCCTCGCCGCGGCGGCGCTGGGCCTCGTAGTTCTTCATCACCTTGACAGCGATGGGCGCCAGGAGGATCAGGGCGATCAGGTTGATCGTGGCCATGATCGCCATCATCACGTCGGCTAGAGACCACACGAGGTCCAGGGCGACCACCGAGCCGACCATCACGGACAGGAGCACCAGCAGGCGGTAGCCGTTCATCACCGCGCGCGAGCGGGTGAGGAACATGATGTTCGCCTCGCCGTAGAAGTAGTTGCCGATCACCGAGCTGAAGGCGAACAGGAAGATCGCGATGGTCAGGAAGTGGACCGCCCAGGTGCCCAGCTGCAGACCCAGTGCCGTCTGCGTGAGCGAGGCGCCCTGGGCAGAGTCGCCGAAGCTCGGGTTGGACAGCAGCACGATGAACGCCGTGACCGAGCAGACGAGCCAGGTGTCGAAGTAGACGCCCAGGGACTGCACGAAGCCCTGCTTGGCCGGGTGAGAGACGGAGGCCGAGGCACCGGCGTTCGGCGCGGAGCCCATGCCGGCCTCATTGGAGAACAGTCCGCGGCGCAGGCCCTGGACGAACACGGCCATGAAGCCGCCCACCACGAACTCGCGGATGCCGAAGGCGCCCAGGACGATGTCGGCGACCATGCCGGGGACCTCGCCGATGTTCAGGACGACGACCAGGAGCCCGAGCAGCACGTACAGGATGGCCATGACCGGCACGACTGCCTGGGTGACCGCGGAGATGCGGCGGGCGCCGCCGAAGATGATGGAGGCGGTCAGCACGACGACCACTGCGCCCACGATCAGCTTGAAGGGCAGGGCCCCGGCGGCCGACGGGTCGATGTCCAGCGAGCCCGACAGCGAGTCCACAATCGCGTTGGACTGCACCGAGTTGAACACCAGGCCGTAGGTGACGGTGATGATCACCGCGAACAGGATGCCCATCCAGTGCTTCTTGAGCCCGTAGGTCATGTAGTAGGCCGGTCCGCCGTAGTAGCCGGTCTCGCCCTTGCGCTTGTAGAGCTGGCCCAGCAGCGACTCGACGAACGCGCTGGCGCCGCCGATGGCCGCGATGGCCCACATCCAGAACACGGCGCCGGGTCCGCCCACGCTGATCGCGATGGCCACGCCGGCGATGTTGCCCGTGCCCACGCGCGAGGCCGCCGAGACGGTGAACGCGCGGAACGACGAGATCGACTTCTTGCCGTCCGGGTCCTCACCGGGAGGGTCTCGCAGCACCCGGAACATCTCCGGGACGGACCGCCACTGGACCGCCCTGGTCCTGATCGTCAGGTAGATACCCGTGCCGATCAGGATCGCGAAGACGATCCAGCTCCAGATGAAATTGCCGACGCTGCCGACGAGCTCAGTGAGCTGCTCCATGTGCACTCCCGCTTCTCAGAGGAATCTGCCGGAGCGATCACAGGCCGTTCCCAGCAGTTGGTGCAATGTACACCAGCCAGGTTTCCGGCGAGTTGCGGCTGGTGCCCCGACTGCGCACGTGAAGCGCCGAGCTCGAGGACCTCAGTCCTCGACGACCCGCACCGCGCCCTTGTCCGCCGAGGTCACCATGGAGGCGTAGGCCTTCAGGGCCTTGGACACCTTGCGCTCGCGCGGCTTGGTCGGCTTCCAGGGTGCCTCGCCCTTCTCGGAGCGACGACGCGCCAGCTCGGCGTCGTCCACGTTCACGCGCAGGATGCGGTTCTCGACGTCGATCTCGATCTCATCGCCCTGCTCGATCAGGCCCACGGCACCGCCGGCGGCGGCCTCCGGGGAGATGTGCCCGATCGACAGCCCCGAGGTGCCGCCGGAGAAGCGGCCGTCGGTGATCAGCGCGCACTCCTTCCCCAGGCCCAGGCCCTTGAGGTAGGAGGTCGGGTAGAGCATCTCCTGCATGCCGGGCCCGCCCTTGGGGCCCTCGTACTGGATGACCACGATGTCCCCGGACTTCACGTTCTTGGACAGGATCTCGAACACGGCCTCGTCCTGGGATTCGACGACGAACGCGGAGCCCTTGAAGTGGAACAGGGACTCGTCGATGCCCGCGGTCTTGATGATCGCGCCGTCCTCGGCGATGTTGCCGAAGAGCACGCACAGCCCGCCCTCCTTGGTGTAGGCGTGGGCGACCGAGCGGATGCAGCCGTCCTGGGCGTCGAGGTCGTGATCCTCGTACTCGTTGGCCTGCGAGAACGCCTGCGTGGTGCGCACCCCACCCGGAGCGGCCAGGAAGTGGTGCTTCGCCTGCTCGGTCGCCTTGCCGGAGCGGATGTCCCACTCGTCGAGCCACTCGCCCATGGTGGCGGCGTGGACGGTGTGGACGTCCTCGTCCAGCAGCCCACCGCGGCGCAGCTCGCCCAGGATCGCGGGGATGCCGCCGGCCCGGTGGACGTGCTCGATGTGGTACTTCGTGGAGTTCGGGGCGACCTTGGCCAGGCAGGGCACGCGCCGGGAGATCTGGTCGATGTCCGACATGGTGAAGTCGACCTCGGCCTCCTGCGCGGCGGCCAGGATGTGCAGCACCGTGTTGGTGGACCCGCCCATGGCCACATCCAGGGTCATGGCGTTGGCGAAGGCCTCCGGGGTGGCGATCGAGCGCGGCAGGACGGAGTCGTCGTCGTCCTCGTAATAGCGCTTGGCCGAGGTCACGATCCGGGCGCCGGCCTCCTCGAAGAGGCGCTTGCGATTGATGTGCGTGGCAAGAGTGGTGCCGTTGCCCGGAAGGGACAGGCCCAGGGCCTCGGTGAGGCAGTTCATGGAGTTGGCCGTGAACATGCCCGAGCACGAGCCGCACGTGGGGCAGGCGGACTCCTCGATCAGCGCGAGCTGGTCATCGGTCACGGACTCGTCCACGGCCAGGGACATGGCATCCACCAGGTCCACGCGGTGCTCCACCACGCCCTCGACGCCCTCGCCGGACTCCATGGGCCCGCCGGAGACGAAGATCGTGGGGATGTTCAGGCGCATGGCGGCCATGAGCATGCCCGGGGTGATCTTGTCGCAGTTGGAGATGCACACCAAGGCGTCGGCGCAGTGCGCGTTGACCATGTACTCGACCGAGTCCGCGATGATGTCGCGGCTGGGCAGCGAGTAGAGCATGCCGTCGTGGCCCATGGCGATGCCGTCGTCCACCGCGATCGTGTTGAACTCCTTGGCCACGCCGCCGGCCTCCTCGACCGCGCGCGCCACGAGCTGGCCCATGTCCTTGAGGTGGACGTGGCCGGGCACGAACTGGGTGAAGGAGTTGGCGATCGCCACGATCGGCTTGCCGAAGTCCTCGCTGCCCATGCCGGTGGCGCGCCACAGCGCGCGGGCGCCCGACATGTTGCGGCCGGTGGTGGAGGTGGCGGAACGAAGCTGCGGCACGGATCTCTCCTCTGGTGCCGCCGCGGCAGGAGACCGCGGCGGACGACGGATGCGAGCGGGCAGGCGGACTGCGGCCTGCACTGCCCCGATTCTCTCTTGAACGCGCCTCGGAGCGGAAATCTTCCGACGCAGGGCTTGCCGTATCGCCCCATCCGGGTATTTTCTATAGTGAACACTCGAGCTCGACCGCCCTTCCTCGCGAAAGGACCCTCCCCATGAGCACTCCCACCAACGGATCCCCTCAGGACCCCGGCAGCAACGGCAGCTCCTCCGGCTCCCAGCACTCCGCCCCGAACTTCGGCGGCGGCTGGCAGCAGAACCAGGGCGCGCCGCAGTCCCAGCCCTCGCAGGGAGACTCCGGCTCCTCGCAGCAGGTCCCGTCCTACGGCGCACCGTCGTCCTCGCAGCAGGGCCAGAGCTCCGGCGCACCGCAGTACCGCCCCGCAGGCGGCGGCAGCGGAAGCGGCAGCTCGCCCCAGTTCACGCCGTCCGGCGGCTACCAGGGCGGGTCGTACGGCAGCTCGCAGGGCAGCCGGCCCGAGGGCAAGGGCAAGCCCCCGCTGTGGATGGGCCTGGTCTCGCTGGGCCTGGGCGTGCTGCTCGGCATCATCGCGATCATCGTATTCTTCACCAGCATCGCCGGCGGGGCCAACGACATCGCCGACACCCCGTCCGGCACCACCCGCACGCTCGAGGCGGACACCGAGTACTACGTGTTCGCCACCACCACCGACTCCGTGGACGAGTGCTCGATCTACACGCCGGAGTTCGACACTCTCGAGCTCGAGACCTCGGGCGCGGACCAGACCGCCACGACCGACGGGGAGGAGTTCTCCCTGCTCGGCACGTTCGAGACCAAGGAGGCCGGCGAGTACCGCCTCAGCTGCTCGCCCTACGTCTCCAACGACTCGGTCTACATCACCGACGTCGGCGTCGGCGGCATGGTCGGCGGCGCCTTCGCGGGCATCGGCCTGGGCCTGCTCGGCGGCCTGCTGTTCATCGTCGGCATCATCCTGATCATCGTGAACCGGGTCTCGGCCTCCAAGAACCGCCGCTGATTCCGAACGCACGCCCGCGAGCCTCGGCCCGCCCCGCCCCGCCCTGCACCGCGCAGGACGGGGCGGGCCTTCTTCTGCCCTGCGGTCGGCGTCGTCGATCTGCCGGGCTCGGAACGTCCGCGGCCCCGGCCGGACCGGCGCGCGGCGCCTTCAGCCGGGATACGATGAGGTGCCGACGTCGACCGCGGGGATCAGCCGCTGCACGCAGGGCTCGGATCCCGTCGACTTCGCAGCGGGCACCGCGGCCGAGGGCCGGCCCGCCGCACCGAGACCCTCGTCAAAG
This sequence comes from Kocuria palustris, assembly GCF_016907795.1. Taxonomy (NCBI): domain Bacteria; kingdom Bacillati; phylum Actinomycetota; class Actinomycetes; order Micrococcales; family Micrococcaceae; genus Kocuria; species Kocuria palustris. The sequence continues at coordinate 1,383,854 of NZ_JAFBCR010000001.1, forward strand.
GACCCGCACGTGGCCAAGTCCGCACCCCGTCCGCCCAAGATCGACGACGACGTGGATTTCGCCGTCCCGCTCAAGGACGCCGTCGATCCCCTCGTCCTCGCCCTCGACGTCGGCTCCACCGCCACCCGCGGCAGCCTCCACGACGCCACGGGCACGCCGGTGCGCGGCTACCGGGAAAAGATCCCGCACCACTTCACCACCGCCGTCGACGGCACCAGCACGATCGATCCGGATCAGGTGGTCGAGGAGCTGTGCCGCCTGATCGATCAGATCATCGGCTCGCGCCAGGAGCTCGTCGGCCGGGTGGGCGGCGTCGCGATCGACACCTTCGCCACCTCCCTGGTGGGCACCGACTCCCGTCGCCGCGCCACCACCACCTGCTACACCTACGCCGACTCGCGCTCCTGCGGGCAACTGGCCGCGCTGCGCCAGGAGGTCGACGAGGCCGAGATCCAGCAGCTGACGGGCACCCGCCTGCACACGTCCTATCTGACGCCGCGCTTCCGCTGGCTGCGCGAGACCGAGCCGGAGGCCTTCGCCGCCACGACCCGGTGGATGTCGCTGGGCGAGTACTTCCACCTGCGCCTGCTGGGCAAGGCACGCGTGGGGACCTCCACCGCCGCCTGGACCGGTCTGCTGGATCGGCGCACCGGAGACTGGTCGGATCGGATGCTCGAGCTGGCCCAGGTCGAGCGAGAGTCGCTGTCGCTGATCGCCCGCCCCAACCAGCCCATCCGCGAGGTGCCCCCGGCCGTGGCCGAGCGGTGGCCGGCGCTGCGCCAGGCCAAGTGGTTCGCCCCCGTGGCCGACGGCCTCAGCGCCAACGTGGGCTCCGGCGGTCGGGATGCGACCACCATGGTCACCTCCATGGCCACCTCCGGGGCCATGCGCGTGCTGCTGCACGAGCAGCCCGAGACCATCCCGTCGGGACTGTGGTGCTACCGCATCGACGACACCCGCTGCCTGCTCGGCGGGGCCATCAACGACGCCAGCCGCGCCGTCACCTGGGCCGAGGAGACCCTGCGCCTGCCCGAGGACCTCTCCCCCGAGGACGTGGCCCAGCGCCCGATCGATCCCACGACCCCGCTGGTCCTGCCGTTCCTCACCGGCGAGCGCTCCACCGGATGGGTGGGCGACGCCCGCGCCGCCGTGCTCGGGCTCTCGGCGGCCACGAGCCCCGAGGACATCCTGCGCGGCGTGATGGAGGGCGTGGTGGCCGCCTACGGCCGCGTGGCCCAGCAGCTCACCGAGGCCTCCGGCGAGGTCGAGCGCCTCGTGACCGCAGGCGGGATGACCCAGTCCGTCCCGGGCCTGCAGCAGCAGCTCTCTGACCTGCTGGGGCGCAGCGCCGTCCAGGCCGCCTTCAAGCGCTCGACCCTGCGCGGCACGGCCATGCTGGCCTCCGAGGTCCTCTCCCCGGACATCGAGCCCGTGGATCCGCCGTACGCGCACACGTTCGACCCGAACCCGGAGGTCCGTGAGCACTGGGATCGGGTCGCCGAGCGCTTCCGGGAGGCCTACGAGGGGCTGTTCGCCTGAGCCGCCTCCCGCGCTGAGCCCTCGGCCCGCTCGACAGCCTGCGCGGCGCGCAGGTGGCCCAGGTGGCTGAAGGCCTGCGGGAAGTTGCCCGCCAGGCGCTGGTGCTCCGGCGAGAACTCCTCGGCCAGCAGCCCGAGGTCGTTGGCGCAGCCCTCCAGCCGATCCAGCGCCCCTCGCCCGTCCTCCACGCGTCCGGAGCGGGCGTACTGCTCGGCCAGCCAGGCCAGGCACAGCAGGAACGGGTACTCGCCGCCCGCCAACCCGTCCGAGCCCGAGGCGGTGCGGTAGCGAGCCACGAACCCGTGCTCGTCGACCAGGTCCTGCTCGATCCGCGACACCGTGCCCAGCATCCTGGGATCATCGGCCGCGATGAACCCGGTGTGCGTCAGCTGCAGCAGCGAGGCGTCGACCTCCTGGCTGCCGTGGCCGGGTGCGTAGGTCTGGGTGAAGGAGCCCAGCTGCTCGTTCCAGCCTTCGGACATGATCTCCGAGTGGAGGCGGTCCCGCAGCTCCGTCCACCGTCGGATCTCCTCCGGGGTGGCAAGGATCACCGTCTCCGCCTCGGGCATCGCGTCCTCATGGCCCTCGGATGGCTGCTGGTCCGCGATGTCCGGCCAGCCGTCGACCTCGGCCACGCCGTCGCGGATCCGACCGTGCTCAGACACCGCCCGCAGCCCCTCGTTGAACGCCGCCCACATCATCACGCGCCCGTGGGTGAAGAACGCGGGCTCCCCGCGCATCTCCCACAGGCCGTGATCGGGCTCGTCGATGCGCTGCTCGCAGTAGCGCAGCAGGGTCTTCTGCAGGCCCCAGGACCAGAGGTCCTCCGGCTCGCCGGCGTCGCGCAGCGCGGCCAGGGCGAGCATGACCTCGCCCATCACGTCGGCCTGGTACTGATCTACCGCGCCGTTGCCGATGCGCACCGGCCGCGACCCCTCATAGCCCGAGAGATGCTCCAGCTCGTGCTCGGGCAGCCTGCGGCGTCCGTCGATCCCGTACATGATCTGGATCCGCTCCGGGTCGCCTGCGACCGCGCGCAGCAGCCAGTCCCGCCAGTGGCGGGCGCCCTCGGTGTGGCCGTGATCCACCACCGCCTCGATGGTCAGCGAGGCGTCGCGCAGCCACGTGTAGCGGTAGTCCCAGTTGCGCACCCCGCCGAAGTCCTCGGGCAGCCCAGCGGTGGGGGCGGCCACGATGCCGCCCGTCTCCCCGTGCGTGAGCGCGCGCAGCACGAGCAGCGACCGCTCCTGCCCCTCACTGACCGTCTGCTGGGAGCAGGTGGCGTCCCGCCAGTCCCGCCAGTAGCACTCGGTGCGCTCCAGCGCGACGGAAGCGTCCACGGCCTCCGGCAGAGGGCCCCAGGAGGAGCACCAGGTCAGGACCCACGCCTGGGTCTTCCCGGCCTGCAGCTCGAAGGAGCCGCCGAGCCAGCGCCCGATCTCGCCCTCGGCGCTGAGGTCGTGGCGGGAGTCGTCGTCCTCCTGCGCCGACAGCAGCGGGCCGCGCAGCACGAGCATGTCCGGCCCGGCGATGGCTACGATCCCGCTGCCGCCCTCGGGCAGCTCGCGCAGGTGCACCCAGGGGGAGCTGCGGTTGTAGTCGGGGCGGATGCGCAGATCGTGCTCGACCGTGACGACCCCTTCCGTGCAGGTCACCTCCCGCACCAGGTTCGCCCGGTCGTCGCCGGTGGGCAGGGCGTCCACGACGGTCGCGCACCCGCTCGGCGAGCGCCACTGCGTCTCCAGGACGAAGGTCCCCGGTCGATAGCGCCGCGAGACGACCTCTCCGTCGGCGATGCTCAGCTGCCAGCGGCCGTCGTCGGGCTCGCCGAGCAGAGCGGAGAACACCGCGGCGGAGTCCACCGACGGGAAGCACAGCCAGTCCACGCTGCCGTCGCGGGAGACCAGCGGCGCGGTGCGCAGATCCGAGAGCAGGGCGTAGTCCTCGAGGGGGACGGAGGCGGGGCGCGTGCTGTCGTGGCTCATGGCCCCATCACAGCAGAGGGGGCGGACGTCGCAGGCCCTGCCTACAGTGGGAGCCATGACCGACACGACCCCCACCACCCTGATCGTCCTGGGCGCCTCCGGCGACCTCACCTCCCGTCTGCTGCTGCCAGGGCTCGGCGAGGTCCTGGCCCTGCAGCCCGAGCGGCAGGTGAGGGTGATCGGCAGCGCGCGGACGGACAAGCAGGACTGGAGGGACACGGTCGCCCAGGCCTTCGGCGACTCCGCCGGTCCGGCCGTCGAGCGGACCCTCCAGACCACGGAATGGGTCACCGCCGATGCCTCCTCCCCGCAGGAGCTGGCCCAGCTGCTCGAGCACGCTGACGACGGCCGCGTGGTGCTCTACTTCGCCCTCGCCCCGGCCGTGACCGGCAAGGTGCTCGACGCGCTGAGCGAGATCGAGCTGCCCCAGGACCTCTGGCTGGCGCTCGAGAAGCCGATCGGCACGGACGAGGACTCCGCCCGCGAGCTCAACCGCCTGGCCGATCGCCTGGTCCCGGCCGACCGGATCCTGCGGATCGATCACTTCCTGGGCGAGCCCGCCGTGCTGGATCTGGTGGGCCTGCGCTTCGCGAACCGGATCATCGAGCCGCTGCTGCACCGCGATCTGGTCGAGTCCATCTCCATCACGTTCGACGAGACGCTCGGCCTCGAGGGCCGAGCCGGCTTCTACGACGCCACCGGCGCCATCCGCGACATGCACCAGTCCCACCTGCTGCAGGTCATGGGCGTGCTGATGATGGACCCGCCGTCGTCGATCGCCGATGGCGAGATCCCGGAGCTGATCTCCCAGGTCCTGGCCCGCACCAGCGTGATCGGCCCGATCGAGCAGAACATGGCCGCGGGTCGGTACACGGCCGGCAGCATCGATGGCCGCGAGCTGCCGTCGTACGTCGACGAGGAGGGCGTGGATCCCGCCAACGGCACCGAGACCTGGGCCCGGCTCACGGTCGAGGTCGACAGCTGGCGGTGGCAGGGCGTGCCCGTGCACCTGCGCTCCGGCAAGGCCATCGGCTCGCCGCATCAGGAGGTGCTGGTGCGCTTCCGCCCCGTTCCCGCCGGGGCCCGGGAGTTCGGCGACCCCGCCGGCGACATCCTGCGAGTGGACCTGGCCACCGGCGAGATCAGCCTCGAGCTCAGCGCGGGCGGCCCCTTCGACCCCCGCGGGACCTCGCGGGTGACCCTGTCCTCAGCCACCCCCGAGTCGCCCTTCTCCGCCTACGGCTCCGTGGTGCGCCGCATGCTCGACGGCGACCGCTCCTTCAGCGTCAGCGCCCAGGCCTCGCAGCACTGCTGGCGGATCGTGCAGCCGGCGATCGACGCCGTGGCGGACGGCCTGGTGCCGCTGCAGGACTATCAGGCGGGCTCGGAGGGCCCCGAGACGATCTGATGTCACACACCTGCGCGCAGCGGACGCCCCCGCCCGCTGCGCGCAGGCACGCCGGACGATCCCACCCGTGAGACGCGGATCACGGGGCGCATCGTCCGACGCTCGCGAAGGCTTCCGCCGAGGCCCGGAACTCGCCCTCGGGGTGGCCTAGTGTGTCGCCATCAGATCGTGACGTGCAGCACAGGCGCCCGAGGCCGATCCCCCGGCGCCCTCACCACCAGGAGGCCCCCATGGGTTCCGGATCCTCGCCCGCGACCAGTCGCGGACGCCATTCGCAGAGCACCACCGCTCCCGCAGCGCCCGGGGCAGACGGCCCCCAGGACTCGAACCTGAAGGCCCACATGAAGGGCCGCCACCTGGTCATGATGAGCCTCGGCTCGGCCATCGGCGCAGGCCTGTTCGTCGGCTCGGGGGCAGGCATCGCCGCCGCCGGGCCGTCGGTGCTCGTGTCCTACGTCGTCGCCGGGTTCCTGATCATCCTGATCATGCGCATGCTCGGCGAGATGGTCGCCGATCACCCCACCTCCGGCGCCTTCTCCGTCTACGCGGGCCGAGCCGTCAGCCCGGCCGCGGGCTTCGCCGTCGGCTGGCTGTGGTGGGTGCAGCTGATCATCGTGATCGCCGCCGAGGCCACCGCGGCCGCCCAGATCCTGGTCTCCGCCTGGCCCATCGCCCCGCAGTGGCTGCTCGCGCTGATCTTCATGATCATCTTCACCGCCATCAACCTCATCGGCGTGGGGCAGTTCGGCGAGTTCGAGTTCTGGTTCTCGCTGCTCAAGGTCGCCGCCGTCGTCGTCTTCCTGGTGATCGGCGGGCTGTTCGTGATCGGCCTGCTGCCCACGGCCGAGGCGCCCGGCCTGGCCAATCTCACCGCCCACGGCGGCTTCATGCCCAACGGCATCGGAGGCGTGGCCGCCGGCCTGCTGATCGTGGCCTTCGCCTTCGGCGGCATCGAGATCGTGGCCGTGGCGGCGGCCGAGACCGAGGACCCCGAGAAGAACGTGGGCCGGGCGATCCGCACCATCGTGTGGCGCATCCTGATCTTCTACATGGGCTCCGTGGCCATCATGGTCCTGGCCATGCCGTGGAACGACGAGAACCTGCTGGCCTCCCCGTTCGTGGCCGTACTCAACACCGCGGGGCTTCCGGCCGTCGCCTCCATCATGGCGGTCGTGGTGACCGTCGCGCTGCTGTCGTCGCTGAACGCCAACCTGTACGGCGCCTCGCGGATGATCTTCTCGCTGTCCCACCGCAGCCTGGCACCGGCCGCGCTGAGCAGGACCAACCCCCGCGGCGTGCCGGTGGCCGCGGTGCTGGCCTCGGTGGCCTTCGGCTTCGTGACGGTCGGGCTGAACTACCTGTGGGCCGAGGAGATCCTGGGCATCCTGCTCAACATCGTGGGCTCCACCCTGATCGTCATCTGGACCATGACGATCGTCTCCCACCTGGTGCTGCGCCGCCGCGCCGAGCGCGAGGGCCGCGAGCTCGTGCTCAGGGCCTGGGGCTACCCGGTGCTGTCCTACGTGGCGCTGGCGGGCATGGTGGCCGTCGTGATCCTGGGCATGACGGTGCCCGGCGTGCGTCAGCAGATCCTGCTCACGGCGGGCCTGTTCGCTCTCCTGTGGATCATCGGCGCTGTGCTGGCCAAGCGGCGCGGCGTGACCCGCTTCCGCGCCCCGGAGGAGTTCGACGACCCGGCAGCGATGCCCCGCTGACCCTCCGTTCCCCCACCCCCCCCACCCCGCCGAGTGGATCCCCCGTTGCGCTGTTCGGGCGAACAGCGCAACGGGGGATCCACTCGGCGGCTTTCGTGGGTTGGGTGCGACGCCCGCGGCATGGCAGGATGATCGGCGTCACCATCACGAGCGACCGAGAGACCTTGGCTCGAAGACGTCGCAGCAACCATGCGGGGATCCGTCCCCAGCGCAGAGGTGCTCCCGCCAGGACCGATGGAAAGGACGTGCCTTCGCGCATGCTGAACACCGACCGCATCCAGACCACCCACGTGGGCTCCCTGCCCCGCACCCCCGAGCTGCTGGCCGCGAACGATGCCTACCAGGCCGGCACGATCTCGTGGGAGGAGCTCGTGGCCACCATGCAGCAGGGCGTACGCGACATCGTCGCCCGGCAGTCCGAGATCGGCATCGACATCGTCAACGACGGCGAGTACGGCCACACCATGTCCAGCTCCGTGGACTACGGCGCCTGGTGGAACTACTCCTTCTCCCGCCTGGGCGGGCTGAGCCCCTCCGACGAGGACCGCTGGGACCCGAACGCCGGCGCCAGGCGCTCCTCGCCCGGCAATACCGTGCTGACGTCGTTCGCCGATCGCCGCGACCGCCAGCGCTTCGCCGAGGCCTACGCCGATCAGTCCTCCGGTATCCTCACCGCCCGCAAGCGGGTGGCCCAGCCCAAGATCACCGGGCCGCTGACCTACACCGGCCACGACGCCGTGCAGGCGGACATCGCGAACCTCAAGTCCGCGCTCGAGGGCTCCGGCGCCGAGCAGGGCTTCATCGCCGCGCTGTCCCCCGGCTCCTGCGCCCGAGTGAGCAACGAGTACTACGCCACCGATGAGGAGCTCGTCTACGCCTGCGCCGATGCCATGCGCGAGGAGTACCAGGCGATCGTCGACGCCGGGCTGATCGTGCAGATCGACGACCCCTCGATCGCCGAGTCGTGGGACCAGATCAACCCGGAGCCCTCGCTCGAGGACTACCGCTCCTTCATCCAGCTGCGGATCGAGGCGCTGAACCACGCGCTGCGCGGGCTGCCGCAGGAGCAGATCCGATTCCACCTGTGCTGGGGCTCCTGGCACGGCCCGCACACGACCGACCTGGAGCTCAAGCACCTGATCGAGCCCCTGCTGCAGATCGACGCCGGCGGCTACTCCTTCGAGGCGGCCTCCGCCCGTCACGGCCATGAGTGGCGCGAGTGGGCGGATGCCGGGCTGCCCGAGGACAAGGTCATCATCCCGGGCGTCGTCTCGCACTCCACCAACGTGGTCGAGCACCCGGAGCTGGTGGCCGAGCGCATCGAGCGCTTCGCCTCCGTCGTGGGCCGCGAGCGCGTCATCGCCTCGACCGACTGCGGGCTGGGCGGCCGTCTGCACCCGCAGATCGCCATGGCCAAGCTCGAGTCGCTGGCCGAGGGCGCGCAGATCGCCTCGAGCCGCCTCTTCTGACCCCTCTCCCCACCTCCGAGTGGATACCCCTCTCACACAGAACGGAACCTCTTCATGCACCGCTCCGAGAACCGCATCCTCACCACCCACGCCGGCTCCCTGCCGCGCACCGATCAGCTGATCGAGGCCAACCGCGCCCGCACCGGCGGACAGGACTACGACCAGCTGCTCACCGAGTCCGTCGTCGACGTCGTCCAGCGCCAGAAGAACCTGGGGATCGACGTCGTCAACGACGGCGAGTACGGCCACGCCATGTCCGAGGACACCGACTACGGCGCCTGGTGGCACTACATCTTCGACCGCCTCGACGGGCTGGGCCCCGGCTCGGTCGATCTCTGGAGCCAGACGGCGGTGCGCTCCGAGCCGGGTCAGGTGCGGCTCACGAGCTTCGGCGACCGTCGTGACCGACAGCGCTTCCAGGACGCCTACACCGACCCCTCCAGCGGGATCTCGACCGGCAATATGCCGCCGTTCCCCGAGTTCGTGGGCCCGATCCGCTATGTCGGCCAGGAGGCCGTCGCCCGGGACATCGCCAACCTCAAGCGCGCGCTGGAGATCACGGGCGCGTCCGAGGGCTACCTGGCTTCACTCTCGCCGGGGTCGTGCGCGCGCCTGGAGGACAAGCACTACGGCGACGAGGACGAGGTCCTGCAGGCATGCGCCGAGGCCATGCGCGAGGAGTACCGGGCGATCACCGACGCCGGGCTGATCGTGCAGATCGACGACCCCTCGATCGCGGAGAACTGGGATCAGATCAACCCCGAGCCGTCGGTCGAGGACTACCTGGCGTTCACGGCCAAGCGCGTGGAGGCGATCAACTACGCGCTCGAGGGCATCCCCGCCGAGCAGGTCCGGTTCCACCTGTGCTGGGGCTCCTGGCACGGCCCGCACACCACGGATCTGGAGTTCAAGCACCTGGTGCGCACCATGCTGCAGATCAACGCCGGCGCGTTCTCCTTCGAGGCCGCCAACGCCCGCCACGAGCACGAGTGGCGCGTGTGGGAGGACGTCTCCCTGCCCGAGGACAAGCTGATCATCCCGGGCATCGTCTCGCATGCGACCAACGTGGTCGAGCACCCGGAGCTGGTGGCCGAGCGCATCGAGCGCTTCGCCTCGGTCGTGGGTCGCGAGCGCGTGATCGCCTCGACCGACTGCGGTCTGGGCGGGCGCATCCACCCGCAGATCGCCGCCGCCAAGCTGGAGGCACTGGCCCAGGGCGCCGAGATCGCCTCGTCCCGCCTCTTCTGAGCCTCCCCGCACACGCCGAGTGGGTACTCAGTTGCGCTGAGAGGCAGAACAGTGCAACTGGGGATCCACTCGGCGGAAGGAGAGGGGGTCAGAGCTCCTTGAGGAAGCAGGTGATGCGCACGGTCGAGATGCGGCGATTGTCCGCCTCGGCGCGCACCACCACCTCGTAGGTCGCGATCGAGCGCCCGAGCTGCAGCGCCTCCGCCGTGGCGATGACCCAGCCGCTGCGGGCGGAGGCATGGTGGGTGGTGCTGACCTCGAGCCCCACGGCCACGCGCCCGAGCCCCGCACCGTGGATGAAGGCCCCCATGGAGCCCAGCGACTCGGCCAGCGAGATCGTGGCCCCGCCGTGCAGCAGGCCCACGGGCTGGCGGTTGCCCTCGACCGGCATGCGCGCGACCACCCGCTGGGCCGAGGCCTCCAGGTACTCGATGCCGAGCTTCTCGCTGAGCTCGCCGCCGTGCGCGTTGAGCGCGGCCGCCTTGTCCGAGGCCTGCGCCAGATCTGCCAGGGCCTGCGGGATGCCGGACTCCGAGAGCTTCTGCGCCCCCTCCGCGATCCGCTGCGGGGACGGGGTCACGCGGCGCGCATCGGGCGGGGTGGGATCCTCGTGGGCTGCCGGGGACCGATCCTCGGCGGGCTGCTGATGGGGAGCGGTCATGACATCTCCTGGGGCTGTGCGATCGGCGCAGCGGCGCCGCGTGTGATCCGCTCCACACGGTAGCCGAGTTCGCCCCGTGGGCCGACTCACGGCATCGCCCCTGGACCGCGCAGACGCACAAAGCGGATGATGCGTCACGCACTTGCGGTCGACCCCCGGCCGCGCGGAGACCTCAAGGAGACAGCTGTGAAGATCGGCATCATCGTGGGAAGCGTTCGTGACGGGCAGGCCGGCGCCTCCGTGGGCGAGTGGGTCCTGCGCCACGCCCAGGCCAAGGGCGGTGCCGAGTTCGAGCTCGTGAGCCTCAAGGACTTCGACCTCCCGGTCTTCTCCTCGGCCACCCTGCCCGCCATGGCGGACAAGTCCTACGACTCCGAGCAGGTCCAGGCCTGGTCCCGCGTGATCGACGACCTCGACGGCTACATCTTCGTCACCCCGGAGTACAACCACGGCGTCCCCGGCGGCTTCAAGAACGCGGTCGACTCGCTGGGCTCCGAGTGGAACGGCAAGGTCCTCGGCCTGGTCGGCTACGGCGCCGTGGGCGGCGTGCGCGCGGTCGAGCAGTAGCGCCTGATCATGGCCAACTTCTCCCAGACCGTCGTGCGCGCCGCCGTGGATCTGAGCATCTTCACCGACTTCGCCGACGGCGCCGTGATCGACTCCGACCCCAAGGTCACGGCCCTGAACGGCGTGCTCGACGAGGTCATCGCCGCCGGCGCCTGATCGCACCCCGGCGGCCCCGAGCACCTGCGCTCGGGGCCGCCGTCGTCGTCACGCGCTCGGCGAAGCGGGCCCACCGGCACCCTCCCGGGCCACTAGCCTGGCGGTATGACCGACAGCACCGCCGCACCCGGACCCGCTCCCGCCGAAACGCCGGAGGAGGCCATGACCTCCCTGGACGCCACGACCTTCGATCGCACGGTCCGCCCGCAGGACGACCTCTTCCGCTACGTGAACGGCCCGTGGCTGCGCGAGGCGCAGATCCCGGAGGACAAGGCGCTGATCGGCGCTTTCGTCGTGCTGCGCGACCGCGCGGAGGAGGCGGTGCGCGAGATCGTGACCGAGGAGCCGGGCGAGGACCCGGATCCGATCCGTGCGAAGATCGCGGACCTCTACGCCTCCTACATGGACGAGCAGCGCCTCGAGCAGCTGGGCGCGCACCCTCTGGCCGAGGACCTCGCGGAGGTCGACGCCGTCCAGGACGTGCAGGGCCTGTCCAGCCTGTTCGGCCGCCTGCTGGCCCGCGGCGTGTCCTCGGTGCTGGGCGTGGACACCGACGCCGATCCGGGCGATCCCGGACGCAGCCTGGTCTTCATCGGCCAGTCGGGGATCGGGCTTCCCGACGAGGAGTACTACCGGGAGGCCCAGCACACCGAGATCCGCCAGAAGTACCGCGAGCACATCGCCCGGATGCTCGAACTCGCCGGGATCGAGCGCGCCCACGATGAGGCCGAGCGGATCTTCGGGCTCGAGACCGAGATCGCCCAGCGGCACTGGGACAAGGTCGAGGTCCGCGACCTCACCAAGATGTACAACCCCAAGTCGCTGGAGGAGCTGCAGCAGCTCAGCCGCAACCTCGATTGGAGCGCCCTGCTGCTCGAGGGCCTCGGGCTGCCGGCCTCGGCTGTGGAGACCGTGGTGGATCAGCAGCCGTCGTTCTTCGCCGAGCTCGATCCCCTGTTCGACGCCTCCCGCCTGGAGGACTGGAAGGCCTGGGCCCGCTGGCAGATCGTGAACTCGCGGGCGGCCTACCTCTCGGCGGCGTTCGTGGAGGCGGACTTCGCCTTCTACGGCACGGTCCTCTCCGGCACCCCGGAGCTCAAGGAGCGCTGGAAGCGCGGAGTCGGGCTGGTCAACGGCGTGCTGGGCGAGGCCGTGGGCCGCGTCTACGTCGAGCGCCACTTCTCCCCCACGGCCAAATCGCGGATGGACGAGCTCGTCCAGAACCTGCTGGCCGCCTACCGGCGCTCGATCGAGACGCTGGACTGGATGACCGATTCCACCCGCGCTGAGGCGCTGCGCAAGCTGGCGTCGTTCACCCCCAAGATCGGCTACCCGGAGAAGTGGCGGGACTACTCGCAGCTGGAGATCCGCGCCGATGATCTGGTGGGCAACATCGTGCGCACCTCGGAGTTCGAGCGCGCCGAGCTGATCCGCAAGGCCGGGAAGCCGGTGGAGAAGCACGAGTGGCTGATGACCCCGCAGACGGTCAACGCCTACTACCACCCGCTGCGCAACGAGATCGTCTTCCCGGCGGCCATCCTGCAGCCCCCGTTCTTCGACGAGGACGCCGAGGACGCCATGAACTACGGCGGCATCGGCTCCGTGATCGGCCACGAGATCGGGCACGGCTTCGACGACAAGGGCTCCACCGCCGACGGCGACGGCCGACTGCGCAACTGGTGGTCCGACGAGGACCGCGCGGCCTTCGAGGAGCGCACCGAGCGCCTGGTCAGCCAGTACGACGGCCTGGTGCCGGACCAGCTCGCCGATCGCCCGGAGCCGCCGACGGTCAACGGGCGCATGACCCTGGGCGAGAACATCGGCGACCTCGGAGGGCTGTCGATCGCCTACAAGGCGTGGGAGCTCTCCCGCGGCGTGGTCGAGACCGCTGACGACCCGGACGAGGCCCGCGAGCGCGCCGGTGCGGATCCCGCGGCCTTCGAGGAGCAGGACGACGACGGCTTCACCCCGGCGCAGAAGCTGTTCCTGTCCTGGTCCTTCATCTGGCAGCAGAAGGCACGCGACGAGACCACGGCCCAGCGCCTGGCGGTCGACGTCCACTCCCCCAACGAGTTCCGCGCCAATCAGACGGCGCGCAACGTCGATGCCTTCCACGAGGCCTTCGGCACCACGGAGTCCGATCTGATGTGGCTGGACCCCCAGGAGCGCGTGCGCATCTGGTGATCAGTGCGGCTCCTGTCGGATGACTGCGGCCGGTCGCTCCCTGCGCAGGGGGCGGCCGGCCGTCGTCGTACTCGTGCGGTGCTGGGACTCAGTCCTGCTGCTGCCCCAGAGGCTGCTCGGCCAGGGAGCCGGGGCGGAAGCGCCGGTTCGCCAGCGACGGCACGGTGGAGCGCACCTCGTCCACGCGTCGGGTGTCGATCTGGGTGATCAGCAGCCGCTCGCCCTCCTCGACCCGGGCGGTGAGCCCGCCCAGCGGATCGCGGACCTGGGAGTGCCCGACCGTGTGGTCGTTGAAGGTGTCCGCCGCCGCGATCCACAGGGTGTTCTCGATCGCGCGCGCGGCCAGCAGCGTCTCCCAGTGGCGGACCTTGTCCGGGCCGGAGAACCAGGCCGCGGGCACCAGGACGAGCTGGGCGCCGTCGTCGGCCAGGGCGCGGTAGAGCTCGGGGAAGCGGATGTCGTAGCAGGTGCTCAGCCCGATCCGCACACCGGCGACCTCGATGCTCGCCGTCCCCGCATCCCCGGGGCGGATGCGCTCGGACTCCTGGTAGGAGAAGGCGTCGTAGAGGTGCAGCTTGCGATAGGTGGCCAGCAGCGACCCGTCCGCACCCACGGCCACCAGGGTGTTGTACGGGCGGTGATCGTCCGAGGGCTCGTAGGCTCCGGCGACGATCGCGATCCGCTCCTGATGCGCCAGCTCCTGCAGCGAGGTCACGAACGTGTCCCACTCGCGCGCCACGATCTCGGCGAAGCGGTCCTTGACCCCGGACTCCACCCCGAGCATCGCCTCCTCTGGGAAGACCACCAGGTCCGCACCGCGAGCGGCGGCATCGGTGACGTGGCGGCGGATGGTCGCCAGATTGGCCGCGACGTCCGGGGCCGGGTCGATCTGGGCGAGCGCGAGTCGCACGGGGGGATCCTCCTTGGTCTCGCCACCGCGGGCGGTGGCTGTGTCGGGCGTCCAGCGGAAAGCCTATGGCCCCCGGCGGACAGCCCGGAAGGCCCGGAAAGCCCGTGACACCGTGTGGCGCCCGGTAGCGTGGCGGTCATGAACCGCACCCCGCGCCCGTCCGGCGAGACCGGACGGTCCCCGTTCGCAGCGCGCCTGCTCGGCGGCGGCGGCGAGCCGGACCCGCGCTTCACCCTGGCCAACGAGCGCACCTTCCTGGCCTGGATCCGCACGGCCCTGGGCTTGCTGGCCGGCGGCATCGCGCTGGAGGCCTTCGCCGGGGACCTGATCCCCCAGACCGTGCGCGTGGTGCTGGCGGCCGGGCTGATCGCCCTGTCCATGGTCGTGGCGATCTCCGCGAGCGTGCGCTGGCTGCGGGTCGAGCGCGCCATGCGCCGCCGCGCCCCGCTGCCGCTGGCGATCATGGCCCCGGTGCTGTCTCTGGGTGCCGCATTGGCCGCCGGCGTGCTGCTCGGCGTCCTGATCGGGCGCTGAGGGCCTGTGCACTTCCAGACCCGCCCCAACGACGGCGGCCAGCCCCGCCGATTCGACGCCGCCGACGGGCCCATCGCGACCCGCAGCTCCCGGCGCTCCCGAGAGCGCCCGACACACGACGACCCCGGCCTGCAGCCCGAGCGGACCTCGCTGGCATGGGGCCGGACGCTGCTGGCGCTCGTGGTCGCGGCCGCGCTGCTGCTGCGCTGGCTGCCCCATCACGGCCTGGCCCCGGTGCTGCCGCTGGCCGCGGCAGCCGTGCTGGCGCTGGGGATCTGGCTGCGGCAGGGGCTGCGCTACCGGCGCGGGGCGCGCAGCGTGGCCCTGGAGTCCTCGGCTCCCGATCCGCTGGAGATCCTGGCGATCAGCGCAGCCGTCGTGGTGCTCGGCGCCCTGAGCCTGCTCACGATCCTCCTGGCCTGAGCCCCGCACGTTGCAGGGAGGGCCTCGGTCTCCCGAGGCCCTCCCTGCAACGTGCGTCGGCGGCTCAGCCGCGCGAGAGATCCGCCTGCGCGGGATCCACGGCCGGCTCCTTGGTGCTCAGCTTGTGCCCGATCCAGAAGGCCAGGAACAGCGGCAGGCCGACGTACGAGGACAGCAGCGACATGGGCGTCACTGTCCCGGTCACGAAGGCGTCGTAGCCCTGGCCCAGGATGACCAGCAGGCACATGATCAGCGCGACGATCGGGCCGGCGGGGAAGAACCGTGAGCGGAACGGCAGCTCGGACAGCGGCCGCCCCTGCGCCTTGAAGGCCCGGCGGAAGCAGTAGTGCGTCCAGGCGATGCCCGCCCACACGATGAAGCCCGCCAGAGCCGAGGCGTTGAGCAGCCAGGTGTAGGCCGCGCCCTCGCCGATGAACGTGGTGAGGAAGGCCAGCAGGCCGAAGGACGAGGTCACCAGCAGCGCCCGCATGGGCACGCCGCGGCGGTTGACCTTGGCCAGCCAGGCCGGGGCCTTGCCGTCGGTGGCCATGGACCAGAGCATGCGCGTGGAGGCATACAGCCCGGAGTTGCCGGCCGAGAGGATGGCCGTGAGGATCACGGCGTTCATGACGGAGCCGGCGAAGGCCACGCCCGCGTTCTGCAGCACCAGGGTGAACGGCGAGATCGCGACGTCCTCGATGTCCGAGGCCAGCAGGTTCGGGTGCGTGTACGGCAGCAGGAAGCCGATCACGATGATCGCCAGCACGTAGAACAGCAGGATGCGCACGAACACGGTGCGGATCGCCTTGGGCACGGTGCGCTCGGGGTCCTCGGCCTCACCGGCCGCCACGCCCACGAGCTCGGTGCCCTGGAACGCGAAGCCGGCGACCATGAAGATCGCCAGGATCGACATGGGCCCGCCCACGAACGGCGCCTGCCCGTCGGTCCAGTTGCCGAAGCCGGGGGCGTCGCCGCCCATGATGCCCAGCACCATCAGCACGCCCAGCACCAGGAAGACGACGACGGCGGCCACCTTGATCGCCGAGAGCCAGAACTCGCCCTCGCCGTAGGCCCGCGTGGACAGGGCGTTGAGCCCGAAGACGATCAGCAGGAACAGCGCCGACCAGACCCAGGCGGGGACGTCGGGGAGCCAGTAGCGCATGACCAGTGCGGCCGCCACGAGCTCCGCGGCCAGGGTGATGGCCCAGTTGAACCAGTAGTTCCAGCCGATCGCGAAGCCGAAGGACGGCGAGACGTAGCGCGCCGCGTGGTCGCCGAAAGATCCGGAGGTAGGACGCCAGGCGGACATCTCGCCCAGGGACTGCATGAGCAGGAAGACCATGAGCCCGATCGCTATGTAGGCCACGAGCGCACCGCCGGGCCCGGCCGTGGCGATCGAGTTGCCGGAGGCCACGAACAGCCCGGTGCCGATCGCACCGCCCATGGCGATCATGGTCATGTGCCGGGTCTTGAGGCTGCGGCGCAGGCCCTCGCCCTCGGACCGCGCCGAGGCGGGGTCCAGTCTGGTGCTCTGTGTGGACACGGTCAGTCACTTCCGACGTCGGGGATCGAACGGCGCCGCGACGGGCATCGATCAGGGGCGCCTGCATGCACGATGAGGCGCAGCACGCCCAGGGGTCTGCCAGATGCTATCCGACACGGCGGGCGAGCCCGGTCCGCGCGCGGGACGGTCACGCAGCGGATGATGACAGATCGGCACCCCATCAGGGCTGATGGGGTGCCGATCTGTCACCATCCCGAGCGCCTGTCATCGCACAGGCGAGGCGACGTCAGTCGATCAGGTCGCGCAGCTCGATCGTGTTCTCGCGGCCCGGGCCCACGCCGATCGCGGAGAACCGGGTGCCGGACATGGACTCGAGGGTCAGGACGTAGTCGCGCGCATTGGCCGGCAGGTCCTCGAGGGTCTGGGCCTGCGAGATGTCCTCCGACCAGCCGGGGAAGGTCTCGTAGATCGGCTTGGCGTGGTGGAACTCGGTCTGCGTCATGGGCATCTCGTCGTGGCGCACGCCGTCGACGTCGTAGGCCACGCACACCGGGATCTCCTCGAGCCCGGTGAGGACGTCGAGCTTGGTCACGAAGTAGTCCGTGAAGCCGTTGATCCGCGAGGCGTGACGCGCCATCACGGCGTCGTACCAGCCGGTGCGGCGCGGGCGCCCGGTGTTCACGCCGAACTCGCCGCCCACGGTGCGCAGCCGCTCCCCGGACTCGTCGAACAGCTCGGTGGGGAACGGACCGGCACCCACGCGGGTCGTGTACGCCTTGATGATGCCGATCGAGCGGGTCAGGCGCGTGGGCCCGATGCCCGCGCCCACGCAGGCGCCGCCGGTGGTGGGGTTCGACGAGGTCACGAACGGGTACGTGCCGTGATCGACGTCCAGGAAGGTGGCCTGCCCGCCCTCGAGCAGGACGGTCTCGTCGCGGTCCAGGGCGTCGTTGAGCAGGCGCGTGGAGTCCACGATCATGGGCGCCATGCGCTCGGCGTAGCCCATGAAGTAGTCCACGATCTCGTCGGTCTCGAACGCGCGGCGGTTGTAGACCTTGAGCAGCAGCTCGTTCTTCTGCCGCAGGGCGCCCTCGATCTTCTGGCGCAGGATCGACTCGTCGAGGATGTCCTGCGCGCGCAGGCCCAGGCGCCCGATCTTGTCCATGTACGCCGGCCCGATGCCGCGACCGGTGGTGCCGATCGCGCGCTTGCCCAGGAACCGCTCGGTGACCTGGTCGAGGGTCTGGTGGTACGGGGCCACCAGGTGCGCATTGGCCGAGATGCGCAGCTTGGAGGTGTCCGCGCCGCGGGCCTCGAGGCCGTCGATCTCCTCGAACAGCGCCTGCGGGTTGACCACCACGCCGTTGCCGATCACGGGGGTGGCCCGCGGGGAGAGGATGCCTGCGGGCAGCAGCTTGAGCTCGAACTTGTCGCCGCCCACCACCACGGTGTGCCCGGCGTTGTTGCCGCCGTTCGGCTTCACGACGTAGTCCGCGCGGCCGCCGAAGATGTCCGTGGCCTTGCCCTTGCCCTCATCGCCCCACTGGGCTCCGACGATCGAGATGGCTGGCATGCGACTGCTCTCCTGACTGGGCCCGCACGAGGTCTGGATGCTGCGCCACGCGCCTTGTGGAGGCCATGGCGGATCGCGCGCCACGGGCCGAGGGCGCGACGGTCCGGGGCGATCCTATCGCGCGCCCCTCCCTGGCGGCCGTGGGAGATCTCGGGGGTTGACAAGCAGGGCCGCCTGGGGTGGTATCTATCTCGCTATCTATCCAGAGTGACCGAGAGACCTGGCTCGTCGACGTCGCAGCAACCATCCCCGCGGATCTCGCGGGGAACGGTGCTCCCGCCAGGACCGATGGAGCGTCTTCTCAGACTTCCGTGGTCCACCGGACCCGTGCCCCGCCGCGTCTTCAGCGGCGGCGCGGGCCTCCGTGCGCACCCCGTGGTCTGCCCTCCATCGGGCATCCACGGAAAGGCGAACACGGAATGCCCGATCACCATCCCGCAGCACCGCGCTCGGATCGTCCCCCGGAGACGGGGGCGCCGTCGCGCCGCAAGCCGGTGCCCGCGCTGTCCTACGAGCTCTACCCGCCGCGCAGCGCAGCCAGCACCGAGTCCCTCCTGCAGACCATCGAGGCCCTGGCGCCCACGGTGCCGGACTACGTGTCGGTCACCGCGGCGGTCGATCCGCAGCGCCGCGTCCAGTCCATGGCGCTGCTGTCCCACCTGATCTTCGAGACCCCGCTGCGCCCCCTGGCCCACGTGCTGTGCACGGGAGTCACGGAGACGCAGCTGCGCGAGCTGATCCACGAGCTGCTGGACCTGGGCGTGCGCGGCGTCCTGGCCCTGCGCGGGGACCGGGATCCGGCCGTCGAGCCCGGCCCTGAGGAGCTGCCCTTCGCCCGGCATCTGGTGGACCTGATCCGCTCGGTCGAGCGCGGCCGAGCCGCCCAACTGTGCGCCGGCAACGTCTCGATCGGCGTGGCCGCCTATCCGATCAAGCACCCCGAGTCGACCTCCGTGCACCAGGACCTCGAGGTGCTGCTGGCCAAGCAGCGCGCCGGCGCCGACTTCGCGATCACTCAGCTCTACCCCGAGGCCGACGACTACGCCGCCTTCGTGTCCCGGGCTCGTCGCGCCGGAGTGGAGCTGCCGATCATCCCCGGGATCATGCCGGTCACGAGCCTGCGCCGGTACCTGCGCATCTGCGACCTGGCCGGCCTGGAGCCGGACCCGCTGCTGGCCCACGAGCTCGAGACGGCCGACTCGGACGCCGAGCGCCACCGGATCGGCGTCCGCTCTGCCGTGCACAGCGCACGCGCTGCCTTGGATTCCGGGGCTCCCGGGCTGCACCTCTACACGTTCAACCAGCACGAGGCCGCCCTGGACGTCCTGGAGCAGCTCGATCTGCCCCGCCCCACCCCTTCAGCCGGACTCGCCGGACTCATCCCCGCATCCCAGCCCGCCGACGGGCGCCCCATCCGCACCTATGAGGAGACCGCAGTGACCATCTCGAACGACGCCCAGCCCGCCGCCTTCCCGACCGCCACGATCCTGGGCTATCCCCGCATCGGCCCGAACCGCGAGCTCAAGCGCGCGCTCGAGTCGCACTGGGCCGGACGCAGCGACCTGGAGCAGCTCGAGTCCTCCGCCGCCGAGCTGCGTGCCTCCACCGCCGAGCGCCTCGAGGGGCTGGGCCTGGCGCAGGCCTCGGCCGTGCCCGGCTCCTACGCGCTCTACGACCACGTGCTCGACACCCTGATCGCCGTCGGCGCGGTGCCGACGCGCTTCGGCGACCTGCGCACCGAGACCGGAACCGTGGACCGCTCCGGGGAGTTCGTGCTGGCCCGCGGCGACGACGCCCGGCAGCCGCTCGAGATGACCAAGTGGTTCGACACCAACTACCACTACCTGGTGCCCGAGATCGGCGCGCAGACGCAGTTCGCCGCAGCGCCCGGCCGCCTGCTGGAGCAGCTGGCCGAGGCCTCCGAGCAGGGCCGGAGCCTGCGCCCCGTGCTCGTGGGCCCGGTGACCTTCCTGGCCCTGGCCAAGGACGACGGCACCGCAGCCGAGCCCATCGAGCCCCTGGATCGTCTCGAGGAGCTGCTGCCGGTCTACGGCGAGATCCTCGCAGCACTCAAGGATGCCGGCGCCGAGTGGGTGCAGATCGACGAGCCCGCCCTGGTCGCGGACCACTCCCGCCTCTCTCAGCAGGACCTGCGCGCGGCGATCGAGCGCGCGGCCGGATACCTGGGCGGGCTCGACGAGCGCCCCCAGCTGCTGCTCACCTCCCCCTACGGCGATGCGGGCGAGCTGCTCGGCGCGCTGACCGGCTCGGGTGCCGAGGCCGTGCACGTGGACCTCATCCGCGGCGGTCTCACCGACGACCAGCTCGGCCTGTTCACTTCGGCAGACGCCCCGGTGCTCGTGGCCGGAGTCGTCAACGGGCGCAACGTCTGGCGCACCGACCTCTCCGCCGCACTCGAGCGGCTCGAGGGCTTCCGCGACGCAGGCGCCCGGGTCTCCGTGGCCACGTCGAACTCGCTGATCCACGTGCCGCACACCCTCGAGGCCGAGCCCGAGCTCGACCCCGAGATCCGGTCCTGGCTGGCCTTCGCCGACGAGAAGGTGCGCGAGGTCGCCGTCCTGGCACGCGGGCTCGCCGAGGGCCGCGGGGCCGTGGCCGCCGAGCTGCAGGAGGCCGACGAGGCCCGCCGCACCCGCGCTGCGGCCCCGGGTGTGCGCATCGACGAGGTCCGCGGCCGCACTGCCTCCCTCACCGAGGCCGACTCGCAGCGCGGCACCGCCGAGCAGCGTCGCGCAGCCCAGGCGGAACGCTCGTTCGGCAGCGGCCGCCTTCCAGTGCTGCCCACCACCACGATCGGGTCCTTCCCCCAGACCGGGGAGGTCCGCCGCGCCCGCGCCGATCACCGCGCCGGACGGATCGACGACGCCGCCTACGACGGCTTCCTGCGCGAGGAGATCTCCCGGGTCATCGCCCTGCAGGACGAGCTCGGCCTGGACGTGCTGGTGCACGGCGAGCCGGAGCGCAACGACATGGTCCAGTACTTCGCCGAGCACTTCGACGGCTTCGCGACGACCGCCAACGGCTGGGTGCAGTCCTACGGCTCCCGAGCCACGCGTCCGTCGATCCTGTGGGGCGACGTCTCCCGCGAGGGCGAGGGGCTGCGCGGCGAGGCCTTCACGGTCCCGTGGATCACCTGGGCGCAGCAGCAGACCGACAAGCCGGTCAAGGGCATGCTCACCGGGCCGGTCACCATCCTGGCCTGGTCGTTCGTGCGCGACGACCAGCCGCTGGCAGAGACCGCCGATCAGGTGGCCCTGGCCCTGCGCGATGAGATCGCCGACCTCGAGGACGCTGGGATCGGCATCATCCAGGTCGACGAGCCGGCCCTGCGCGAGCTGCTGCCCCTGCGCCGAGCCGATCGCAGCGCCTACCTGGACTGGTCGGTCGAGTCCTTCCGCCGGGCGACCTCCTCGGTCGACGACGCCACGCAGATCCACACGCACCTGTGCTACTCGGAGTTCGGCGAGGTCATCGCCGGCGTAGACGCGCTGAACGCCGATGTCACGAGCATCGAGGCGGCCCGTTCGCGCATGGAGGTGCTGGCCGACGTCCGCGCGGTCGGCTTCGAGCGCGGGCTCGGCCCCGGCGTATGGGACATCCACTCCCCGCGCGTGCCCAGCACCGACGAGATCGAGTCGCTGCTCACCCAGGCCCTCGAGCACGTCAGCTCCGAGCTGCTGTGGGTCAACCCCGACTGCGGCTTGAAGACCCGCGGCTACGACGAGACCCGCACCTCGCTCGAGCACCTGGTCGAGGCCACTGCCCGCGTGCGCGAGAGCCTGGCGGCCAGTCAGGCCAGCTCCGTCGAGACGGCTGAGGCCTCCGCGGTCTGATCAGCCGTCCGGGCCTTCGCTGCTCGGCGACGACGAACGGCGCGGCCGCACCCCTGCTGCAGGGAGTGCGACCGCGCCGTTCGTCATCAGGCCGTCGCTGGGGTCGACGCCAGCGATGGATCTCGGCGGCCCGCGCCAGGTGTCGGTGGGCCGTGCAGCCACGGGGCAGCGGACCGCCGTGCCGGCATCGTCGTCACGGCATCAGGCCGCCCCTCCGGGTCGACGTCAGCTCCGGAGCTGCTCGGCCGCCGTCGGGTCGGAGTCGTTGAGGAACTTCTGGATGCGCTGGGCCTCGTCGAGCTCGCCGATGGCCGCTGCCGCCTGGCCCAGAGCCGACAGCGCGCGCAGGAAGCCGCGGTTGGGCGCGTGGCTGTACGGCACCGGGCCGTGGCCCTTCCAGCCGCTGGCGCGCAGGGCGTCGAGACCGCGGTGGTAGCCCACTCGGGCGTAGGCGTAGCCCTCGAGCGTCCGGCCGTCGGCCAGCGCCTCCTCGGCCAGGATCGCCCAGGGCAGCTGCTCCTTGGGGAAGGCCGGCGCCAGGTCCTCGGCCTCGTCGCCGGCGTCGAAGCGCGCGACCATCTCCGCGTTCTCCTGCAGCAGGGTGGGATCGGGCTCGCCCAGCAGGTTCTTGCCGATACTCGACATCGGTGCTCCTCTCGTCGTGCGTGCCCCGGGCTCCCCGGGACGCTCTGCTCCCAGCCTAGGCGTGGTGGCACCACGCCCGCTCGGCCGCTGAGATCATGCTTCCGTGCGGCCCGGCATCCCCTGAAGAGCAGGGGATGCCGGGCCGCCGCGCGGGTTGCGCGGATCAGGCCGCGCGAGAGGTCACTCGACCGTGACGGACTTGGCCAGGTTGCGCGGCTGGTCGACGTCGTAGCCCTTGGCCTCGGCCATGGCGGAGGCGAAGATCTGCAGCGGCACGGTGGCCAGCAGCGGCTGGAGCAGCGTAGGCGACTGCGGGATGCGGATCACGTGGTTGGCGTAGTCCTCGACCGAGGTGTCGCCCTCCTCCGCGATCACGATGGTCTCGGCACCGCGGGCGCGGATCTCCTGGATGTTGGAGACGACCTTGGAGTGCAGCGAGTCGCGGCCGCGCGGGGACGGCACGATCACGAAGACCTTCTGGCCCGGCTCGATCAGGGCGATCGGACCGTGCTTCAGCTCGCCGGCGGCGAAGCCCTCGGCGTGGATGTAGGCGATCTCCTTGAGCTTGAGCGCGCCCTCCATGGCCACCGGGAAGCCGACGTGGCGGCCCAGGAACAGCACCGAGGTGGTCTCCGCGAAGTCCTTGCCGAGCTGGCGGAGCTGGTCCTCTTCGTCGATGACGGCCTGGACCTTCTCCGGCATGGCCTGGAGCTCCTCCAGGACGTCCTGGATCTCGTCGGCGAACATGTTGCCGCGCAGCTGCGCCAGGTACAGGCCCAGCAGGTAGGCGGCGGTGATCTGCGCCAGGAACGCCTTGGTGGAGGCGACCGCGATCTCCGGGCCGGCGTGCGTGTACAGCGAGGCGTCCGCCGCACGCGGGATGGAGGATCCGTTGGTGTTGCAGATCGCCAGGACCTTGGCGCCCTGCTCCGAGGCGTGGCGCATGGCCATGAGGGTGTCCATGGTCTCGCCGGACTGCGACAGCGCGACGACCAGGGTCTTCTCGTTGACGATGGGGTCGCGGTAGCGGAACTCGTGCGCGAGCTCGACCTCGGTGGGGATGCGGCACCAGTGCTCGATCGCGTAGCGGGCGACCTGGCCGGCGTAGGCGGCGGTGCCGCAGGCGATCACGACGATCTTGTCGACGGAGCGCAGGACGGACTCGTCGATGCGCAGCTCGTCCAGGGTCAGCTTGCCGTTCTCGTCCAGGCGGCCCAGAAGGGTGTCGCGCACGGCGGCGGGCTGGTCGTGGATCTCCTTGTCCATGAAGGACGGGAAGCCGCCCTTCTCCGCGGCCTCGGCGGACCACTGGACCTCGAAGGGCTTGCCCTCGGAGGGGGCGCCGTCGAAGTCGGTGATCTCGAAGCCCTCGGGGGTGACCGTGACGATCTGGCGGTCCTCCATCTCGACGGCGGACTTGGTGTGATCGATGAAGCCCGAGACGTCGGAGCCCAGGAAGTTCTGGCCCTCGCCCACGCCGATGACCAGCGGGGAGTTCAGGCGGGCCGCCACGATGCGGTCCGGGTGGTCGACGTGGATGGCCAGCAGTGTGAAGGCGCCCTCGAGTCGGGCGCAGGCCAGCTGCATGGCGCGGGTCAGGTCCTGGTCAGCCTGGTTCTCGTAGATGTCGGCGAGCAGGGAGGCGGCGACCTCGGTGTCGGTCTCCGACACGAAGGTGTACCCCTTCTCGGTCAGCTCGCGCTTGAGCTCCACGAAGTTCTCGATGATGCCGTTGTGCACGACGGCCAGGCGGCCACCGGCGACGACGTGCGGGTGCGCGTTCTCATCGGTGGGGCCGCCGTGGGTGGCCCAGCGGGTGTGCCCGATGCCCAGCGGGGACATCGGCAGCGGGTTCGCCGCGAGCTCTGCATCCAGAGCGGCGACCTTGCCGGCCTTCTTGCGCACCTCCATGACGCCGTCGGCGAGCACCGCTACGCCGGCGGAGTCGTAGCCGCGGTACTCCAGACGACGCAGTCCCTCCAGGACCACGTTCAGAGCATTCCGGTTCTCATCGATCTCGGGGGCGCGCCCGACATATCCCACGATTCCACACATGCCGGGAATGCTACCGCAAACCTGCGACCGCACACCGGTGTCGGTGCAGGCAGCGGGCACCGGCCTGCGACGACAGGGCCCCGCCTCCGTCACACGTCGTCGCGCTGCGTCGACGACGGCGGCCCCCACCCCCATCCCCCGAAGGGGCAGGAGCGGGGGCCGGCGAGGCCGCGGTGATCAGGCCGCGGCGAAGACCTCGGACAGCGCTGGGAACAGCGGATGCTCCTCGGCGATGCCGGTCAGGTCGGTGACCAGGGCGTCGGTCGCCTGACGATCGCCGCGTGCGGCGGCCAGGCGGGCCTGCAGCTCGGCGGACTCCGGGTCCTCGGGGACGTCGAAGGCCAGGGCCGCGGCGACGGCAGCCACGAGGGCGTCGGCGCTCAGACCGCGCTCGGCGAGCTCGGCCGCCGGGCCGACGAAGCGCTCCGTGCGCGAGATCTTGCGCAGCGGGGCACGGCCCACGCGCTCGACGGTGTCCGGCAGGTGCGGGTTCGTGAAGCGGGTGATGATCTTCTCCACGTAGGCCTGCTGGACCTCCGGCGCGAAGCCGAACTTGGCCACGAGCAGCTCCTTGGTCTCGGCCAGCACGGCCTCGACCTGGGAGCGGACCTGGGCATCGGCCAGGACGTCGGAGATCTTGGTGATCCCCGCCTGGCGACCGAAGTACGCGGTGGCCGCGTGCCCGGTGTTGACCGTGAACAGCTTGCGCGTGATGTACGGCTCGAGGTCCTCGACCCAGGTGATGCCCGGGACGTCCGGGGTCTGGCCCTGGAAGGGAGCGGACTCGACGGCCCACTCGTGGTAGGTCTCCACGGTGACGTCCAGGCCCTGGCCCGGCGCCTGATCCGGCACGATCCGGTCCACCGCGGTGTTCGCGAAGATCGCGACCTGATCGGCCTCCGGGTACGCGGCGCGGATGGCCTCCGCCAGCCCGTCGGTCGCGTTGATCGCGTTCTCGCAGGCCATGACCGCCACGCGGCCCTCGACCCCGGCCTCGGCGCGGGCGCGCAGGCCCTCGGCGATGGTGGGCGCGATGATCTGCAGGACGCGCGGTCCCACGGCGGTGGTGATCATGTCCGCCGAGACGATCTGCTCGCGCAGCCCGTCCAGGTCGGAGGCCGAGTTCACCCCGGAGAAGCCGGTGACCTCGTGATCGCGGGCGCCCTCGCCGACCTCGTGGACCACGTACGAGTCCTGGTCGTTGATCTGCCCGATCAGAGCGTCGGCGACGTCCGCGAAGACCAGCTCGTATCCGGCCTCGTGGAGCAGGACCCCGACGAAGCCGCGTCCGATGTTGCCTGCGCCGAAGTGCAGTGCCTTCATGAGTTCACCTTTCCGAAGATGTCGAGGATCTCCTCCGGAGTCTGCGCCGCCTCGAGCTGGGCGATGGTCTCCTTCTTGGAGAAGATCTTGGCGATCTTGGACAGCAGGGCCATGTGGCCGCCGTCCGCACCGGCGATGCCGATCACGAAGCGGGTCTCCTTGCCGTTCCAGTCCACCGGCTCGTCGTAGCGGATGAAGGACATGGCCGACGTGCGGATGGCCTCCTTCGCCTCGTTCGTGCCGTGCGGGATCGCCAGGCCGTTGCCCATGAACGTGGACACGGACTGCTCGCGCTCGTGCATGGCCGTCACGTAGGACTGCTCGACGGCGCCGACCTCGACCAGCAGGGCGCCGGCCTGGTCGATGGCCTCATCGCGCGAGGCGGCCCGGCCGTCCAGACGAATGGTCTGGGGCGTGAGCACCTTCTGGTCGTCCTGGTGCTCGGCGGCCTCGGAGGCCGGCGTGGGATCGGCCTGCGATCCGGCCGGAGCGGCGACGGCGGTCGCGGTGCCGGCTGCGGCGCCTGCTCCCGCACCAGCTGCGGCGGCGCTGCCCGAGGTGCCCTGCTCGGCCGGGATCTCAGCGGAGCCGGCCGAGCCGCCCTGACGCTGCTCGCGGATGAGCTCGACGATCTCGTCGTAGCGCGGGGACTGCATGAAGTTGTCCACCGTGACGTGATGCGCCGAGGGCGTGGGGGTCGCCGCGCGATCGGCCAGGTCCTCGTGCGAGACGAGCAGGTCGTACTCGTCCGTGAGCGAGTTGATGGCCTTGTTGACCACGGTGACGTCGCCGCCGAAGCCGGCGTCCTTGATCTTGCTGCGCAGGACCGAGGCGCCCATGGCGGAGGAGCCCATGCCGGCGTCGCAGGCGAAGACGATGGACTTGATCTCGGGGATCGAGCCGGCGGAAGCACCTGCAGCGTCGGCGGCGCCGCCGGCTGCGAACATGCCGCCCACGGAGGACTTCTTGCCCTTCATGGCCTCCATGTCGGCGGCCGCCTTGGCCAGGTCGCCCTCGTCGCTCTTGGACATGCGCAGGATGGCGCAGGAGATCGCGGCGGAGACCACGGTGGCGGCCAGGAAGCCCAGGATCACGCCGAGCATCTGGGCGGGCGGGGCGTTGCTGATGAGGAAGATGATCGAGCCCGGGGCAGCCGGTGAGCGCAGACCCGCGTCGAAGAGCAGCTCCACGAGCACACCGGACATGCCGCCCAGGATGGTCGCGATGAGCAGCTGCGGCTTCATGAGCACGTACGGGAAGTAGATCTCGTGGATGCCGCCGAAGGTGTGGATGATGGCCGCGGCCGGTGCGGAGCCCCGCGCCATGCCCTTGCCGAAGATCATGTAGCCGATCAGCACGCCCAGGCCGGGGCCGGGGTTGGCCTCCAGCAGGTAGAGGATCGAGTAGCCCTGCTCGAGGGACTGCTGGGTGCCCAGCGGGGTCAGGATGCCGTGGTTGATCGCGTTGTTCAGGAACAGGATCTTGGCCGGCTCGATCAGCAGCGAGGCTAGGGGCAGCAACGAGCTGTCGATCAGGAACTCGACGGCCGCACCGGCGCCCGCCATGAGGAGCAGCATGATCGGGGCCAGCAGGAACATGGAGGCGATCGCCATGATCGCGCCGATGATGCCCGCGGAGAAGTTGTTGACCAGCATCTCGAAGCCGGCGGGGATGCGGGGCACGGCCCACTGATCCCACGTCTTGATGACCCAGGCCGACAGCGGGCCCATGATCATGGCGCCCAGGAACATGGGCGAGGCGGGGGCGTCGCCGATGAACACCGGCGAGGAGGTCGCCAGGATGACACCCATGGTGCCCACTGCGCCCACGACGCCGCCGCGGACGTCCGCCACGAGCTTGCCGCCCGTGTAGGCGATCAGCAGGGGCAGCAGGTACGTGACCATGGGCCCGACCATGGAGCCGATCTTCTCGTTCGGCGTGAAGCCGGCCGGGATGAACAGAGCGGTGATGATGCCCCAGGCGATGAAGGCGCCGATGTTCGGCATGATCATGGAGGAGAGGAAGGTGCCGAACTTCTGCACGCGGACGCGCGCTCCGCCCTTCTTCTTCTCGGTCTGCGCGGGGGCAGACGCGGTGGCGGTGGTGGACAAGGGACTCCCCTGGTGTTTCAAGTCGCCTCGCCTTGAGGGGCAGGGCCTGCAAGCGGAGCTCACGGACCGGTCTCGAAGGCGGAGTCGAGCGGTGGTGCGGTCTCCGGTCGGAGGGCGCGGAAGGCGTCGGTCTCGACGCGCGTTCGATCAGCTGGTGGTGCGCTCACGATGAGCCCCACAAGGGGCAGTGCCCGGATGATGCCCACAGACTAATGCCCCGCGTCACACTTGTGAACACGCTGAAGCACATCTGACGCACTGGCCGTCTCAGATGTGTCCACAGGCCGCGGCGCAGGCACGAGGGTCCGAGGGCGAGCCCGCAGCGGTCCGGGCACGACGACGGGCCACCCTCCCCTGCGGCGGGGAGAGCGGCCCGTGGAGCCGACGACGACTGCGCGGTCAGCGCAGCGCGTCGGCGATGATCAGCAGAAGATCACTTGACGCTGGTGCCGGCGGAGCCCAGGTTCTCGCAGGCCTGGACCACGCGGGCGGCCATGCCGTCCTCGGCCTTGGCGCCCCAGACGCGGGGATCGTAGAGCTTCTTGTTGCCGACCTCGCCGTCGATTTTCAGCACGCCGTCGTAGTTGGCGAGCATGTGCCCGGCCACCGGGCGGGTGAAGGCGTACTGGGTGTCGGTGTCGACGTTCATCTTGATGACGCCGTAGGACACGGCATCCGCGATCTCCTGCTCGGAGGAGCCGGAGCCGCCGTGGAACACCAGGTCGAACGGGCGATCCTTGCCGTACTTCTGGCCGACCTCGTCCTGGATCTGCTTGAGCAGCTCGGGACGCAGCTTCACGTTGCCCGGCTTGTAGACGCCGTGCACGTTGCCGAAGGTCAGCGCCGTGATGTAGCGGCCCTTCTCGCCCAGGCCCAGGGCCTCGACGGTCTTGATGGCGTCATCGGTGGTGGTGTAGAGGGTGTCGTTGATCTCGCCCACGACACCGTCCTCCTCGCCGCCGACCGCGCCGATCTCGACCTCCAGGACGATGTGGGCCTTGCCGGTGCGCTCGATCAGATCCGCGCCGATGCGCAGGTTCTCGTCGAGGGCGATCGCGGAGCCGTCCCACATGTGCGACTGGAAGATGGGATCCTCGCCGCGGGCGACGGCCTTCTCCGACTCCTCCAGCAGCGGCAGCACGAAGCCCTCGAGCTTGTCCTGCGGGCAGTGGTCGGTGTGCAGGGCGATGTTGACGTCGTACTGCTTGGCGACCTCGCGGGCGAAGGCGGCGAAGGCCAGCGAGCCCACGACCATGTCCTTCTTGGAGGAGCCGGACCAGTAGGCGGCGCCGCCGGTGGAGACCTGCACGATGCCGTCCGAGCCGGCCTCCGCGAAGCCGCGGATGGCGGCGTTCAGGGTCTGAGAGGAGGTGACGTTGATCGCGGGGTACGCGAAGCCCTTCTCCTTGGCGGTGTCGAGCATCTGGCCGTAGACGTCAGGTGTGGCGATGGGCATGCCTGGCTCCTTCTTCCTCTGGAGGATCTCCGGACGGACGCTGAGCTGCGCGGCCCGGTACGTGCTCCCTCCAGTCTAGGCCGTGCGTCCTCGCGGCGGCAGGCTCCTGCACCCGGTGGCCTCAGTTGCCGGTCGCGGCCGGGTCCACACGCAGCACGACGCCGCGATGCGGCTCCAGCACGATCGAGCCGCCCACGGTCCGACCCTGCCCGTCGACGAGCCCAGGAGGCAGATCGATCCGCCGCCGGCGTCGTCCGTCCTGGTTCAGGTTCACGGCGGCGAAGCCGTGCGCGAACCGCCGCTGCCAGACGTGCCGATCCCCCTGCGGCTCCTCGAGGGGGGCACCCAGGTCCATGTCGAGCTCGGGGACGTGCTGGAGCTTGGAGTAGTCGTCGTGGCCGGTGGCCGAGTAGGCACCGCGGCCCTCGCCGAAGATCCAGAAGGCCGCCAGGCCGTACAGGAAGTTCGGGTGGGTGTCGGTGCCGTCCGTGGGGACCCGCAGGATCGACAGCCCAGGCCCGGCAGCCTGGGGCAGCTGTGCCTCGGCGGTGACGGGGTCGAACAGGTCGGTGGGGCTGTAACCCAGCCAGACCTCCTCGAACCCGCCGCCCCAGCGCGCGTGCTCCTGCCAGCGCCCCGGTGTGCGCCGGGACTCGGCGATGTTGGGGATCAGCACCTTGCCGTGGTCCTGCAGCCCCGCCCCGGCCGCGGCCACGAGCTCGCCCAGGGCCTCGCGGATCTGCGCCATGGACTCGATCCCCTGAAGGGGCACGTCCAGGCCGTAGTAGTCGTCGTAGACGTCGTTGTCGGCCATGACGCCGTCGAACGGGGAGCCCTCGAGCTCGGCCACGACATTTCGGACCCATCGCTGCCGATACCGCGGATCCCACACGGCCATCTGCCAGTGCCCCGGATAGCGCTGCCACTCGATCCGAGATCCGTCCGGGCGCCGGGCGAACCAGTCGCCGCCGGCGCCCTCGGCCTCCGCGTGGGAGACGCCCGAGGAGTAGACGGGCCCGGGCTCGTAGGAGCGCGTGGAGGACAGGCACTTGTAGCAGATGACCGTCATCTCCGGGCGGCGGCGCTTGAGCTGCGCCGCCGCCTCGAGCTCCCAGGGCTGCAGGATCGCTGCCCGGTAGTGCTCGGCTGCGAAGTCGAGCTCCTCCGGGCGCAGGGGCTCGCCGTAGCGGATCCAGGCCCCAGCACCGCTCACCGGCCGCGCCCGGACTCGCGGATCGCCGCGAGGTCGAACACGGTGTCCAGCTGCGAGACCGCCGACTCGTCGGCCTGCTGGGCCGCAGCGGCCAGCGGGCCGTCCACCGGGTCGAGCAGCTCGTAGTCCTCGAGGTACAGCGAGGCCGGCACGCGGCCTGGGATCCCGCCGAGCATCCGGTAGAGCTGGTTGTAGGAGGCCATGACCTCGTGCAGCTGGAAGAAGTTCTGCACGCGGTCGCGAGCGGTCTGGCTGTAGGCGCGATAGCGCTCGGGATCGCTGATCACCGCGCGGATGCCGTCGGCCATCATGCGGGTGTCGCCAGCCTCCACGAGCTGACCGCAGGGGCCGTAGACCTCATCGTCGGCGCCCTTGAGGTCGTCCCAGATCAGCTGCTGCATGCCGCCCACGTTGGTGCCCACGGTGGGGATGCCGGCAGCCATGGCCTCCAGGACCACGATCGGCTGGCCCTCGTTGTAGGACGGCAGGACCAGCAGGTCGAACTCGTGCAGCATCTCGCGCACGTTGACCGTGCCGTAGATCGTGACCATGTCCTCGAGGTCCAGGGCCTTGATCTTCTGCAGGCACATGTCGCGATAGCCCGGATCGTGCTCAGTGGGGCCCAGCACGTGCAGGTGCACGTTGCCGTGCCCGGACTCGCGCAGCATGGACATGGAGTCCAGCAGGTCGAGCAGGCCCTTGATGGGCACCAGGCGGGCGATGTAGACGAGGTTCCAGGTGTGGCTGGACGGATCCGCGAGCATGGACTGCATGGCCTCGGCCCGGGCCATGTACGGGCGCTCGAACTCGTCGATGACCATGCCGTTGGGCAGCACGACCGCCTTGTCGATGTCCGAGCCCAGCGAGGCTGCCTCGGCGATCGCCGACGGGTAGAGGTAGGTGACCACCTTGGCCGACGGATAGCAGAAGTGGCCCATCTCGATCCACCAGGCCATCCAGGCCCGCTCCTCGGCGGAGACGTCGAAGGTGCGGTAGTCCCCGGAGGCGATCGGCAGGGCCATGTTGCGCCCCAGCAGGGTGTTCACGGTGTCGCGGACGTACAGGTTGTGCTCGGTGAGCAGGAAGGACGTGCCGTGCTCGCGCGCCGCGCCGGCGGCCATGAGCGAGGCATAGCCGGTCGTGTGCGCGTGGTAGACGCGGGCCCGCGGCATGGTCTCGCCCAGCACCGCATGCGCCAGCGAGAAGTAGTTGCGCAGCAGCCAGAACGCGTCCGACAGGGACATCCCGAGCCCCGGCAGGCGGCGGGAGACGCCCTCCATGAACTCGCGGGTGCCCAGCAGCGCCCACAGCGGGTACGTGCGGGTGGACTCGAGCATTCCTTCCTCGAGCAGCTCCCAGAGGGGGCCGTCCTCGCGGCGCTCGGACAGGGCCTCCAGGGCGTCGAAGAGCCGCTCCACGAGACGGCGGCGCTCGCTCGGGCTCATGCCCAGGGCCTCGGGGCGCACCGAGGAGAAGTCGTGGCGGTGCTCGTCGAGGGCCAGGAAGACCGGACGGACCCACTTCACGTTCGAGGGGACGTCGTAGAGATCCGTCAGCGGGGAGTTCGAGTCCCAGGCGATGTGGATGATGCCGAACTCGATGTCCGGGTTGCCCACCACGATGTCGTGCACGACGGCCGAGACGCCGCCCTTGAGGTAGGGGTAGGTCGACTCCATGACGATCGCGACGTCGACCTCTGGGTAGCCCCCGCTGCGGGCGGCGACGGCCGGGATGGACATATCGGTCGAGGGCGTGCCGAAGTCGGGGCGACGGCGGCCGAGGGCGCTGGTGAGGTGGTCGAGGATGCTCATGCGGAAGTCTCCTGTGCGGCGATGCTGCGCGGGTCTGGGGGTACGGCGGACGACGGGGCGTCGGCAGGCGGGGCCTGCAGGGGGTCGGCGCGCGAGAGCCCGGCGCCGACCCGAGGGGTCACCAGGCGACGGCGTGGCGCCAGAAGAGCGTGTACTCCGGCTGCGACCAGTGCCGCTTGTAGAGGACCCAGGCGATCGTCACCAGGACCAGGTCGGCCAGCAGGACCACTCCGTAGGCGCTGAGCACCGGCAGCGCCGCGAAGGACAGCGCGAGCACGGCGATGTGGACGGCGCCCAGGGACTGCGGGGCGAACCGCTCGCCGATGTAGTCCAGCTCGTAGCTGAGCATGGTCAGCATCAGGAAGCACCAGGACGACAGGGCGACGACGACGGCGAGCATGAGCTGCTCGGGGAAGATCGAGCCCAGCACCAGGGAACAGGCCAGGGTGAGGACCATTCCCAGGGCGCCGGTGCGCAGCACCGAGCGGTCGATCACGCGGGCCAGGCGCCCGGAGGTCGAGACCAGCTCGTTCATGGACTCGCCCTGGATCGCGGCGTGCAGGCCCTGGATGGACTTGTCGACGGCGGGGGCGAGGTTCACGAAGTAGAAGTTGTAGGCCAGCACGGCGG
This sequence comes from Kocuria palustris, assembly GCF_016907795.1. Classification (NCBI taxonomy): domain Bacteria; kingdom Bacillati; phylum Actinomycetota; class Actinomycetes; order Micrococcales; family Micrococcaceae; genus Kocuria; species Kocuria palustris. The sequence goes on from NZ_JAFBCR010000001.1 coordinate 1,416,828, forward strand.
GCAGCATGGCCATGAAGACCACGATCACGTGGAAGCCGCCGTCGGTGCTCAGGAAGAGCACGAACTTGTCCGCCCACAGCACGGCGCCGAGCAGCAGTCCGCGCACGAGGTCCTTGGCCACGTCCTGGTGCGCCAGGCGCTGCACGGCCGCGATGTGGCGCAGGTTCCCGCGGATGAACCAGAGCTGGGTCGCGGCCGCGGCCAGCGGCGGCAGCCACACCCAGGTGGGGGCCACGGCCAGCGCCAGGGCGTAGGCGGCCCAGGCGGCGGCCCAGTGGCCGCGGTTCTGGCCCACGTTGGCGATCACGAGCGACTGGACGAACAGCAGGTGCAGGAGGCACAGCACTCCGTAGAGCCCCACGGCCTGCAGGTTCCACCCGGTGGCCAGCCACAGGGGCACGGCGAAGAGGACGACCAGCGGCATGGACTGCACGAACATGGGCAGCCAGCCCTGGCAGAACCGCCGTGCGATCCGGTCCATGTCCTTCTCGGCCATCATCTCGGCGATGCCGCGGTAGGCCGGCATGCAGGCCGCCTGGGCGAGCCAGGGGGTGGTGATCGAGCTGGCCAGGATGATGTGCGTCAGCGAGACGCCCGCGAACTCCTGCTGGGAGATCGTCGGCGAGACCAGCGGGAACACGATGTTCAGCAGGATCAGCGGCGACAGGTAGAGCGCCAGGGCCACGCCCTGGCGCATGGTGCCCGCGCTCTCGTGCTCTCCCACGATCGCGGAGTTGAGCCTGGTGCTGGGCATGGACATCACGGTCACCAGGCCGATGACCACGCCGGCGGCCAGGACGATGCCGCGCTGCCCCTGGGGGACGCTCGGCAGCAGCAGCGGAACGGCCAGCGTGGCCAGTGCCGCGACGGCGATGGTGATGATGCGTCGACGGCTGTAGGCGTCGTGAAGGACTTCGGACACGGTGGCCATGGCTCTCCCCGGAAATCGTGCGCCGACGAGATGACATGCTTGCGGACCCCCCGGTCCTCACGGACTCCCCGGCCCGCTGAGCTGTCGGACATTCCTGCGGGAATGGTCGTCGCGCCCCTCAAGAATGGGCCGAGACGACGGGAGCATTCACGTCTTTTCGCGGTGACCTGCATCACGGATCCGCCCCAATCAGGGACGATGAACTGTCATAGAGGGAGGCCATGCCTGCGATCATGCGGATCGTTCATTTTCAGGACACGACCGCGATCACACCTGTTCGCGCTGGTCGCAGCGGACTATGACGAGTTGCTACGCGCCGGTACGATGAATTCGCACTTATAAAGGTGCAATAGCAGTTCTAAAGAGGCAGGTCTCAGCTCCCACCAGCGGGGATCTGCCCGTGGACATGCCGTCGGATCCACGCATGCATCGTCACGGCTGCCGCGGCACCGGCATTGATCGAGCGGGTCGAGCCGAACTGCTCGATCGCCACGGTGGCCGCTGCCGCCTCCAGGACCTCGGGCGAGACGCCGGGGCCCTCCTGCCCGAACAGCAGGACGCAGCGCTGCGGCAGGTCGAAGAGCTCGAGCGGCTCGGAGCCTGCCACGTTGTCCACCGCGATCACCGGCAGCCCCTCCTGCCGGGTCCAGGCCAGGAACTGCTCCGTGCTGGGGTGGTGGCGCAGATGCTGGTAGCGATCCGTCACCATGGCCCCGCGCCGGTTCCAGCGGCGGCGCCCGATGATGTGCACCTCCCTGGCCAGGAAGGCATTCGCGGTGCGCACCACCGAGCCGATGTTGAAGTCGTGGCCCCAGTTCTCGATCGCCACGTGGAAGCCGTGGCGCCGCTCGTCGAGGGCGGCCACGATGGCCTCCAGCCGCCAGTAGCGGAACTCGTCGACCACGTTGCGGCGGTCGCCGTGGCGCAGCAGCTCGGGGTCCCAGTGCTCACCGTCCGGCCATGGGCCCTCCCACGGGCCGACGCCGACCTGGTGCGGCCCGTCTTCCGCCGGAGGCTCAGTCAAGCCCGAGCTCGTCCTTGCCGAAGGCGTACAAGCAGGGCACCCCGGCGGATTCCTCGATGCGCTCCTTGGCGCCGGTGGCGCGGTCCACGATGATCGCGACGGCGACCACCTCCGCCCCGGCGCGCTGCAGCGCTTCGACCGCGGTCAGCGCGGAGCCGCCCGTGGTGGAGGTGTCCTCCACCACGACGACGCGGCGGCCCTCGACCGAGGGGCCCTCGACCTGGCGCCCCATGCCGTAGGACTTCTGCGCCTTGCGCACCACGAAGGTGTCGATGGGACGCCCGGCGTCTCCGGCGGCACGCATGATCGCCGAGCCGACGGGGTCGGCGCCCATGGTCAGCCCGCCGGCGGCGTCGAACTCGATGCCGGCGTCATCCAGCAGCTCCAGCATGACCTGCCCCACCAGACGGGAGGCCTCGTGCTGCAGGGTCACGCGGCGCAGATCGATGTAGTAGTCGGCCTCCATGCCGGAGGCCAGGGTGACCCGTCCGCGCACGACGGCGAGCTCGACGATGAGCTCGCGCAGCCTCTCGCGAGCTGCGGCGGAATCCGGGGCGGTCTGCGTCTGAGTGGTCATGGTGGAGATTCTAGGCGGCGGGGCAGTCGTGGCCCGGGTAGCGCAGCCCGATCTGGGCGCGCATCTCATCCAGCAGCTCCATCTGCCGCAGGGTGTCGGCCCACGGCATCACGGGCGATTCCTGCAGGCCCTCCTGGACGCAGCGGGTGGCCTCGCGCATCTCGTAGCAGTACCCCGCGCCCTGGACCTCGAAGCTCTCCTCCCGCCGGCCGCCCTGGAGATCGACCACGGTGAACGAGGCCGGGCGGTGCATGGGCGAGGCGATCTCGATCGTGCCGTCCTCCCCGGAGATCACGGCCCGGCGCGGGCCCTGGGACAGCAGGGACACGGTCATCTGCGCGCCGCCGTGCTCGGTCTGCAGGCAGATCTGCGTGAGCCCGTCGACGTCGCCGCGGAAGACCGCCGAGGCGCTCAGCCGGGTCGGCTCCCCGAGGGCCAGCCACGGCCAGTGCAGGGCGTAGCAGCCCATGTCGAGCAGGGCTCCGCCGCCGGCGTCGACCCGCCACAGGCGATGCTGGTCGTCATCGGGGCCGCGGAAGCCCAGGTCCGCCTGCACCCAGCGGGGACGCCCGATCTCCCCGGAGTCCAGGATCTCGGCGATCCGCCGGCGCACCGGCAGGAAGCGCGTCCACAGCCCCTCCATGAGGAACAGCCCGCGCTCCCGAGCCAGCTCGATCGCCTCCCTCGCCTGTGCGGCAGTCATGGTGAAAGCCTTCTCGCAGACCACGTGCTTGCCCGCCTCCAGCGAGGCCAGCAGGTGCTCGTGATGCTGCCCGTGGGGCGTGGCGATGTAGACGACGTCGACCTCCGGGTCGGCGAGCAGCCGCTGCATGCCGTCCGCACCGCCACAGGCCCGTTCGATCCCGTGCTCGGCGGCGAAGGCCTCTGCGGAAGCGGCGGTGCGCGAGGAGACGGCGACCATGCGGGCATCGGCCAGGGCGGCGATGTCCGGCACGACCTTGCGGGCGATGGCTCCGGTGGAGATCACGCCCCAGCCCAGGGTGCGGCCGGTGGCGGTCAGGACGGGATCTGAGGCGCTCATGGAGGCCATGCTGGCACGCGGCACCGACTCAGCGGATCCGCCCGGCCTCCAGATGCAGGGTGCGATCGGCCAGCGCGCGGGCGTCGTCCGGGTCGTGGGTGACCACCACGGCGGTGCGGACCTCGAGCAGGCGCGCGAGCAGCTCGCGCAGGTCCTGCGAGCCCTCGGCATCCACGGCCGCCAGCGGCTCGTCGAGCAGCAGCACCTCCGGCTCGGCTGCCAGGGCGCGGGCCAGGGCGACGCGCTGGGACTGCCCGCCGGAGAGCTCGTGGGCGCGGCGCCGGGCGAACTGCTCGGTGCCGGTCGCCTCGAGCCAGCGGCGGGCCCGTCGACGGGACTCGGCACGGCTGGCCCCAGCGCTGCGGGGCCCAAAGGCGACATTGTCGAGCACGTCCAGGTGCGGCAGCAGCAGCGGGTGCTGGGCCATGAGGGTGATCCGGCGCCGATGCGGCGGGACCCAGAGGCCGCGGCCCCGCAGATCCATCAGCCGGCGCCCGCCGAGCTCGAGGCTGCCCCGATCGGGCACCAGCAGCCCGGCCACCACCTCCAGGATCGTGGACTTCCCGGAGCCGTTGGGGCCCCTCAGAGCGACGGTCTCCCCGTCGGCGACCTCGAAGGCGACGTCGAGCCCGCGCTGGGCGAGCGCGAACTGCACGCGCAGGCTCACGGGCGCTCACCGCCGGAGCCCAGCGGGGCGGCGGCAGCGACGGGGTCGCGGGGAGCGTCGCTGCGGGGCTTGCCGTCCAGGGCATGGGCATCGCGAGCGCGGGCGGGCCGAGCCCGTTCGAGCTGCCGCGGCGCGGACAGCCCCACGATCAGCACCGCGACCAGCACCAGCACGAGCGCCAGCGCCACGGCCGCCTGCGGATCGGACTCCCGCTGCAGATAGATCTCCAGGGGCAGGGCCCGGGTGACGCCCTGCAGCGACCCCGCGAAGGTCAGGGTCGCGCCGAACTCCCCCAGGCACCGGGCGAAGGCCAGGACCGCGCCCGAGCCCATCCCCGGCAGCACGAGCGGCAGCGTGACCCGGCGCAGCACGGTCGACGGCGAGGCCCCCAGGGTGGCGGCGATCGCCTCGTGCCGATCGCCGGCGCTGCGCAGGGCGCCCTCGACCCCCACGACCAGGAAGGGCAGCGCCACGAAGGTCTGCGCCAGCACCACCGCAGCCGTGGAGAAGGCGATCTCGATCCCGAGCGCCTCCAGGTGGCGCCCGAGCAGCCCGACCCGACCGAAGACGTAGAGCAGCGCCAGCCCGCCCACCACGGGCGGCAGGACCAGGGGCAGCAGCACGACCGAGCGCACGAAGCGGTGGCCCGGGAAGCTGGTGCGCGCCAGGATCAGCGCCATCGGCGTGCCCAGCACCAGGCACAGCGCGGTGCTCACGGCGGCGGTGCGCAGGCTGAGCCACAGGGCATCCAGCGAGGCCTCGGACGTGATGAGCGGCCAGAGCCGCCCGGGCTCGATCCGCAGGATCATCCCGAGCACGGGCAGCACGATCAGCAGCGCGCCGACGACGGCGGGGATCAGCAGCCAGCCGGGGAGGGCCAGGCGGGGGCGTCGGGCCCGCGGGGGCCTTCCTGCTCCAGCCATCCGCCGCGCTCTTCCCCGGCTCGCTGCTCGGTCCCCGCGTCCGGCACCGTCCGCGGGGCACTGCTCATCAGCGCTGGGCTGCCCGGACTGCTCGCTCACGGAGCGCCGAAGCCCTCCTGCTCGAGCCGCTCCCGCCCGGTGTCGCTGCGCACGAAGTCGGAGAACTCCTGGGCCAGGTCCTGGTCCTCGGAATCGGCCAGGACCGAGATCGGGTAGCGGTTGACGGCCCGGTCGGCGTCGGGGATCTCGATCTCCTCGACCTGATCACCCGCGGAGGTGACGTCGGTGCGGTAGACCACGCCTGCGTCCGCCTGGCCCGAGGCCACCTTGCCCAGCACGTCCGTCACGGAGCCCTCCTCGCTAACGGCGGCCACCTCCACTCCGGTGACGTCCTCGAGCTCGACGGTCGCGGCGCCGCAGGGCACGCGCTGCTCGCAGATCACGGTGTCGAGCTCGGCGGAGGAGAGATCCTCCCAGGACTCGACTCCACCGGGATTGCCGGCCGGCACCGCGATGGTCAGGGTGTTGGTGGCCAGGGTCTGCGGCTCGCTCTCGAGCAGCCCGCCCTCGGAGGCCTGGTCCATGGTGCGCTCATCGGCAGTGGCCAGGACGTCGGCGTCGGCGCCCTCCTCCAGCTGGGAGACCAGCGCGGAGGAGCCGGCGAAGCTGAGCTGCACGTCCACGTCGGGGTGGTCCTCCTCGAACTGCTCGGCCAGATCGGTGAAGCTGTCCGTCAGCGAGGCGGCCGCGAAGACCGTCAGCGTCTGCTGCTCCTCGCCGTCCTCTTCCAAGCCTCCGCAGCCGCTCAGGGCCAGCGCGGCGACGGCCGCCAGGGCCAGCGGGCGCAGGGTGCGCGCGCTCATCGCCCCTCCACCGGGACGTCGACGACCACGTGGGTGGCCTTGACCGAGGCGGTGGCGATCGAGCCGGGCTCCAGGCCCAGCTCCTGCACGGCCTCCGTGGACATCAGCGAGACCACGCGGTGCGGACCGCACTGCATCTCGACCTGGGACATCACCGTGTCCGAGCAGACCTCGGTGACGAGCCCGACCCAGCGGTTGCGCGCCGAGCTGACCACGGCCGTGGGGTCCTCCGGCTGATGGGCCTGGCTCTTGGCCAGCTGCGCCAGCTCGAGGGCATCGACCACGCCGCGCCCGGCGTCGTCGCGGTGCTCCGTGAGCCTGCCCGCCGAGATCCACCGCCGGACGGTGTCGTCGCTGACATCGAGGAAGGAGGCCGCCTGGGCCACCGAGAGCGCCTTCATGCGCCTCACCGTATTCCGGATCCGCAGATGCGGCAAGATGTTGCCTGATATTCCGCAGATCGGGCTTCATGCGGGGTTTCCGCCCGCACTCAGAGCCCACATCCCCGAACGTGCAGGCTGGCTACAATGAGTCCATGCGCAAACTGCAGAAGGCGATCATCGAGGAGATGGGCGTCCAGCCACGGATCGATCCGGCGCAGGAGGTCCAGCGCCGCGTGCAGCTGCTGTGCGATTACGCGGCGGCCTCCCACTGCCCTGGATTCGTCCTGGGGATCTCCGGCGGTGTGGACTCGACCCTGGCCGGGCGGCTGGCCCAGCTGGCCGTCGAGCAGATGCGGCAGGAGGGGCGGGAGGCCTCGTTCGTGGCCGTCCGCCTGCCCTACCGCGTGCAGGCCGACGAGGACGACGCCCAGGAGGCCCTCCGCTTCATCCGCGCCGACGAGGCGCTCACGGTCGATGTGGCCCCCGGAGCCGACGGGATCGCCGAGCAGGTCGAGGCCGCCCTGGGCGCTGCGACCAGCGACTTCAACAAGGGCAATATCAAGGCCCGCGTGCGCGCCGTGGCCCAGTACGCGATCGCAGGCCAGCGGGGCCTGCTCGTGCTCGGCACGGACCACGGCGCCGAGTCCGTGACCGGCTTCTTCACCAAGTTCGGCGACGGCGCCGCCGACGTCCTGCCGCTGTTCGGCCTGGACAAGCGCCAGATCCGCAGCATCGTCCGCCACCTCGGCGGGCCCGAGTCGCTGTGGTCCAAGGCCCCCACCGCCGATCTGCTCGACGCCTCCCCCGGTCGCACCGACGAGGACGAGCTCGGGCTGGGCTACGACAGCATCGACGACTATCTCGAGGGCCGCGAGGTCCCCGACGAGATCGCCGAGCGGATCGAGGCTCGCTGGCGGATGACCCGGCACAAGCGCACCACCCCGGCCACGCTGCTCGACGACTGGTGGCGCTGAGCACTCGCTGAGGGGCCCGGGCGCCAGCAGCCCAGGCCGCGGCCCTCAGGCGCGGCGCAGCAGGATGCCCTGGTGCGCGCGCAGGACCTGGGTGCCGCGCATCGGGGCCCCGTCCGGGCCCAGCATGCCCTCAGGGATCGTCACATGACGGCGACGTCGCCCGTCGGAGGCCAGGTTGACCACGGCCCAGCCGCCCTCGAACTCGCGCGACCACATGCTCACCACGCCCTCGGCAGGTCCCAGCGGGGCTCCGAGGTCCCACTGCATCTCCGGGATCCAGTGCGCCCGGGTGCCGTCGCGGGAGCCCGCTGCGAAGCGGCCGCGCCCGGCGCCGAAGACCCAGAACGCCGCCAGCCCGCAGCGCACGAGCTGCAGCTCCTGGGCCTGGTCCAGCTCGGTGCGACGCAGCAGCGACGCCGCGATCGGCATCCGCACGAGCACGAGCTGCTCGGCCGGCACCCGACCCGGGCCCTCGCTCGTGATGAGCGAGGCCTGCTGCCGGGCGGCCCCGGGATCGAGCATCCGGCCGTGGGCGGTGCTCAGCCACGTCGGCTCGCACACCCCGCCCCAGGCCGAGAGCTCGACCCAGCGCGCAGGCATCCGCCGCGCGTCCTCGACGACGGCGATGAGCAGCTTCCCGATCCCGTTCAGCGCCTCGCCGGCCTGGCGGATCAGGGCATCGTGCGCCTCGCGCAGCTGCGTGTCGGAGCCCAGGTCCGGCAGCGGGAGGTCCAACGGGTGGTCGTAGAGGTCCAGGTCATCGGCCAGCACGCCGTCGAAGGGCGAGTCCGACAGCTCGCGCACGATCGCCTCGGTCCAGGCGGTGCGGCAGGCCGGGTCCCAGATCCGCAGCTGCCACTGGCCCGGGTGCGCCTCCCATGTGATGGCCTCCTCGGCCCGGCTGCGCGCCACCCAGCCGTTCGCCTCGGCCTGGTCGTAGGACAGCCCGTTCGAGTGCACGGGGCCGGTCTCGGACTCGTCCACGATCAGCGTGCGCCGGCGGCACAGCACCACGACCGCCGGGTCCTCGGACTTCAGCCGCTGCGCCGCGGCCGTCTCCCACGGCTCCAGCACGACCGTGCCGACCTCGCCCACGGCGTGCCCGATCTCCAGTGCGCGCCTGCCCTCGCTGGCGGCGCCTCCCAGCCGCACCCACGCGCCCGGACGGCCGCCCCCGATGCGCTCTCGAGCGCTGTCCGTCGAATCGGCCATGTGCTCCGCTCCCCCTTCTCGTCGGCCGGCGCGCACTGCGCACGACCCGTGCCCGGTCGCGGACGATGCCGTCGCCGGGACTCCCCTGTACCGGGCGACGGCCCCCACCGTCGCCCCTGCGCCGCTGCCCGCGGCGCCGCGCGATTCCGCGCTGGGCAGACACATTGGAACCGACCGCGCATCGCAGCGGCAACGCGGGGCATGTCCCCTCAAGGGCGAACGGCACGGCCAGCACACCCCCCTGCGAGCCCCGACGAGCACAGGATCGATGCCGTCCGGTTCCAACGACAATCATCATCTCTGCACGTCAGCAACGTGTTCCGGAGCACCCGGCTCGCGCGTGGGCGGACACCGCCGATCGGGGGTCGGGCTGAATCGCGGCGGATGTCTGTGACCCGTTGTGTCGACGGGCTCCCGGCCTCCGGCCCGCGTGCTGCGTCGACTCCCCCGGCTGCGGCGTCAGCCGGCACCGATACCCTGAGGCCCATGAAGATCGCCACCTGGAACGTGAACTCGATCCGTGCCCGCGCCGATCGCGTGGAGGCCTGGCTCGAGCGCACGGACGCCGACGTCCTGGCCATCCAGGAGACCAAGGCCAAGGACGAGTCCTTCCCGTGGGAGGCCTTCGAGTTCTCCGGCTACGAGGTCGCGCACTTCGGGCTGAGCCAGTGGAACGGGGTGGCCATCGCCTCGCGCGTGGGCCTCGAGGACGTCGAGCGCACGTTCCCGGGGCAGCCGTCGTTCGGCAAGGAGGGCCAGGAGCCCGTCCAGGAGGCGCGCGCGATCGCCGCCACCTGCGCAGGGGTGCGCGTCTGGTCTCTCTACATCCCCAACGGCCGCGGCCTGGACGACCCGCACATGGTCTACAAGCTCGAGTGGCTCTCGGTGCTGCGCGATCGCGCCCGCGAGTGGCTGCAGGAGGATCCCCGGGCGCAGATCGCCCTGGTGGGCGACTGGAACGTGGCGCCGCAGGATGACGACGTCTGGGACATGCAGTTCTTCCTGGACAACGGCATGACCCACGTCTCCGCCCCGGAGCGCCGGGCCTTCCAGGCGTTCCTGGACGAGGGCTATCGCGACGTCGTGCGCGAGCGCCTGCCCGGCCCGGAGGTCTACACATACTGGGACTACACGCAGCTTCGCTTCCCTCGCAACGAGGGCATGCGCATCGACTTCCAGCTGTGCTCCCCGGCGCTGGCCGAGCGCGTCTCGGATGTGTCGATCGACCGCGACGAGCGCAAGGGCAAGGGCGCCTCGGATCACGTGCCGGTCGTCATCGAGGTCGAGTGATGCCCGCCGTCGTCGCGGTGCCGGGGTCGCTGCCGTGGCGCGGCTGAGCGGGCTCGGAAGCGCCTGGCGCGCATCGGCCGCACCGGCGCAGCGCTTCGCCCTGCGCGTCTACGTGCCGCAGGACGACCTCGACGGCATCTACCAGCCCCTGGTCCCCGCAGCGGTGCCGCCGGAGGAGGGCTCGGCAGCGCAGCTCGAGGATCAGCTGGCCCGGCTGGCCGTCGCCGAGGACGGCTCCCTGCCCCCGCGCTTCGACGCCCTGTGGAGACTGCCGAGCTCAGCCGCTCCGGCGCACCCGGGCGAAGGCCCGCCCAGGCCGCTGTTCCACCCGTCGCAGCGCCTGCGCCGCAGCCTGCAGCTGTTCGCCGCGGCAGAGGAGGGCGATCAGGACGCCGCGCTGCTGTCCCTGCTGCTGCCGCATGACGAGGTCGCCGGCCGTGCCCGGAGTGCTGCCCCCGAGCATTTCCTGCCGCAGTACGCCCGCCAGTCGGACTGGACGGTGCCGCTGTCCTGGTTCGCCCTGTTCCTCGAAGAGGACCTGGTGCGCACCCCGTTCCGCGGGCGGATGCGCCACCGGCTGATCGTTCCCGCCGTCGTGGCCTCCCGGCGGGCCGCGCAGGCCGCCGCGGCGTTCGAGTCGCTGGAGCGCGAGGACGTGGCCGAGCTCGCCGAGGACCTGCGGCGCCTGTCTCAGTGGGTGGGCTCGTTCGGGTCAGCAGCGCTGATCACCCTGGACTACGGCGCGGTCGCCGATCGGCTGCAGCCCGATGAGAGTCCCCGCGACATGGCCGATGCCATGGCCTTCGCCCGCGACGGAGACCTGGAGTCCACGGCGCTCGCCCTGCGGCGGCTGGTGCGCCGCTGGCTGCCGATCGCGCAGCTGGAGCACGCGAGCTGAACCGCACGGGTTCGGCTCCGCCCTGATCAGGCCCCCTCCCGCTCCCGGATGCCGTAGAGACGTGCGGAGAGCTTGGCGGCGGCCTGGCGCAGCACGTAGCGCTCGCGCTGCTCGTCGTCGACCTGGCCGCCCTCGCTGCGGCAGGTCAGCGCCACACTGGCCACGGGCAGGCCGCGGTGATCCCGGGCCGCGACCGAGGCCGTCTCCAGCCCCTCGGTGACCTCACCCGTCTCCTGCCCCCAGCCGCGCGAGCGGGCGCGCACCAGCTCGGCGGACAGCTCGAAGGCCGCGACCCCCAGGCCGTAGAGGTGCTCCTCCGGCAGCCAGACGATGAAGCCCTCCTCCTCCATGACCCGCAGGAGGTGATAGACCGAAGAACGGGGCAGCTCGAACGCCGAGGCGATCGACGCCGCAGCCACCGGACCGCCCCGGCCCGCCAGGTAGCGCAGGACGCGCAGGGTGCTGCTCGCCGCCGGGACCTTGGATCAGGCCATGGACTTCATCCTCCACGTCTTCGTGAATGCCCTGAGGGCCTCGTGCGCACAGGGCGATCGGGTCGTCGTCGACCCCGGCTCAGTGAAGGTGCATCTATCGCTGTGCCACTCGAATCGGCAGAGGCGAACCGCACCTGCCAAGATGTGTGCTGCGGCTCGGGAGGATATGCCATCGCGGACAGATCCTCAGCCCACTGCCTGCCCGAGCGCACCCCAGAGCTGGATCTTCAGGAGAGCCCATGACCCACCACGACCCTGCCCGGCAGCCTGCCGCCGACCTCGCTCCCGGCAGGGAGGGCACCGAGCTCAAGCGCGGGCTGAGCAATCGGCACATCCAGTTCATCGCGCTGGGCTCGGCGATCGGCACCGGCCTGTTCTACGGCTCCGCCTCGGCCATCTCCATGGCCGGACCCTCGGTGCTGCTGGTCTACCTGATCGCCGGGCTCGCGGTGTTCATGGTCATGCGCGCCCTCGGCGAGCTCGCTGTGCGCCACCCGCTGCCAGGCTCCTTCGGCCAGTACGCGGCGCGCTACCTCGGGCCGTTCGCCGGCTACGTCACGGGCTGGACCTTCGTGTTCGAGATGGCCGTCGTGGCCATCGCCGATGTCACCGCGTTCGCCGTCTACATGAGCTTCTGGTTCCCCGGCACGCCGGCGTGGATCTGGATCACCGCCGTCATCCTGTTCATCGGGGCCATCAACACGCGCAACGTGAAGACCTTCGGCGAGCTCGAGTTCTGGCTCTCGAGCATCAAGGTCCTGGCGATCATCGCCATGATCTTCGGCGGCATCGCCCTGATGGTCATGGGCGTCTCCTACGCCCCGGATGCCTCCCCCGGCCCGCACAACCTCCTCGACCACGGCGGCTTCATGCCCGAGGGCGCATGGGGGCTGCTCGCGTCGCTGTCGGTCGTGGTCTTCGCCTTCGGCGGCATCGAGACCATCGGCATCACCGCCGGCGAGTCCGACGACCCCGGCCATGCCATCCCGCGGGCCATCAACGCGGTGCCGTTCCGCATCCTGCTCTTCTACATCATGGCCCTCGGCGTGATCATGTCGCTGGTGCCCTGGGACAGCATCGACGGCGAGACCAGCCCGTTCGTGCAGATCTTCGACGCCCTCGGCGTCCCGTGGGCCCCCTCGATCCTGAACCTCGTGGTGATCACCGCCGCGATCTCCGCGATCAACGCCGACACCTACGGGGCGGGCCGCGTCCTCTACGGCCTGGCCCAGCAGGGGCACGCGCCCAAGGTCTTCGCCCGCGTCTCCCGCACCGGTGTCCCGTGGCTGACCGTTCTCGGCATGCTGCTCGTGCTCGCACTGGGCGCGGTGCTCAACACCGTGATGACCGACGTCTTCGTCTTCATCGCCTCGATCGCGACCTTCGCGACCGTGTGGGTGTGGCTGATGATCCTGCTCTCCCACCTGGCCATGCGCCGAGAGCTCGGCCTCCGCGGCGGCCCCGAGTCCGAGTTCAAGGTGCCGCTGTGGCCGGTGGCCTCCTGGGCCGCGGTGGCCTTCGTGCTGCTCGTGATCGTGGTGCTGGGCATCATCCCGGACACCCGGATGGCCCTGGTGATCGGAGTCGGCTGGCTGCTCCTGCTCGGCATCGGCTACCTGTTCATCCGCGGACGCGGCCACGCCCGCCCCGAGCTCGACGACCGCACCGCGACGAACCCCCGCGTCCGTCGGGACTGAGCCGCCGTCGGGGCCCCGCAGCGCGGGACCCCGACGGCGGGGCGGTCCTCGCGCGTACCTTGCGGCCCGTGCGCGGACCGAGCGGCGCCTGCGGGTGCCGCAGGGGACGCCACAAGCCCGTGCGGTCGCCGAGCGTCCCCGCACAGCTCACGCGGGGCGGGTCAGGAGGAGGGGGTGCTCGACGACGCCGCGTCCTCGCCGCGCTGCTCGTCGCGCTCGCGCTGGTGCCGCTTGAGGACCTCGACGTCGATGGCGCCGGTGATGGCTTCGTCATCGGCCACCGACTACTCGGCGCAGCGCTCGAGGTGCTTCTCGTGGTTCTGGGTGTAGGTGCGGCGCGGGTCCTCGCGCAGCGTCAGCAGGGCGCGAATGCGATCGCGGCGACCGGTCTCGCGCACGATCTGCACACGGCGGCGCAGCGACCACACCACGAACAGCGCGATCATGAACATGCCGATCGCGGTGTTGAAGATCATCAGGAAGATGATCTCGACCATGACCGAGGCCGCCGCCGGGTGGATCGACTCGAAGGTCTTGAGCATGGGGACGTCGGAGCCGGTGACCTCCGGGATGCGCAGGCAGAGCAGGACGGCGGCCATCACCACGAGCAGCGCGCACATCAGTCTGCCGAAGAAGCCGCCCCAGCGGGCTTCGCGGGTGTTCGGGAGGTTTCCGCCGATCACCAGGCTCATGGAGACGGCCAGCATCATGTTCATGCAGGCGTAGTTGATGCCGGAGAGCACGGCGCCCACGATGCCGATCGCGCCGAAGGAGATGAAGTACTGGAGCACCTCCTGGCCCGTGGCGAAGCCGGCTCCGACCACCAGCCCCACGAAGGCCAGAGCTGCCATCAGAACGGTGCGCATGCGCATGGAGGATCCCGGGCAAGCGTGGATCGTGCACCCGGGTCCCCAGCGGATCTCCCAGGGCGGGCGCCGCTGGGCACGCCCTCCAGTGCAGGCCCGCCCACATGCTCGGGGCCCGCCGGGGCGTCAGCCCCGCTGCTGCGAGGAGCCGCCCCGGCCGCGGCCGTCGTCGCGCGTGGCGCCGCCGTCGGCGCGCTCGCACCGGGCCCGGGCCTCCTCGATGACCTCCAGGTCCAGCGCCTCGGTGAGGGTCTCGCCCTGCGCCGAGGAGTCCTGCAGGTACCCGGCCAGCTTGCGCTCGTGGCGCGCCGTGAAGCGCCGCTTGGGATCATCGCGCAGGCGCAGCAGCGCGCGGATGCGATCGCGGCGATCGGTCTCCTGGCCCACCTGGACGCGGCGGCGCACCCACCAGACGATGAAGACGACGATCATCAGCATCCCGATGTAGCCGACCAGCGGGTAGATGTAGGACATCAGCGTGGAGAAGCCCAGGAAGCTCAGGGCGTAGCCCACCAGGCACACCAGCAGGAACACGGGGCGGTAGCGGTGCGGGGCCCGCACCGTCAGGCGCCGCCCGAGGGCGTAGAACAGCCCGATCACGGTGTTGAAGATCATCAGGTAGACGATGACCACCATGACCGCTGCCGCCGCCGGGTGGATGGACTCGAAGAGGCTGAGCATGGGGACCTCGGCCTGCCCCACGTCCTGGATGTTCAAGTACAGCAGCACCACGACCATCAGCACGAGGATCATGTAGAGCAGGCCGCCGCTGAAGCCGCCCCAGACCGCCTCGCGCGTGTTGGGGGTGCTGCCGCCGATCACCAGGCACATGGACACCGCGACCATGAGGTTCATGCCCGTGTAGTTCATGGCCGAGACCCACCAGGGCCGCACCGGCGACTCGGCCTGCTGGGCCACGGCGCTGAGCTGGGAGAGGTCCTGCGGCAGATCGAACATGGTCCAGACGAAGGCCGCCAGGATCGCGATGACCACCAGCGGGGTGATCCCGGAGATGATGCTGGAGACGCGGTCGACGTCGAGCTGACCCGCCGCCAGCACGAGCACGGCCATCAGCCCGGCCCCGATCCAGGTGGGCAGGCCGAACTGCTGCTCCAGCGTGGAGCCCGCGCCGGCGATCATCACGAAGCCGACCGAGAACAACGTGAAGGTCACCGACCAGTCCAGGAACCGCGACAGCCACGGGTGCGCGACGTTGCCGAAGACCTTGGAGTGGCTCTCGGCCATGAAGTAGCTGCCCAGAAGCAGGGTCACCGACCCCGCCGCCGTCACCAGCAGCCCGGAGATCACCGCGCCCCAGATCCCGACGGCGCCGAAGGACGTGAAGTACTGGATCATCTCCTGGCCGGTCGCGAACCCCGCCCCCACGATCAGCCCCACGAATGCCAGGGCGACCTTCACGGCCGTCATCTTCCTCATGCGGGGCAGTCCCTCCTCCGTAATGGAGCAGGGCGGGCCGAGTCCCGCCCCGCCCCGCTCTGGATCGGCTCGGTGAGCTTCCGATCCTATGCGCCCTGCGTGGTGCGCCTCACATCGCACGACGCCCGACGGACGCGCAGCGAGGCGGCTGCACAGAGGCTCAGGCCGGCGCGCGGTCGCCGTCGTGCTCCGCGGAGCCCTCGTCGTCCGAGAGCTCGAGGTCCTGCTCCGTGCGCGATTCGAGCACCTGGGTCAGGCGGTCGTCATCGGCCGGCGACTGCCGCACGGCCTCCTCGTAGCGCTTCTCGTGACCGGGGGCGTAGTCCTTGCCCGGGTCGCGGCGCAGGCGCAGCAGGGCGCGCAGACGGCCGCGGCGCGTGGTCTCCTCTGCGATCTGCGTGCGGTAGCGCGCCCAGCCGAAGACCATGACCACGATCATGACCATGCCCGTGTAGCCGATCACCGGGTAGACGTACTCCATGAGGGTGTCGAAGCCGGCGAAGCTCACGCCGTAGCCGAGCAGGCAGGCGAGCAGGAAGACCGGGCGGTACTTGTCCCGGTGCGAGGCCGTCAGCCGGCGCCCCAGTGCGTAGAACATGCCGATCGCGGTGTTGAAGATCATCGCGAAGATGATGAACACCATGATCGTGGCCAGCACCGGGTGCATGGCCTCGAACAGCTGCAGCATGGGCACCGCGGAGTCGCCGACCTCTGCCATGTTGAAGTACAGGGCGACCGCTGCCATCAGCAGCAGCACCGTGTAGAGGATGCCCCCTATCAGGCCGCCGAGACCGGCCTCGCGCGGCTCGGCATTGTTGCCGCCGATCACCAGGCACATGGACACGCCCAGCAGCAGTGCCAGGCCGTTGTAGTTCAGGGCCGAGAGCAGCCACGGCTGGACAGGGGAGGCCTGCTCCTGGGCGACCGAGCTGAGCTGCGAGAAGTCCTGCGGCAGGTTCGCCATCGTGTAGATGAACGCGACGATCACGGCCAGGATGATCAGAGGGGTGAGCATCGAGATGACGTCGGAGACCTTCTCGACGTCCAGCAGGCCCACCAGCATAACGATCACCGTCATCACCGCAGCGCCTGCCCAAGCGGGGAAGCCCCACTGCTGCTCGAGCGTGGAGCCGGCTCCGGCCAGCATGACGAACCCGACCGCGAAAAGGGTCAGGGTCACGGCGATGTCCAGGAACCGCGAGATCACGGGGTTGGCCACGCTGCGGAACACGCGGTTGTGCTCCTCAGCCAGGTAGAAGCTGCCCAGCTGGATGATCACGGCGCCGGCCAGCGCGAACACCACGCCTGCGACCACGGCCCCGACGAGGCCGATGGCCCCGAAGGAGAGGAAGTACTGGATGACCTCCTGGCCCGTGGCGAATCCCGCTCCCACGAGCAGGCCCACGAAGGCCAGGGCGATCTTGCAGGATCTCTTCAGAGACACTGTGGACAGGCTCCTCATCGTCTGTTGTCCGTCCCGGAGGCGCCGCCGCGGCTGCGGCAGGGCGCGAAACGGCCCCCAGCCTCTTGTCGTCCTGGGGGCCGCGGTTCTTCCGGGTGGGCGCTCATGCGCCGACGTTCCACTGTAGGTGAGCCCGCTGATGATCCCCAGCGCCGGGTCACAGACCGGTCACGACGTCCGCCGCTCAGCTCGAGCAGTGCCGCCTGATCCAGAGATCGACGGGGTCCAGGTCCGTTCGCAGCTCGTCGAGCTCCTGCGGCTCCAGACCCGCTCCGTAGCCCTCGAGCAGCCCGGCGGCAGCGCGGAAGTCGTCCTGCACGGCAGCCGGCGCGTCCTCGGCGGCATCGCGCACGTCCTCGGCCGTCGCCGCCGGATCCAGCGACGGGGCGCCGTCCTCCTCGGCCAGCGGCAGCAGGGTGAGGGAGAGGTACAGCTCGGACACCACGGCGCACTGCTCGGGTGCCGCCGGGTGCGGTGCGGCCTGCTGGCGCGAGTCGGAGCCGCCGTCCGTGCTCGCCTGGGCCTGCGGCGAGGTCTGCGCTCCCCCGAGGGGCGTCCCGCCGTCGGCGGCGCAGCCCGACAGCACCGCGACGACCGCCAGCAGGGCGGCAGCGGGCAGCAGACGACGCGGTGCGGATGCTCGGCTCACGCCCACACAGTAGCGGCCGCGCGAGCCATCACGGGCGGGCGAGCTCGAAGGCCACGATGTCAACGGCGCTGCCACCGGGCATGTCCGGGTAGTGCCGGTCGAGAGCGGCCTGCAGCTGGGCGGGGGACTCGAAGCCGTCGCGCACGGCGTCCTGCTCGCTGAGCTCGTCGCGGCGCACGGTGCGCACGCCAGTCACCTCGGCGCCGATCACGACGTCCTCACCGGAATCCTTCTCGAACACGATCTCGGCCGGACCCGGGACGAAGGGGTCCTGGTACCGCACGGTCTGGCGCTTGCTGCCATCCCGGATCAGGGTCTCGTAGCCCTCCCACATGAGGATGCGCTGCAGCGGCTGTCCACCGGCGTCGGGGCTCTGGTGCTGGTTCGGCTCTGCGGTCATGACGCCCACGGTAGCGGCCGCTCCGTCGCCCTCGACCGGCCGATTGCGGGCTGTCCAGCCGTCGACTGGCCGATCCGGCACCGCTGCGAAGCCCGCAGCGGTGCCGGATCGGCCACTGGACGCTGGTGGGGTGGGGAATCGGCCGCTCGGACAGCGGAGGGGCTGACGCTCGACAAGCGGGTGGGCATGCAGAAGGCCCCCGCGCTGGTGTGCGGGGGCCTTCTGGGCTGTGGCTCCGACCGGCGTCGATCCGGTGACCTTACGATTTTCAGTCGTACGCTCTACCAACTGAGCTACAGAGCCAGGCATCCGGTGTCTCAGATGCCAAGACGGCCTCAGCTGAGCTGACGCCGTCCGTGCGACCCTGACGGGACTTGAACCCGCGACCTCCGCCGTGACAGGGCGGCGCGCTAACCAACTGCGCTACAGGGCCTTGTGGAGTGCTTACAGGCGGTCCCGCGGGACCTCCCTGCCGTTTTCCAACGAGGCAAGATATTAGCACCATGACAGCCCCTGCGCGCAAATCGGGATCCGCAGCCCCCGGAGCTCATCCGTCGGGCGCTGAATGCCCCCGGAGACGACGAAGCGCCCGGCCGGCTGATGCCGACCGGGCGCTCGCCTGCGCTGGTACCCCCAACGGGATTCGAACCCGTGTCGCCGCCGTGAAAGGGCGGTGTCCTAGGCCTCTAGACGATGAGGGCGCACCGCGCGCAAGGCGCGCGGATGGAACCGGAGCCTATCAGGTCCGCCCCCTCCCCCGAGGGCCCCGACGATGCCTCGACGGCGCCCCGACGACGGCGATCAACAGCCGTTGTCAGGCCCTTGCGCGAGAATGCAGCGGTGATGGACGTCAGCGAGGCCGAGTTCGAATCCCTGGTCGATGATGCCCTCGACGGCATCCCCGAGGACATCTTCGCGATGCTCGACAACGTCGTCGTGCTGATCGAAGCACGGCCTCCGGAGGGGATGCCGGAGCTGCTGGGGCTCTACGAGGGCGTGCCACTCACCGAGAGGGACTCGTCGTGGATGGGCTCGCTGCCCGATCACATCCGCATCTTCCGCGAACCGCTGCTGCGCATGTGCCGCGATCGGGATGAGCTGGTCCACGAGATCACCGTGACCGTCGTGCACGAGATCGCCCACCACTTCGGGATCGAGGAGCAGCGGCTGCACCGACTCGGCTGGGGATGAGGCAGCCGTACCGCGTGCTTGCAGGAGCGCGGGGCAGAATGTCCGCAGGAGACCACCGCACACCACTCGTCAGCAGGAGACAGCGATGACCGCAGAGGATGGACTGCCCTCGGAGACGGGGCCCGCGACCTGGAGCACCTGGGACCGCTCCGGGACGGCGGAGGGCGTCCGCACGCTGCGCCCCCAGACCGTCGAGCAGCTCTCCGAGGCCATGGCGGCGGCCGCGGCGGCGGGGCTGAGCACCCGGGTCACGGGCGCGGGCCACAGCTTCAACCTGCTGGCTCAGCCGCAGGAGCTGCGCCTGGACACCTCCGAGCTTGTGGGGCTGCAGGAGGTCGACCGGCAGGGGCGTCGAGCCACGCTGCTGGGCGGCACCCCGCTGATCCAGGCCGCGCGGGAGCTCGATGCCTGCGGACTGGCCTTCTCCAACCTGCCCGACACCCTGCACCAGTCCATTGCCGGGGCGATCTCCACCGCCACGCACGGCACCGGCGCCGGCTTCCAGTCGCTGTCGGGGCAGGTCGTGGCGCTGACCCTGGTGCTGGCCTCCGGCGAGATCGTCGAGTGCTCCCTCACCCAGCGCCCGGAGCTCTTCCAGGCGACCCGGGCCGGGCTGGGCGTCGTCGGTGTGATCGCCGCCGTCACGGTGCAGTGCGAGGACTCCTTCCGCCTGCACTCCGCCGAGTTCAACGAGTCGCTCGAGCCGCTGATCGCGGGCCTGGGCGAACGCATGGCCTCGGCCGATCACTTCGAGCTGTACTGGAACCCGGGCAGCGACTCCGCCCACACCCACATCATGAGCCGCCTGCACCGGCTGCCCTCCGAATGGTCCGCCCCCGGCTCCCGGATGGCCCAGGGCGTGCGCCGCAGCGACGACGCCGTCCTGCGCCGCGCCCTGCCGGCGGCCCTGAACCGCCTGGCCGGGGCCGCCCCGCGAGCGATCCCCGGGCTGCGCCGGCTGGACTCGCTGTCGCTGAGCTCGCGGCGCTACACGGATCTGTCCTACAAGGTCTTCGCCTCCTCGAGGCCCGTGAAGTTCCTGCAGACCGAGTGGGCCGTGCCCCTCGAGCATCTCCCGGAGACCTTCCGCGAGGTGCAGAAGGTGCTCGAGCGCGAGCAGGCCGATCTGGGCCTCCCGCTGAGCGTGCGATGCTCGGCGCCGGAGGAGACCTGGCTGTCTCCGGCGCACGCGCGCTACACCGGGTGGATCACGGTGCGGCAGTTCTGGCGGCGCTGGCGCCCGGAGACCTTCGAGGCCCTCGAGGAGGTCTTCCTGGCCCACGACGGACGCCCCCACTGGGGCGGTCGGCATGGACTGCAGGCCGAGCAGCTGCGTCCCATGTACGCGCACTGGGACGACTTCCTGGCCGTGCGCGAGCAGGCGGACCCCCGGGGCCTCCTGCTCAACGACACCGCCCGCGGCCTGCTGGGCCTCTGAGAGCAGCTGCCGGCCCCGCCCCGCGAGCGGGGCAGGACCGGCAGACGGGGCTCAGCCCTGTCGGGAGACCCGGACCATCTCCTCGCGGTCCACGACCTTCACGCGCTCGCGGGGGTTGCCCTCGGCGTCGTGGGAGGAGGCGCCGAGCGCCTGCTCGTGCTCGTCGAGCTGCAGCCAGCCGTCCCAGGTGGTGTACTCGACGCCCTTGGACTCGAGGGTCTCCACGACCGCCTCGGGCTCGGGGCGCACGGCCGAGAGCTGGCCGCGGTCCTCGAGCAGGTGCGTGATGGTCTCGAGGGCATCCGACTTGGTGGCGCCGATCAGACCCACGGGTCCGCGCTTGATCCAGCCGGAGGCGTAGACGCCGTTGAGCACCGAGCCCTCGGGATCGACCACGCGCCCCTCCTGGTTCAGGATCACGCCGTGGTGGAGGTCGAACGGGATCTCCGGCAGCGGCGAGCCCAGGTAGCCGATCGCGTAGTAGACGGCGCCCATGGGGTGGTCGACGTACTCGCCGATCGGGGACACGGAGCCGTCCTCGTTGAGGCGGGTGCGCTCGGTGCGCAGCGCCACGACCTTGCCGTCCTCGCCCAGGATCTGCTCCGGGCGCTGGAAGAAGTGCAGGTGCAGACGGCGCGAGGCCGTCTTGGGGGTCTCGTCCTCGACCCACTTGCGCAGGGTCTTGAGCATGACCTTGGCCTGGTTGGAGTCACCGGCTGCCTCGTCGGCCACATCCTCCGGGGAGTAGTCCTCGTCGTGGACGATGACGTCGACGTCCGGGACCTTGCCGAGCTCGCGCAGCTCGAGCGGGGTGAACTTCATCTGGGCCGGGCCGCGGCGGCCGAAGACGTGGACGTCCGTGACCGGGCTGGCCTTCAGCCCCTGGTACACGTTGCCCGGGATCTCGGTGGTGAGCATGTCATCCGCGTGCTTGGCCAGCACGCGGGCCACGTCCAGGGCCACGTTGCCGTTGCCGATGACCGCGACCTGCTCCGCCTCCAGGGGCCACTCGCGCGGGTAGTCGGGGTGGCCGTCGTACCAGGCGACGAAGTCCGCCGCTCCGTGCACGCCGTCGAGCTCGACGCCCTCGACCTCGAGCGGGGCGTCCTTGACGGCGCCGGTGGAGAACACGACGGCGTCGTAGAGGTCCTGCAGGTCACCCAGGGTGAGGTCCCGGCCGTACTCGACGTTGCCGAAGAAGCGCACCGCGCCGCTGCCCAGGATCTGGCGCAGGGCCGTGATGATGCCCTTGATGCGGGGGTGATCGGGGGCCACGCCGTAGCGGATCAGGCCGAAGGGGGTGGGGTAGCGGTCGAAGAGGTCGATCGAGACCTCCACCTCGCCGGACTTCACGGCCTCCGACTTGGCCAGCATGTCCGCGGTGTAGATGCCCGCGGGGCCGGCGCCGATGATCGCCACGCGCAGCGGCCGTCCGGCGCCCTGCGTCTGCGTCTGCTCCGTCATGTATCTCTCCTCCTCGGCCCCAGCCGGGGGCCGTGCGTACGTTTCTGCGGCTGATCCACTGAGGCCAGCCTAAGCAATGAGTTGGTCCGCTCAGGACCGCAGCAGGCCGCGACCTCGCAGCAGCCGCTTCTCGAGCGGGTTGAACAGCAGCAGCTCGATCACGATGCCGACCGCCAGGATGGTCAGCACGGCGGTCAGCACGACCGCCATGTCCGAGACGGTGCGGCCCTGCGCCAGCAGGGAGCCCAGCCCGAAGCCGATCGAGCCGCCGATCGCGATGAGCTCGGCACCCATCAGGGAGCGCCACGAGAACGCCCAGCCCTGCTTGAGCCCAGCCACATAGCCCGGCATCGCCGCGGGCAGCACGACCTTCAGCGCCAGCGTGGAGCCCGTGGCCCCCATGATCCGCCCGGCCTTGAGCAGCTGCGGCGGGATCTGGTCCACGCCGGCCAGCATGCCGTTGACGATCGACGGGATCGCGCCCATCAGCACCACGAAGTAGACCGTGGCATCCGACAGGCCGAACCACACGATCGCTGCCGGCACCCAGGCCACCGAGGGCAGCACCTGCATGCCGGAGATCAGCGGGCCCACCGCGTTGCGCAGCCCCTGCCACGAGGCGATCAGCAGGGCGAGAGGCGTGGCCACCAGAACCGCGATCAGGAAGCCGCTGATGCCTCGCCACAGCGACGTGCCCAGCGCCCCGGGAAGCGTGCCGTCGGCGGTGGCCGCCCCGATCTGCCGGGCGACGTCGATCGGTCCCGGCATGATGTCCGGGCGCGGATCGATCAGGGCCACGAGCAGCTGCCAGATCAGCACGGCGGCCACGAGCGCGGCCAGCGTGGGGGCGGCGCGCTGCCGGAAGACCTCCCCCGGGGAGCGTCGACGGCGGCCGTCGGACTGCAGCGCGTCCAGCCCCGCCAGGGCGCTGTCCGGGGAGTCGGGGCTGGACGCGGACGTCTCCGAGGACGACGGGCCCGACGACGGCGTGCCGCGACCCTGCGCCCAGGGCGTCTGGGCGCAGGCGGTGGTGCGATCAGCGGGCATGGCGGCCGATCTCCTCCCTGAGGCGGCGGGTGATGGTGCGGGTCAGCTCCGCCAGCGTCTCCTCGGAGGTCTGGCCGCTGGCCTCGAAGCCGTAGGAGTCCGGATCCTTCCAGGGCCCCGTGTCCCACTGCTCGACGATCCGCCCGGGCCGCGACGACAGCAGCAGCACGCGCTGGCCCAGGTGGACGGCCTCGGAGACGTTGTGGGTGATGAACACGATGGTGCGCCCGGTGACCTCCCAGATCCGCAGCAGCTCCTCCTGGAGCAGGTCCCGGGTGATGGCGTCCAGCGCCGAGAAGGGCTCGTCCATCAGCAGGACCTCGCGCTCCTGGGCGAGGCCGCGGGCCAGGCCAACGCGCTGGCGCATGCCTCCGGAGAGCTCGTGCGGGCGCTTGTCCGCGACCTGCGGCAGGCGCACGAGCTCGAGCAGCTCCTCGGCCCGCTCGCGGCGCTGAGCACGGGGCACGCCTGCCAGCTCGAGGGCCAGCTCCACGTTCTGCCCGGCGGTGAGCCACGGGAACAGGGAGGCATCCTGGAACATGAACGCGCAGCCCTCGGCAGGGGCCGTGACGCTGCCCGCGGTGGGCTCCTCGAGTCCGGCGATGATGTTCAGCAGCGTCGTCTTGCCGGAGCCCGAGGCCCCGAGCAGGGTCACGAACTCGCCGCGGCGCACCTCCAGGTCCAGGTCCGCGAGCACGGGAGGCCCTCCGAAGGACTTGGCCAGCCCGTCCAGGCGGATCACGGACTGCCCGCTCACTGCTGGGCCTCCACGGGCTCCAGGCCTCGCTGCTCGCGCACGCGGTTCAGCGGCTCCACGTCGACCATGCCGTCCAGTGAGGCATCCTGCGTGACCCCGGCGGAGACGCCGTTGTCGAGCAGGGTCGAATACGTCGAGGCCATGGGATCGGCGGTCCACTGCATCTGCTCCAGGGCGCTGATCAGCGTCTGCTCGGGCAGCGCCTGGCCCTGGGCGTCGACCATCGCCTCGTTGAGCATGACGGCCTCGTCCTCCTGCGGCATCTGCTCGAGGTGCTCGACCGAGTCCTCGAGGCCGTCGAGCAGCTTCTCCACGGTCTGCGGGTGCTCCTTGAGGTAGTCGGTGCGCACGGCCAGCACCGTCGTGGGGTACTCGCCGTCGGGCCACAGATCGCCCTCGTCCACGAGCACGCGACCACCCTCCTCGGTCATGAGGGTGACCCACGGCTGGGGGCCCCAGAAGCCGTCGATCTGGCCCTGCCGGAAGGTCTGCAGCGCCTGACCGGAGGGCATGGGCGTGATCGAGACGGAGTCCGGGGAGCCGGTGTCCACCTCGTAGCCGCGCTCCTCGAGCCACACGCGCAGCGCCACGTCCTGCGTGCCGCCCAGCGCCGGGGTCGCGAACGTGCGCCCGGCCAGGTCGTCCTCGCCGGCGACGTCGTCGGAGACGATGAACTGTGCGCCGCCGGAGGTCGCCCCGCCGATGATCGTGATCGACTCGCCGCCGGACTGCACGTACGAGTTGATCGCGGGGTTCGGGCCCATGAACGCGGCATCGACCTCGCCGGAGTTCATGGCCTCGATGGTCGTGGGGCCGGTC
Source organism: Kocuria palustris (assembly GCF_016907795.1). Classification (NCBI taxonomy): domain Bacteria; kingdom Bacillati; phylum Actinomycetota; class Actinomycetes; order Micrococcales; family Micrococcaceae; genus Kocuria; species Kocuria palustris. The sequence continues at coordinate 1,441,333 of NZ_JAFBCR010000001.1, forward strand.
GAGAAGACCTGGGTGCTCAGCTCGGTGCTGCCCAGCGCCTCGTCGAAGATCCCGTCGTGGACACCGGCCAGCGCCGGGCCGTGCGTCAGGTTGGCGAAGTAGCCCAGCGTGAGCTCGTCGGCATCCGAGGTCTGGATCCGCTGGTCCTCGAGCGCGTCCAGCGTCCCGTTGGCGCGCAGCGCCGTGGCCGTCACGGACAGCACGAGCAGCACGGCCAGGCCTGTGAGCACCAAGGGCCAGCCGGTGAAGCGGCGCTTGGGCCGCTGCCGCCCCTCGGACCCGCCGGGGGTGCGCGTGACGGTCTCCAGCGGTTCTGGGGCGCCGTCGCGGCCGCGGCTGCGTTCGGCCACTCAGCCCTCCCCGACCAGGCCGGCGGCCAGGGTGTTCCCGGACTGCTCGTCGATCAGCAGGAAGGCACCGGTGCGGCGCAGCTGGGCGTAGTCGTCCAGCGGCAGCGCCGACGGGGTGCGCAGCACGACCGAGCCGATGTCGTTGAGCTCGAGGGACTGCGCCTGGCCCAGCTGCATGGTCTCCAGGTCCAGGGCGCCGACGATCTCGCCCACCATGGCCTTGACCGTGGCGGTGCCGTGCTTGAGCAGCACGCGGGAGCGCGGGCGCAGAGGGGTCTCGCCGAGCCAGGCCAGGCGGGCCGCGATCTCCTTGACCGGCTCCGGCGGGGTCGGATCGGCTGCGGCGATGAGCTCGCCGCGGGCCACGTCGAGGTCATCGGCCAGGCGAAGCGTCACCGAGCGCGGGGCGGCGGCCTCCGTGAGCTGCTCGCCCGGGAAGGGACCGGCCTGCTCGGAGGCTGTGCCGGCCACGTCGATGCCCACGACCGTGCTCCGGCGCCCAGACGGCTGCACGACGACCTCATCGCCCACGGAGACGGTCCCGGAAGCGATCTGCCCGGCGTAGCCGCGGTAGTCGCGGGTGGCCTCGGGATCCACGCCCTGGGCCACGCCTCCCTGCGGGCGGATGACGTACTGCACGGGGAAGCGGAAGGGTCGGGCCTCGCCGCGGCCGGACTCGTCGACCGTGGGCAGCTCCTCGAGGATCCGCAGCAGCGGGCGGCCGTCGTAGCCGCCCCGGGAGTACCAGGACAGCCGCTCGGAGGGCTCCACGACGTTGTCGCCCTCCAGTGCGGAGACCGGCACGACCTTCAGACCCCGGAGGAGCTCCTCGGAGCCGATGCTGCGAGCGACCTCGGTGATCTCGTCGCGGATCTCGTCGAAGCGGGCCTGCGACCAGTCCACCAGGTCGATCTTGTTGACGGCCACGATCACGTGCGGGACGCGCAGCAGCGCCGTCACGGCCAGGTGGCGGCGGGTCTGCTCGAGCACGCCGTGGCGGGCGTCGACCAGCAGGACGACGGCGTCGGCGGTCGAGGCGCCGGTGACCGTGTTCTTCGTGTACTGCACGTGCCCGGGGCAGTCGGCCAGCACGAACGAGCGGCGGTCGGTCGCGAAGTAGCGGTAGGCCACATCGATCGTGATGCCCTGCTCGCGCTCGGCGCGCAGCCCGTCGGTCAGCAGGGCGAGATCCAGCTTGCCCTCGCCGCCGCCGAAGCCGCGCTCGGCGGAGGTGCGGGCCACGGCCTCGAGCTGATCGGCCAGGATCGCCTTGGCGTCGTGCAGCAGCCGGCCCACCAGGGTGGACTTGCCGTCGTCGACGGAGCCGGCGGTCGCGAAGCGGAACAGCGAGCCGGGATCGATCGTGGAGGTCACGGCGGGAGCGGAGGTCTCGGTCACGGGCACCTTCTGTGGTTCTTCGGCGCGCATCGGCGCTGGGGCGTGGACGGGGCGGAGGCAGCGGGGCTCACGGCCCGGAGGATCAGAAGTAGCCGTCCTTCTTGCGATCCTCCATGGCGGCCTCGGAGATGCGGTCATCGGCGCGGGTGGCGCCTCGCTCGGTCAGCGTAGAGACGCCCACCTCCGCGACGACGTCGGCCACGGTGGCGGCCTGGGAGACCACCGCTCCGGTGCAGGACATGTCGCCCACCGTCCGGTAGCGGACCTGCTTCGCCTCGATCTGCTCGCCCTTGCGCGGCTGGGACACGGGGGTCACCGACATCCACATGCCGTCGCGCTCGAAGACCTCGCGCTCGTGGGCGAAGTAGATCGGGGGCAGGTCGATGTGCTCGCGCTCGATGTAGCGCCAGATGTCCAGCTCGGTCCAGTTGGAGATCGGGAAGGCGCGCACGTGCTGGCCCGCCGTGTGGCGCCCGTTGTACAGGTTCCACAGCTCGGGGCGCTGGTTGCGCGGATCCCACTGCCCGAACTCGTCGCGCAGGGACAGGATGCGCTCCTTGGCCCGGGCCTTGTCCTCGTCGCGGCGCCCGCCGCCGAACACGGCGTCGAAGCGGTTGTCGGCGATCGCGTCCAGCAGCGGGGTGGTCTGCAGCGGGTTGCGGGTGCCGTCGGCGCGCTCGGTGAGGCGGCCGTCGTCGATGTAGTCCTGGACGGAGGCCACGACCAGGCGAAGCCCCAGCCGCTCGACCGTGCGGTCGCGGAAGGAGAGGACCTCCGGGAAGTTGTGCCCGGTGTCCACGTGCAGCACCGGGAACGGTATCGCCGCCGGCCAGAACGCCTTGGCCGCCAGGTGGAGCATGACCACGGAGTCCTTGCCGCCGGAGAACAGCATGGCGGGGCGGTCGAACTCGGCGACGACCTCGCGGATGATGTGGATAGCCTCGGACTCGAGGGCGTCCAGGGCGGACTGCTCGCCCGTGGCGGACACGGCGGCAGACGCGGCGGTCTCTGTCATGGGGTCTCGCTCTCCTGAAGGTGCGGTGGTCTCGTGGTGCGGGCGGACCCGCGCGGGCATCAGAGGTGGATGCCGCACTCGATCTTGTCGCTGCCGGACCAGCGCCCGGCGCGGGGGTCCTCGCCCGGGGCGACCTTGCGGGTGCAGGGCGCGCAGCCGATCGAGAGGTAGCCCTCGGACAGCAGCGGGTTCACGGGCAGCCCCTCGCTGTTCGAGTGCTCCACCAGGTCGTCCAGCGACCAGCGGACCATGGGGTTGACCTTGACCAGCTTGTGGGTCTCGTCGAAGGACACGAGCGGGGCGTCGGTGCGCGTGGGCGACTCGTCGCGGCGCACGCCGGTGAACCAGACCTCGTAGTCCTGCAGGGACTCGGCCAGCGGCTCCACCTTGCGCATGGCGCAGCAGGCCGTGGGGTTCGTGCGGAACAGGTCCTTGCCGTGCTGCTCGTCCTGCTGGGCGACCGTCAGCTTGGGCATCACGTCGATCACGTTGATGTCCAGCATGGCCTTGGCGGCCTCCTTGGTGCCCTCGGTCTCCGGGAAGTGGTAGCCGGTCTCCAGGAAGAGCACGTCCACGTTCGGGATCTGCTCGGCCACCAGCGCCGGCAGGACCAGGTCCGCCATCGAGCAGGCCACGGCCACCCGTGCGTTCGGGAAGTTCTCGGCGACCCAGCGGATCGCGGCCGTGTGATCGGCCTCGCCCTCGGCGGGGACGTGGCCGTCGGCGTCGAGCTCGGCGCCCAGCTCGCGAGCGCCCGAGGCGGCGAGCTCGCGCAGCTCGTCCTCGCTGCGCAGCGTCTTCTCAGCGGTTCCAGCGGTCATTGCAGATCCTCCTCCTCGGCGCGGGTGCTCCACGCGGCGAAACCCTCTCCGGGCTCGCGTTGTTCCGCGAAGCGGCGGGTCAGGCGCTCCACGTACTCGGGCAGCTCGTCCTGGAACACCTTGAGCCCGCGCACGGTGCGGCCCAGGTTGGCGTCGCCGCCGTGTTCCGAGCTGGTCAGCCCGCCGCCCAGGTGCACCTGGTAGCCGGGCTTGGAGCCGCCGTCCTCGGTCGGCAGCAGCTGGCCCTTGAGCCCGATGTCGGCGACCTGGATGCGCGCGCACGAGTTGGGGCAGCCGTTGATGTGCAGGGAGATCGGCACGTCCAGCTCGAGGTCCTCGAGACGGCGCTCGAGCTCGTCGATGGTGTCCGAGGCGACCTGCTTGGTCTCCACGATCGCCAGCTTGCAGAACTCGATGCCCGTGCAGGCCATGGTCGAGCGGCGGAACGGCGACGGCTTGACCTTGAGGTCGATCTCGTCGAGGGCCTCGATCGCGGCGTCGACGTCGTCGTCGGCGATGTCCAGCAGGACGATCTTCTGCTGCGGGGTCAGGCGCACCCGGTCCGAGCCGAAGCGCTCCATGATCTCGGCCAGCGCGGCGAGCTTCTCCCCCGGCATGCGGCCCACGCGCGGGGCCGCGCCCAGGTAGTTCCGGCCGTCCTTCTGCCGGTGCACGCCGATGTGGTCCGAGGGGCCGGTGGGCGCGGCCGGGGCGGGGCCGTCGGCTAGGGCATAGCCCAGGTACTCGGTCTCGAGCACCTCGCGCATCCTCTGCGGCCCCCAGTCCTTCATGAGGAACTTCATGCGGGCCCGGTTGCGCAGGCGGCGGTAGCCGTAGTCGCGGAAGATCGAGGTGATCCCGCGCCAGACGTCGCGAACCTGGTCCTCCTGCACGAACACGCCCAGGCGCTGGCCGAGGTACGGCTGCACCGACAGCGCGCCGGCGACCCACAGGTCGTAGCCGGGGCCGAGCTCGGGGTGCACGACGCCCACGAACGAGCAGTCGTTGATCTCGTGGGCCACGTCCAGCGACGGGTGCCCGGTGACCGCGGTCTTGTACTTGCGCGGCAGATTGGAGAACTCGAGGGTGCGCACCTCGGCCTTCAGCGCCTCGATCGCGGGCGTGGGGTCCAGGATCTCGTCGGCGGCCGCACCGGCCACCGGGGAGCCCAGGATCACGCGGGGAACGTCGCCGCAGGCCGAGACGGTGTCCAGACCGACCTCGTCCAGGCGCCGCCAGATCTCCGGGACGTCCTCCACGCGGATCCAGTGGTACTGGATGTTCTGCCGGTCCGTGATGTCCGAGGTGCCGCGGGCGAACTCCTGCGAGATCCCGGCCAGGCAGCGCAGCTGGGCGCGGGACATGGCGCCGCCGTCCAGGCGCACGCGCATCATGAAGTACTCGTCCTCGATCTCCGCGTCCGACAGCGCGCCGGTGCGGCCGCCGTCGATCCCGGGGCGGCGCTGGGTGTACAGCCCCCACCAGCGGAAGCGCCCGTGCAGATCATCGGGATCGATCGAGGCGAAGCCCTCCTTCGAGTACTTCTGCTCGATCCGGGCGCGCACGGCGAAGCCGTCGTCGGCGGCCTTGAACTCCTCGTTGTGGTTCAGGGGCTCGCGGCCGTCGACCGCCCACTGCCCCTCGGGCTTGGGCTTGCGTGCGCGTGCAGGGCGCGAAGTGGTCTCGCTCGTCATGCCGACCATGGAACGACGACGGGGGCCGCCGCGTCACATGGGAGGTCACCCGGCGTCATCATTGACTTCTCAGGCTTGACTAAGTTAACGGCCCGGCTCATGCGTCATCCCGGAAGACGTCCTCGAGCCGCGTGCCAGCCTGGAGCAGCGGCCAGCAGCGGATCAGGCGCAGCATCTGCTCCTCCGCGCAGACGGCCTCCCCGGGATCCCGGCCGCGCAGCCCGAGGGCGGTGCGAGCCGCGACCCGGACGGGGTCGATCCGCGCCAGCACCTGGCCGCCGCCCGTGACCACCAGCGCGGGCGCATCGTGGGCCGCCGCCTGCTCGCAGGCCTCCTGCAGACCGCCCGGCGGGATGCGGCAGGCGCGCACCAGCTCGACCTCGAAGCGCGGACGGACACGGGCGGCGCCCCCCGGCCCGCCGACGGAGGGAGCGGGTCTCCCCAGCTGCACCCGCGGATCGGCCGCCAGCATCTCCTCCAGCTCCTCTGCCATGTCCCCGGACCCGCCCGGGAGCCGCACGTGGACATCGCCGGATCCCAGCAGATCCCGCACTGCGAGTGCGGCCGTGCCCGTGCGCAGGTGCTCCTCCCTCTGCGCGGCATCGCCCCAGGTGACCACGATGTCCGCCACGGCATGCACCATCCCCGAGGGCCGGGCGATCGGGTGGGTGATCCGCGAGGCCAGGCGCAGGCTCTCGCGGTTCTTCTGCAGCACGGCCGCCGACGGATCACCTTCCGAGCGCCCGCCCCAGTCGGCCCCGCGGTGCACCGCGCGCGCCGCCGGGGCATGCAGCAGCTCGCAGCCGCCCAGCACGGCCTGCCAGCCCAGCTCCCAGTCCTCCCCGCCGTAGCCGACCATCGCGGCGTCGAACCCGCCGAGGCGCTCGAAGGTCGAGCGGCGGCAGGAGAGCACCGCGGAGATCACGTACCGGAAGTGGGAGTCGTCGTGGCGGCGCAGATGATCGGTCTGCGCCCACGCCCGGGCCAGCCACTGCGGCTCGCCCAGATCACGCGGCGGCTGCGCGGTGTCGTCCACATGGACCCTGGTCCCCACGACGAGGGCGTGGGGATGCTCGCGCAGGGCCTCCTCGACGGCGGCGAGGTAGCCCGGCTCGGGCACGGTGTCGCCATCGAGGAAGACCAGGATCCCGCCGCGGCAGTGCCCGGCCCCCAGGTTCCGCGCCGCCGCCGCTCGAAACCCGCGGTCATCCTGGCGCACCACGCGCACCCCGGCGGGGACCCGGGGCGGGCGCGCGGAGCCGTCATCGGCCACGACGATCTCCAGCGCCTGCACCGGCTCCTGCGCGCGCAGCCCCGCGAGCACAGCGTCCAGGCCCTCCTGGTCCTCGAAGTACGGGATCACCACGGAGATCCCGCCGCTGTCGGCCCCAGCGGACGCGAGCGTCATCGCAGCAGCTCCTTCCACGCATCCGCATAAGCCTCGGCGACCTGCGCCCAGCCCCACCGCGGCAGCGGGCGATCGGCCCGGGTCCGCCGCGGCTCGGCCAGCAGCTCGCCCACCGCCGTCCCCAGCTCCTCGCGCCGACGACGCAGCACGGCGCCGGGCCAGCGCTCGTCGATCTCGCGCATGTACGGGCCGTCCACCACGAGCGGCCGGCGCCCGTGGGCGATCCACGTGTTGAGCGAGCCCGAGGCGGAGACGTGCAGGTGCGGGCACACGGGGACGTCGACCGCCTCCAGCTGCCCCGCCAGCTCGGGCTCGGGGACGTAGCCCGTGAGCTCGAAGCGCACCCCGCGCGCCGCGGCGCGCTCCCGCAGCACCTGGACGTCGGCGTCGTGGCCCGCCGCACTCGCCCCGATCGCGCGCACCAGGGTCCCCCGCGGCACGGAGTCGATCACATCCTCGATGCCCTTGCCTGGATGCACGAAGCCCAGAACCCCCACGACCGCGACATCGCCGGCGGCCGCGGGGCGCCCGACGGGCAGAGCCTCCTCGAGGGGCAGCGGCACTGCGCGCACGGCGGTGCTCGTCCCGCCGTCGGGCCCCTCGCCGGCCAGCGCGCGCAGGGCCGCAGCCTCGTGCTCGGAGTGGGCGATCACCAGATCGGCGCCGCGCACCAGGCGGGCGAAGGCCGTGCGGCGGCGAGCGAACCTCTGCGCCCCCTCCTCCGGCTGCGGCACGTCGTGGGGACCCACGCTCAGCAGGCCGCGGCCGCGCAGCCGCAGCACGGCCTCGACCGCGCCGTCCGCATCGGCGCCGAACAGGGCGTCCGTGAAGCTGACGTGCAGCAGCGCCTGAGCGGACGGCTCCGCGACGGGCAGCTCGACGGTCCGTCGCACGAGCCGGTGGTCGAACCCGCCGACCCCGGCCTCCCGCGCGGCGTGGAACAGACCCAGCCCGTGCCGGACCACCCCGTGGCTCTCGGGGCCCACGACCAGATGGCTGATCACCGATGCCCGGCGGCTCACGGCAGCAGCCCCAGCATGGTCATGCGCTGCCCGTGTCGGGCCAGGGCGCGCTCGATCAGCCGCGGCCTGGCCCGGCAGAAGGCGAGCTGCTCCCGGGCGATCCCGGCCTCATCGAGCTCCCGGACGTCCCGGCCTGTGCCCAGCCGCCATCCGCTCGTGCGCGCGTCGGGCCGCAGGACAGCCCCGAGCGCCCTCGCGTGCGTCGGATCCACGGGGGCCTCCACCGAGCGCAGCAGCTCGCGCCCGGGATCGGCGACGCCATCCGGGTCCGGGGCGAAGCCCAGCCCCCGGCCCAGCTCCTCCAGCACCCGCTGGGCCAGGATGCGCAGCGTCGCGTTGTCGGGGTGGTTGATGGTGTGCCAGTGCGGACGGGCCTCGAGCGCATCCGACATGACGACCGTGCCATGGGCCTGCTCGCGTGCTCGCAGCTGCCCCACGGATTCGGCATGCAGGGCCTCCAGCGCCTCGGCCTCCAGCTGCGGGGCGTTCGGCGGCAGGGCGTCGGGCCTGAGGCCCGCGCCCGCCCGCGAGGCCTGCGCGAGCGTGCGCAGATCCGAGTACGGCACCCCGGGCGGATCCAACGAGCTGTCCTCCGGGTCCCGGACGATGACCTGGAACGGGTGGAGCCCGGCATAGCGCAGCACCGGGATGCGCAGCCGGAGGGACGACGACGGCAGCAGCGCCTCGAGCTGGCGCGTGCCGGAGGGCAGGCCGCGGTAGTCGTCGCGCACCGGCTGCATCACGAGCGCGTCGGTCCGGGCCAGGAGCCGGGCGGCCGCCTCCGCATCACGGGTGCCCCACTCGAAGACCGGCGGGACGCGCACGGAGCGCAGGCCGGGATCGGCATCCAGCAGCACGCGCAGAGACTCCGCCTGGCAGTTGCCGATCACGACCACGAGGGGCAGATCACCCGGGGCGGCGTCGTCCTGTTCGGCGCGCTCCGAGGCCTGTCCGTAGAAGTCCGCATAGTGCTTCGCGCGCCCGGGGTTGCTCACCGTGTGATGATAACGATACTTATGACAAGGGGCCCCGTGGGGTCCCTTCTGCGCGGAAGGCGGTGGAGGGCTGACAGCGGTGCATCGTGCTGTGCAGGGGAGTCAGAGGCTGCGAGCAGCGCCGATCCCCGCCCATCACCCCTACGTGGACGCCGTGGAGCCGCTGGCCGGCTGGGACGGATTCGAGCTCGTCGCACCCCCCGAGCTCAACGCAGCAGGACCGGGAACCTGGATCCCGCACCCGCTGCTCGAAGCGCAGCGCCTGGCCGAGGACGCCGATCGCGTGGATGTCCTGCACGTGCACTTCGGCTTCGAGCACCGCACCCCGCAGCAGATGCACGAGCTCGTCGAGCAGTGCCGCGCCTCCGGGATCCGTCTGGTGCTCACCGTGCACGATCTGTCCCATCCGCATCTGCGCACCGCTCAGGAGCAGCGGGAGCACCTCGAGCGCCTGGCCGTGCTGATCGAGGCAGCCGAGACCGTCATCACCCTCACCGGCTCGGCGGCCGAGGAGATCCACCGGCGATTCGGCCGCCGGGCGGAGGTCATCGCCCACCCCTGCGTCGTCGCGCCGCAGCGAGCGCGACGACTGCAGGAGCAGGTCCGCGAGCGCGGCGGGCCCTCGCTCGGGGTCGCCGTGTTCCTCAAGGACCTGCGGGCCAGCACCGTGCGGGAGCTGTCCTGGCACCGGGATCTGGCCGAGGGGCTCCGAGGGGTCGGCGCCCGACTCACCGTCTTCCTGGACGAGCGCGCGGCCGGCACCGAGCTGGGTCGCGGCCTGAGCGGCATCCAGGGCCTGGAGCTCGTGGTGCATCGGCGGATGGACGACGAGCGCCTGTTCACGCAGGTGGCCGAGTGCGCCGTCGTCGTCCTCCCCTACCTTCGCGGGACCCACTCCGGGTGGCTGGAGATGTGCCGGGACCTGGGCGTCGTGGTCGTGGCCCCGGACTGCGGGCACTTCGCGGATCAGGCCGACCAGCCGGGCGCGGTGCTCTCCTGCCGCACGGGCGACGGCCGCGATGCCGCCCGTGCGGCCGCACAGGCTCTGGGCGTCGCACCCCTGCCATGGGCCGGCGACCGCGCCGCCCAGGCCGAGCGCATCGCGCTGCGGCACCGCGAGCTGCTTGCTGAGGCAGGATCATGAGGATCGCCGTGATCGGCCCGTCGCGCATGCCGATCGCCCCGCCCTTCGGCGGAGGGCTCGAGGTCTTCGTCCAGCGCATGGTCGAGGGGCTGCGCTGTCGCGGGCTCGACGTCGACCTGTTCGCAGCCGCAGGCTCCCAGGGGCATCGCCGCGATCTGGAGTTCCCCGGCGTCGACTGGAGCGGGCACGAGCACGGCGCCCGCGACGACCGCTATCCGCCCGGCGCCCGGGAGTCCGAGACCGCCGCCTTCGCCCGCGTCTGCCGGTATCTGGAGCGTTCCGACTACGACCTGGTGCACAACAACAGCGTGCACCCCTCCATCCTGGAGCTGGGCCCCGCCCGTCGCCCGCCGATGGTCACGACCCTGCACACCCCGCCCCAGGACGACATGCAGGGCGTGCTCGGTCGGGTTGCGGGCGCCTCCGAGAGGTTCTGCGCGGTCAGCCGGTTCACGGCCCGCCAGTGGTCGCTGCCGCGCGCCGCGGAGGTGATCCACAACGGCGTGCAGACGGACCAGTGGCGCCCGGGCCCCGGCGGCGGAGGGGCGGTCTGGTTCGGGCGCCTGACCCGGGAGAAGGCCCCCCACCTTGCCATCGAGGCCTGCCGCCGGCTCGGGATGCCGCTGACCCTGATCGGGCGCTGCGCGGATCCGACCTACTTCTCCCAGCGGATCGCTGCACACTTGGGGGATCAGGTGCGCTGGCTCGGGGCCATGGCTCCGGAGCAGATCATGGACGAGGTCGGGCGGGCCTCGCTGGCCCTGGCCACGCCGCAGTGGGATGAGCCGTTCGGGCTCGTGCTGATCGAGGCGCTGTCCTGCGGCACTCCCGTGGCCGCGTTCAGCCGCGGGGGCATCCCCGAGATCCTGCGCACCGTGCCCGAGCACCTGGCCCGGCCCGACGACGTCGACGACCTCGTGCGCGCGGCCCGCGCAGCCCTGCACCAGCCGCGCGCCGAGGCCCGGGCCATCGCGGTCGAGCGCTTCGACCTGAAGGTGATGATCGATCGGTACCTGTCCTTGTTCGAGGAGGTGATCGCGTCGTGATCGGCCTGTACGCCCATCATCAGGGGGCCGGGCATCTCACCCGCTGCCGCGCGCTCGCCCGCGCCCTGGCCCCGCACGAGGAGGCGGTGATCCTCTCCTCCCACCCCGAGGCCGACGTGGTCCTGCCGATGGACGCCCCCGCCGACGAGCGCGGCGTCACCGCCCACGGGGCGCTGCACTGGGCGCCGCAGGGCCACGACGGATACACCGAGCGCATGGCGATGATCGCCGCGTGGGTGCGCGATCACCGGCCCTCAGTCGTCCACGTGGACCTCTCCGTCGAGGTGACGGCGCTGGTGCGCCTGCTCGGGGTGCCCACGACCGTCCAGGCCCTGCCGGGCATCCGCGACGACGCCCCGCACGAGCTCTCCTTCCGGCTGGCCGATCGGATCGTGGCGGCGTGGCCTGACTGGGTTGCGCTGCCGGCTCACCTGGCGCCGTCAGCCGAGCGGGTGCATCGGGTGGGCGGGATCAGCCGCTTCGAGGGCCGCGCCCTGTCCGCGGTGCGCGGTCGCGATGCGGCGATCCTGCTGGGCCGCGGCGGCCAGGACGGCTCGCCTGCCTACTGGCACGAGGTCGCGCGGATCGCCTCAGCTCACCTGGGCGGGCGCTGCCGGCTGCTCGGGCTCGACGAGTGGGTCGAGGACCCGTTCGAGGTCCTCTCCGAGGCGGGGGTCGTGATCACGGCGGCGGGGCAGAACTCCGTGGCCGATGCAGCCGCCGCCGGGGCCCCGATGATCGTGCTGGCCCAGCAGCGCCCCTTCGCCGAGCAGGAGACCACCGCGCGCATCCTGGCCGACGCCGGCCTGGCCGTGGTGCCCGAGGCACCCGGTCTGCCGGCGGCGGGCGAGTGGCCGCAGCTCATCGACCGCGCGCTGCTGCTGGGGCCCCCGCAGGACCGGCGCCGGGCATGGCAGGTCGACGGCGCCGCCAGCCGCGCCGCCGAGACCGTCCTCGGGGCGGCTGGACACGGGCGGGGCGGGTCATGAGCGCGCCGGCGGCGCCTTCCGTGCACGTCGTGACGGTGTGCTCGATCGGGCGGCGGGACCACGTCCTGCGCCAGCTCGAGGCCGTGCGGCGCTGGCTGCCCGCGGCCGTCCACCACACGGTGCAGATCGGCCCCGAGCCCTTCGAGGCCCCCGGGACCCGTCGGCTGGATCGCACCGGGCCCGGGCCCGTGAACCTGGCGGCCGCGCGCAACGCCGCTGGCGACACCGCCTGCGACGCCGGTGCGGACGTGATCATCTTCCTCGACGCCGACTGCCTGCCCGGTCCCGATCTCGGCGCGGCCTACACCGCTGCGGCTGCCGAGCGCCCCGGGGTGCTGTGCGGACCCGTGACCTACCTGCGCGCGCAGGACCGCCCCTACGACCTCGACCGGCTGAGCTCGCTGCGCAGCCCCCATCCCGCTCGCCCCGATCTCCCGCGCGGACAGACCCGCTGCGCTCGCCCCGGGGAGCACGTCCTGTTCTGGTCCCTGAGCTTCGCGCTCAGCGCCGGGACGTGGCGAGGACTGCGCGAGCGCTTCGGCGGCTTCTGCGAGGAGTTCACCGGCTACGGCGGCGAGGACACGGACTTCGCCATGAACCTGTCCGCCCACGGCGTCGCGCTGCAGTGGGTGGGCGGTGCCGACGCGTATCACCAGTGGCACCCGGTGTCCTCGCCGCCGGTCGAGCACCTGGACGACATCCTGCGCAACGCGGAGGTCTTCGCCCGGCGCTGGGGCTGGTGGCCCATGGAGGGCTGGTTCCGAGCCTTCGAGCAGCGCGGTCTGGTGGTCGCCGACGGACCCGGATGGCGCCGCGCGGGAGCTCCCGACGGCGCACCCGGCACCGACCCGTTCAGCGGGTCAGAAGCCTGAGGGCAGCGTCGCCGAGCGGTCGAAGCGCTCGGTCACGGCCACGCGGCCGTCGGCCCCGATCAGCGTGACGGCCTCGGCCGTGCCCCGCTTGGAGCCACCGGCGATCTCGGCCCCGGCATCGACGATCACGTTCTCGAGCTGCACCCCCGCGCCCACGCGCACGCCGTCGAGCAGCACGCTGTGGCGCACGACCGCGCCCTCCTCGACCACGACCCCCGGACTGAGCACCGAGTGCTCGACCGTGCCCCGGATCCGGGAGCCCGCCGAGATCAGGGACTCCGAGACCTCCGCCGAGGCCGCGATGCGGGCCGGGAGCAGCTGCGGCTGCCCGGAGACGATGGGCCACTGAGGGTCATCCAGCACGGCGCCGTCGCCGTCGAGGATCTGCAGCTGCGCCGTCCAGTAGGACTGCAGGGTGCCCAGATCCATCCAGTACCCGTCCATCCGGTGCTCCACGACCCTGCGGCGCTGCACGAACCACGGGATGAGGTCGTGGCCGTAGTCCTCCAGCCCGCCCTCGGCCTCCTGAAGGTCCTCGAGCGCCTCGATCAGCTGGGGTCCGTCGAAGAGGAACATCTCCGCGGCCACGATCTGCCCCTGGGGGTCCTCGGGCTTGTACGCGAACTGCCTCACGCGCCCCTGTCCGTCAGTGCTCACCACGGAGTAGCGGGAGGGATCCTCGTCCACTCGGGTGGTGACCAGGGTCAGGTCGGCGCGCTGGCGCTGGTGGGTGTCGATCACATCCAGGAAGTTCAGCGTGTAGAGGTGATCCGCCGAGAGCACGAGCACCAGGTCCGGGTCGAACTCCCGGATGGTCTGCTTCTGCCGCAGCAGCGAGTCCGAGTTGCCCTGAGGGAAGCCCTCGCCCTCGGCCCCCTGGAACGGAGGCAGCACATGCAGACCGCCGTGCGTGCGGTCGAAGTCCCAGGGACGGCCGTTGCTCAGGTGCCGGTTCAGCGTGTGCGGCAGGTACTGCTCGATCACCCACACGTCCGAGAGATGGGAGTGCATGAGGTTCGACATCGAGATGTCGACCAGCCGGTAGGTCCCGGCCACCGGCAGCGCGGGCTTGACCCGATGCTCCGTCAGGGCGTCCAGCCGCGTGCCCTTGCCCCCGGCCAGGACCATCGCCATCGTCCGCGGAATGCGCATGCGGGCCCTCTCCTCATCGTGAGTGTCCTGCCGACGATCGTAGTCGCGCGATCCCGGGATGAGGGTGACAGAGGCAGGCCCGTGCCATAGTGTCCCGACCCACGGGCCGCCCGTGCGCTCCTCCCCTGCCCGGGAGGCCGCATCGCACCGCAGACCGGCCCTCCCTCGTCCCGAACGGATCCATGACGCTCCCCGCTGACACCACCCCGGCCGCCCTCGACCCGCAGTCGCGCTGCCCCTGCGGCTCCGGCGACGTCTACGGCGGCTGCTGCCTGCCGCTGCACCAGGGCAGGCCCGCACCCACGGCAGAAGCCCTCATGCGCTCGCGCTTCAGCGCCTTCGCGGTGGGCGATGAGCAGCACCTGCTGCGCACCTGGCACCCCGACACCCGGCCCGAGAACCTCGAGCTGGATCCGGACCTGCGCTGGTACCGCCTCGACATCCACGCCACCACCGGCGGCGGCCCGTTCGAGGAGTGGGGCACGGTCGACTTCACCGCCCACTACCGGCCCATGCCCGGGACCGACGCCCCGCGCGGCAGCCAGCACGAGAACTCCCGCTTCCGCCGCGTGGACGGGCAGTGGCTCTACCTCGACGGCGCCGTCCACTCCGCCTGACGGAGGAGCCGGCGATGCGGAGGTGTGGCCGGTTCCACACCCCGCCGGCCCATATCGGCCGCGGCGGGCCCGGCGACCCGCCGTAGAATCGGCGGATCCGTCGGCGTGCCGCATGACCGACGGCGCCCTTCTCGAGAGAGCCGCACCATGTCCTCACCCTCCTCGCGCGACTCGTCGCAGCCACCCTGGCAGGCCTCCGACGCCCCGTCCGAGCACACCGCGCCCGCCTCCCCGGAGCAAGCGACCGCCACCGGCACCGACGTCGCCGCACCCCCGTCGGCGCCCAAGGGCGGCCTCGACCGCTGGTTCAAGGTGACCGAGCGCGGCTCCACCATGGGCCGCGAGGTCCGCGGCGGCGTCGCCACGTTCATCGCCATGAGCTACATCGTGGTGCTCAACCCCCTGATCCTGGGGCTGGGCGCGGACTCGACCGGCGCCACGCTGGGCGTGGACCGCGTGGCCGCCATGACCGCCCTGATCGGCGGCGTCATGACGATCCTGATGGGCGTCGTGGCCAAGACCCCGTTCGCCGTGGCCACCGGCCTGGGAGTCAACGCGTTCCTGGCCGTCACGATCGCCACCACGCCCGGGCTGACCTGGGCGCAGGCCATGGGGCTGATCATCTGGGCCGGCGTGATCATGTTCGTGCTCGTGCTCACCGGCTTCCGCACCGCGGTGTTCAACGCCGTGCCGGCCTCGCTGAAGTCGGCGATCGTCGTGGGCATCGGCCTGTTCATCGCGCTGGTCGGCCTCGTCAACGCGGGCTTCGTGCGCCGCATGCCGGATGCCGCCGGGACCACCGTGCCCGTGGACCTGGGCGTGGGCGGCGAGCTCATCGGCTGGCCGCTGCTGACCTTCGTGATCACGCTGCTGCTGACGATCACCCTCATGGTGCGCAACATCCGCGGGGCCATCCTGATCGCGGTGCTCAGCGGCACGGTGCTGGCGCACATCCTGGAGGCCGTCGCGCCGTCCGGCTCCTCCGCCGAGAATCCGGCCGGCTGGTCGCTCGTGGTGCCCTCGACCCCCACCGGCCTGTTCTCGCTTCCGGACCTCTCCCTGGTGGGCGAGGCCGACCCGGTCGGGCTGTGGACCCAGCTGGGCGTCACGACCGTGCTGCTGCTGATCTTCACGATCCTGCTGTCCATCTTCTTCGACGCCATGGGCACCATGGTCGGGCTCTCCGAGCAGGCCGGTCTGGTCAAGGACGGGAAGATCGACAACGTCGACCGCATCCTGCTCATCGACGCCGCGGGCGCGGTGGCCGGCGGCGCGGGCTCGGTGTCCTCGAACCAGATCTTCGTGGAGTCCTCGACCGGCATCGCCGAGGGCGCGCGCACCGGCCTGGCCAACGTGGTCACGGGCCTGCTGTTCCTGGCCGCCATGTTCATCACCCCGCTGGTCGAGGTCGTGCCGTTCGAGGCCGTGGCCCCGGCCATGGTGGTCGTGGGCTTCCTGATGGCCAAGAACGTCGTGCGCATCGACTGGGACGACTGGGGCATCGCGGTGCCGTCGTTCCTGACCTTCGTGCTCATGCCGTTCACGTACTCGATCGCCGACGGCATCGGCGCCGGCTTCATCTCCTACGTGTTCATCCGCGTGGTGCAGGGCCGGATCCGCGAGATCCACCCGCTGATGTGGGTCGTGGCCGCGGCCTTCGTGGCGTACTTCGGCATCGGGGTGATCGAGGGCTGGATCCTCTGACCGTCTGATCCCCACCCCGCCGAGTGGATCCTCAGTTGCGCTATTCCGCCTTTCAGCGCAACTGGGGATCCACTCGGCGTTTCAGGGGGCGGGGTCTCGGCGGGGCGGGACGGTCCCGACGAATGCGCGCACCCAGCTCGCGTCCTTGTGCTGAGCGGGCACCGGGTCGATCAGCAGCTCGCGCTCCATGGCCGCGGCCTCCGGCGAGGCAGCTGCGGGCAGGGGCGCATGGGAGGCGGCCAGAACGACGTTGCCGTAGCGGCGCCCCTTGAGCATCGCCGGATCGGCGACGGCGGCCACGTGCTCGAACACCTCCCGCAGCGCCGCCGCCTCCGCGCGGGCTCCCTGCAGATCGCGGGTGTCGCCGACGTTGAGCAGGTACAGCCCGCCCGGGGCCAGCACACGATCGACCTGACGGGCGAACTCCACGGTGGTCAGCGGCTCGGGCGTCACAGAGCCGGCGAAGACGTCGCGGATCACGACCTCGCGCGTGGACTCGGTCAGCGACTCGGTGACCTCCCGAGCCTCCCCGGCGCGCACGCGCAGCAGCGGGGCCCGCGGCAGGTCGAACCAGCCGCGCACGAGCTCGACGAGCCGCGCGTCCAGCTCCACGACCACCTGCCGGGCCTGCGGCCACTGCCAGTGGACCCAGTGGGCCATGGAGCAGGCGCCGCCGCCCAGATGAAGCACGCGCAGGCTCGTCGGGTCCAGGTGCGCGGACACGTGCGTCCGCAGCATCGCGGCCATCCAGCGCATGTACTCGAAGTCGAGCAGCTCGGGCCGGGAAGGGTCCACGTGCGAGGACGGGACGCCGTTGACGAGCACCGTCCAGGCGCCGGGGCTCAGGTCATCCGGACGCAGCTCGACCTCTCCCGTGGCGATCGGCCACGTCCCGGGCTGCAGCGCATCCGGATCCTCGGAGGCCTGTGCATCGTCCCTGCGGTTCCTGCGCTGTCGGCCCATGCGCGCCAGTCTAGGAGCGGCGCATCCGGAAGGTCTCCTGCCCGGACCAGGGGCCGTCGGCCTGATAGGACGGGCCGATGCGCTCGAACCCGTTCTTGGCGTAGAAGGCCTCCGCCCGCGCATTGCCCGCCATGATCCAGAGGTAGACCGGGTCGTGGCCCTCGACGGCCTCGTCGAGCAGCTGCCGACCCAGTCCGGAGCCGTGCAGGCGCTCCAGGACGTAGAGCTTCACGAGCTCGCGCTCGGGCTGAAGGTCGGGCTCGAACTGCAGCTCCCAGCGCTGGGGGCCGTCGCACACCGTGGCGAATCCCGCAGGCTCGCCCGTGCCGTCGAGCCCCAGCACCACGCGGCCGGTGGGATCGGAGAGGAACTCACGGTCCTCGGCGGCGATGGCCGCCACCGACTCCTCCGAGAGCAGGGCCTCGGCGAAGTCCTGGCCGTACAGCGGCTGGTAGGTCTCGCGCAGGCAGGCGACGTGCAGCCGGGTCAGGACGTCGGCGTCGTCGGGACCGGCGACGCGCGTGGACCAGGCGACGGAGCTCAGGACTCGTCCTGGGCTGCGTGCCCGCTCTCGAGCTGCTGGCGCTGGATCGCGGCCTCGAGACGTTCGACCTTGCCGTCGAGCTCTCCGGAGTGGCCGGGGCGGATGTCCGCCTTGAGCACGAGCGAGACGCGCGGGCCATAGCGCCCGACGGCCTCGGTGGCCTCCTTCACGACGGCCATCACCTCGTCCCACTCCCCCTCGATGCTCGTGAACATCGAGTCGGTGCGGTACGGAAGCCCGGAGTCGCGGACGACCTGGACAGCGGCTGCCACGGCGTCGTGGACGGAGCCGGCGGGGTTGTCCCCGCCCATGGGCGATACGGAGAAGGCGACGATCATGCCCCCAGCGTAAGCCTGCTCACCGGCGCTCGGACAGGGCCCCCGTCGACGACCGCCATGTGAAACCCCGGGGAAGCCCGGGCAACCCCGGGTCCGGCGGCAGGCCCACCGCCTAGGTGTAGGAGGGCATGACGTTGTTGACTCGAGCCGGTGTGCGTGAGGCCGGGGGCTGATCACCACAGGCTGTATGCGGGCGATGGTAGTTGTAGTGATTCACCCACACCTGCACGGCCTGCCGGCGGGCCTGCTCGGAGTCATAGGCCCTCGCGTAGAGGACCTCATCGACCATCAGCCGGTTGTAGCGCTCGACCTTGCCGTTATGCCGCGGCGTGTACGGGAGGATCCGCTGATGCCGACCCGCCAGGGCCTGCACCGTACGGGTGAAGTCGGCGGCACGGTAGTTGTTCCCGTTGTCCGTGACCACCCGCTCCAGGTCGGGGATGCCGTGCGCGGCGAAGAACACCCGGGCTCGGGAGAAGAACCCGATCGTGGTGGCAGCACGCTCATCGGGCAGGGCCTCGGTGTAGGCCAAGCGCGTGTGCGCATCGATTGCCGAGTGCAGGTACGTATAGCCGACACGGCCCTGGCGCTTGGAGGCCAGGGCCGCCTGGCTGCCGCGGCCATGGGCCCACCAGCCCCCGCCATCGGGGATGCGCCCGAGCTTCTTCACGTCCAGGTGCACCATCTGCCCGGGCCTGCTCGTACGGATGCGCTGTGGGGCTCGGCGCAGCTGTTCCCCGGCCGGGGTGAGGTCGCGCAGTCGGGAGATCCCGAGTCGGTGCAGCCACCGGCCCACGGTGCGCAGATGCAGCTGATGGCCTTCGGCGCGCAGATGGTGATGGATGCGCCGGGCTGGCCACTTCCGTTCCCGCCGCAGCTCTTCGATCCGGACGATGAGCCGCGGATCGAGCTGGCTGGTGGCCGTGTGCGGACGACTGGAGCGGTCCTTCAACCCCGGCCGCCCTTCGGCGCGATAGCGGGCCACCCAGGTCGTGACGGTCGGGCGCGAGACACGGAACTCGGCGGCCACGTGAGCGATCGGGATGCCGTCGTGCAGGTGGCGTTCGACCATGCGCAGACGCCCGGTAGGGGTCAGTGGTGCATTAGCGTGGGGCATGAGCGGGCTCTGTCTTTCCGTGGATGGGTCGTGTAGGAACTTCCATCCTGCGGCGAAGAGCCCGCTCGCCTCATCTGAGCACGCCGTTGGTGACAAGAACCTCATGCCCCACAACACCTAGGCTGGACAGCAGACTGGTCTGTGCCCGTCGGCGTGTTCGGGGAAGCCCCGGGGACCACGCAGGGGCGGGGCACGGAGACGACCTCGACGAGGAGCATCCCCATGACCCAAGGCATCTACCTCAGCGCCATGACGCCGGCCGCCGGCAAGTCCCTGATCGCGCTGGGGCTGACGGACACCCTGTTCAAGAACTCCGACCGTGTGGGCTTCCTCCGTCCGGTGCACCTGGGCGAGACCCCGGAGCAGGACCCCATGCTCGCGCTCATGGCCCAGACCTTCGAGCTGCCGCCGGAGCGCTGCCGCGGCGCTGTCACCCTGGACCGGTGCCGGGAGCTCCTGGCTTCGGGCGATCACGACGCCCTGGACTCTGCGGCCGTGGACGTCTACGCGCAGATGGCCGAGCACTGCGACGTCATCGTGGTCGACGGCACCGACCTGCTGGCGCACAACGCCGCCACCGCGGAGTTCGACCTCAACGCGCGCCTGGCCAACAACATGGGCTGCTCGGTGCTGGCCGTCATCGGCGGTCAGCAGGCGGAGCACCCCGAGGACCTGCTCAACGCCGTGGAGGTCACCCGCACGGAGCTTCGCGACTCCAAGTGCGACATCTTCGCGATCATGGTCAACCGCTGCCCCGCCGAGTGGGTCCAGGAGGTCGCCCAGAAGGCCAAGCGCGGGCTGCACAACCTCCCTGTGTACGTCCTGCCCGAGGTCCCCGAGGTCATCAGCCCCACCGTGGAGGAGCTCGTGGAGTCGGCGGGCCTGCGCTCGGATCTCACCGACGTCACCCTGGACCGCGACATCAAGGGCGTGAAGATCGCGGCCATGAACGTCGAGCACTTCCTGGAGCTGCTCGTCGACGGCGATCTGGTGATCACCCCCGGGGACCGCTCGGACGTGCTCATGGCGACCCTGGCCGCAGCGCTCACCCCGGATCAGGCCACCCCCGCCGGTGTGCTGCTCACGGGCGGGTTCGTGCCCGAGGGCCTGGTGCGCTCGTTCGTGGCCAGCGCCCCCTTCCCCGTGCTGAGCACCGAGGAGGACACCTACACGGCCGCCAAGCGCGTCGGCTCCGCCCGCGGGCGGATCGTCAAGGGAGGCGCCCGCAAGTCGGCGGCCGCGCTGGGCGCCTGGGCGAATCAGGTCGACGGCGAGGAGCTGGCCTCGCGCCTGCGCCTGGAGCGCCCCGAGCGCCGCACTCCCCTGCGCTTCCTGCACGAGCTGGTGGAGCAGGCCCGTCGCGACCGCAAGACCGTCGTACTTCCCGAGGGCGACGACGCCCGCATCCTGCGCGCCGCCGAGATGATCCACCGCCGCGGCTTCTGCGATCTGGTGATCCTGGGCGAGCCGGGAGAGGTGACCCGCCTTTGCGATGCCGAGGGCATCGACCTGGACTTCGAGGCCGACGGGATCGAGCTGATCGACTTCCGCAACGACACCGAGCGCCGCGAGCGCTACGCCGACGCCTACGTGGAGTACCGCAAGCACAAGGGCGTGGACAAGGACACCGCCCTGGAGCGCATGCTCGACGGCTCGTACTTCGGCACCATGATGGTCCAGCTCGGCGATGTGGACGGCATGGTCTCGGGCGCGGCCCACACCACCGCCAACACGATCCGCCCCGCGCTCGAGTTCGTGAAGACCAAGGAGGGCGTCGGCGTCGTCTCCTCGGTGTTCTTCATGCTCCTGGAGGACCGCGTGCTGGTCTACGGCGACTGCGCTGTGAACCCCAACCCGAACGCCGAGCAGCTCGCGGACATCGCCAAGGCCTCCGCCCAGACCGCCCGGGCCTTCGACGTGGACCCGCGCGTGGCCATGCTGTCCTACTCGACCGGCTCCTCCGGCTCCGGCGAGGACGTCGAGCGGGTCACCGAGGCCACCCGACTGGTCCAGGCCGAGGAGCCGGACTTCCCCGTCGAGGGCCCCATCCAGTACGACGCCGCCGTGGACGCCTCGATCGCCCAGAAGAAGCTGCCCGGCTCCGAGGTGGCCGGGCACGCGACCGTGTTCGTGTTCCCGGACCTGAACACCGGCAACAACACGTACAAGGCCGTCCAGCAGTCCGCCGGCGCCGTCGCCGTGGGCCCGGTCCTGCAGGGCCTGCGCAAGCCGGTCAACGACCTCTCCCGCGGCACCACGGTCGAGGACATCGTCAACACCGTGGCCATCACCGCGATCCAGGCCCAGAACGGCTGAGCGTTCGCCGCAGCGGCACCTCAGCACACCGAATCCCACCATCCGAAGGAGCGCCATGCTCGTCCTCGTCGTCAACTCCGGCTCGTCGTCGCTGAAGTACCAGGTCCGGGAGGTCACCACCCAGGAGGGCGGGGAGCCCTCCGCCTACACCTCCTCCATGCCGCGCGTGGACGAGCTCGTGAACATGGACGAGGCCACCCAGGGCGCCGAGGGCGGTGAGGTCATCACCGAGGGCCTGATCCAGAACATCGGCACCTCGGAGATTGAGGATCACACGCAGGCCCTGGAGCTGCTGGCCCAGCGCCTCGAGGAGGAGCTCGGCGACCGCACGATCGACGCCGCCGGGCACCGCGTGGTCCACGGCGGCGAGCGGTTCTCCGCCCCGGTGCTGGTCAGCAACGAGATCATCCGCGCCATCGAGCGCCTGGCCCCGCTGGCCCCGCTGCACAACCCGGCCAGCGCCCTGGGCCTGCGAGCCATCCAGAAGAAGTGGCCGCACATGCCCCAGGTCTGCGTGTTCGACACCGCGTTCCACCGCTCCATGCCGGAGCACGTGTGGCGCTACGCGCTGCCCGAGGAGATGTACTCCGAGTACGGCGTGCGCCGCTACGGCTTCCACGGCACCTCGCACGACTACGTCACCGGCGAGGCCGCACGCTTCCTGGGTGTGGAGCGCGACAGCTTCGACGCGGTCGTCGCCCACCTCGGCAACGGGGCCTCGGCCACCGCGATCAGGGACGGAGCGTCCTACGACACGTCCATGGGCTACACGCCGCTGGCCGGGCTGATCATGGGCACCCGCACCGGCGATCTGGACCCGTCGATCGTCACGGCCCTGCTCGAGCGCTACCCGGATCTCGATGCTCAGCGCCTGGACCAGATCATGAACAAGGAGTCCGGGCTCAAGGCCCTGGCCGGCCACTCGGACATGCGCACGGTCGACGAGCGCGCACAGGCCGGCGACCAGCGCGCCGAGCTCGCCCTGGAGATGACCGCCTACCGCCTGGCCAAGTACATCGGCGGCTACCACGTGGCCGTCGGAGGGGCTCAGGCCCTGATCTTCACCGCGGGGATCGGGGAGAACTCCGCGGGCTTCCGCCAGCGTGTGGTCGACAAGCTCGGGGCGCTGGGCGCAGAGCTCGACCCCGAGGCCAATGCCGTGCGCGGCGACGAGGTCCGCCGCATCTCCACGCCGGAGTCGCGCCTGGAGATCCTGGTGGTCCCCACCGACGAGGAGCGCGCGATCGCCGAGGCCACCGCTGCGCTGGTGAGCCGTCGGGCGAGCTGAGCCGCTGCGCGCAGGCCGGATCGCAGAAGCCCCCGATGCCGCTGCGGCATCGGGGGCTTCTCTGGAACTGGGCGACTCAGGCGGCAGGGGTGACCGGGGGCTCGTCGGACCAGGGGAAGACGATCCACTCGTCGGTGGCCTTCCACACGAAGTCCGGGTCCACCAGGGAGCGCGGCTTGGAGTAGATGACGGCCGAGCGGGTGTCCGACTGGTAGCCCTTGAGCAGCTCGAGCACCAGCGCCAGGGTGCGCCCGGAGTCGGCGACGTCGTCGACGACCAGGACCTTCTTGGAGCTGATCGACTCGACATCGAGCATGGGGGCCAGCAGAACGGGGTCCGGCAGGGTCTCGTGGACGTCGGTGTAGAACTCGACGTTCACCGCGTCCAGCAGCTTGACGCCCAGTGCGTAGGACAGCGCGCCTGCCGGGACCAGCCCGCCGCGGGCCACACCGATGATGATGTCCGGCACGAAGCCGCTGTCAGCGATCTTCTGCGCGAGCTCCCGGGTGGCGGCGCCGAAGCCCTCCCACGTGAGGATCTCCTTGCCGTCAACGTCTGCCGCGTCTGCGTGATAAGCCATGCACACACCCTAGTCCCCCGCCCGCGCGCGAGGGCAGGGACGAGGACGACGACCGCGCAGGATCAGTCGGCGAGCATGTCCTGGACCAAGCGGCGGACCTCGGTGCCGTAGAGCTCGATCGAGCGCATCATGGCGCTGTGCGGCAGGGTTCCGACCGCGTACTTGAGGTCGAAGCGCGCGGCGCCCAGAGCCCTCTGGTGACGCACGATCTTGCGCGCCACGGTCTCCGGGGAGCCCACGTAATAGGCGCCGTCGGGCCCGGCCATCTGCTCGAAGGCCTCCCGGGACAGCGGCGGCCAGCCGCGCTCGCGCCCGATCACCGCATGGTTGTGGGCCTGGGCGGGGAAGAACTCCTCGCGCGCCTGCTCGTCCGTCTCGGCCACGTGGCCCGGCGAGTGCCAGGCCACGGGCAGCTCCGGCTTGCCGAAGTGCTCCAGAGCCCGGCGATAGTGCTGCGCGAAGGCCGCGAAGGCGGTGGGGCTGCCGCCGATGATCGCGAAGATCACGGGCATCTCGTAGTGCGCGGCACGCACGACCGACTGCGGGGAGCCGCCCACCGCGATCCACGCCGGCAGGCGCCCGGACTCCGTCTTGGGGTAGACCTCCAGCCCGTCGATCGCCGGGCGCAGACCTCCCTCCCACGTGACGGGCCCCTCGGACTGCAGCCGGGAGAACAGCTCGAGCTTCTCCTCGAACAGCCGCTCGTAATCCTGCAGGTCGAAGCCGAACAGGGGGAAGGACTCCGTGAAGGAGCCGCGGCCCAGGACGACCTCGGCCCGGCCGGAGGACAAGGCGTCGACGGTCGCGAAGCGCTGGTAGAGGCGCACCGGGTCATCCGAGGAGAGCACGGAGACGGCGGTGCCCAGTCGGATCGTCTCGGTGGCAGTGGCCAGCCCCGCCAGGACCGTGTCCGGTGCCGAGATCGCGAAGTCCCTACGGTGGTGCTCGCCGATGCCGAAGAAGTCCAGGCCGACACGGTCCGCCTGGAGGCCCTCGGCCAGGACGTCGCGGACGACCTGGGCATCCGAGAGGAGCTGACCGTCCGGGCCGGGGTGGACGTCGCCGAAGGTGTTGAGTCCGAGTTGCATGGCATCTCCTGTGATCGCGGGACGACCCCGAATCATAGTTGATACATCACGTAGCTGCGAGGGTCAGTCGGCTCGATGCCTGGGCCGGAGTCCCCGCAGATGCACCAGGAACCCGGTGACCATGGAGCACGAGCGAAGCAGCTCGCCGATCAGCATCCACCAGGCCATGCCCACCGCAGTGTCGGTCCCCACCAGCCAGGCCCCGCCCACCACCAGGACCAGCTGAGCCCCGCTGATGACCATGAAGAGCCGCTCGCGCCCGCCGAACATGAGCACGTTGCTCGTGGCCGAGGTCAGGGCGTTGATCAGCGTGGCCACCACCAGGATGACGGAAGCGCCCCACGTGCCCTGGTACTCCGGGCCGAGCAGATCGACGATCCGCTGCTCGCCCAGCACCAGCAGGAAGCCGAGCAGCAGCGTGGGAAGCACTGCCGAGACCGCGGCCGCCTCCAGCACGAGAGCGACCAGTCTGCCGCGCCGGGTCACGGACATCGCGATCCGCGGCATGAAGACGGTGGCCACGGCGGTGGTGCCCATGGCCCCTGCGGACTGGATGCGCTGGGCCACCTCGTAGGTGCCGGTGGCCGCCAGGGAGCGCGCGCCCAGCAGGAACATCAGCCCGCGCACGCTCAGCGCGGTCAGCGCGGACCCCGCCGCCAGGATCAGCGACTGACCCCACGGCACCGGCGGGACCGTCACGCTCGGCGGCGGCGGCCCTGCCGAGGGCGACAGCCGCCAGAAGGCGATGCTGATGATCACGAAGGCGGCCACCTGCCCCGGGATCAGCAGCTGCGGGGCGAGCAGCGCGGAGGCGATCGCGATCAGCAGCGCGAGCCCCGGCAGGGCCACGGACTCCAGGAACTGCCCCGCAAGCGGCGCCTGCCGCGCCACCCGCTGGACCATGAACAGGCGCCCCAGGGCCGAGGAGACGGCTACGCCGTAGAGGACGAGCACGAGCCCGCCGGTCCCCGCGGTGAGCTGGACGATCAGGGACGCCGCCAGGGCGAGGACGGTGAGCACCGCCCAGATGCGCAGCAGGGCCCGGGCGTCGCGGCGGGCGATGGCGCGGGCCTCGTCGTGACGACCCTCGGCCCACAGCGGCGACTGCGAGCGCATGCCGGACGTGTCGAGCCCGAAGGTGCCGGCGGCGCGCGCCACCAGGGCCACGGCCCACATGATGCCGTTGAGCCCCACCATCTCGACGGGGAAGCGCAGGGCCACGACGGCCACCAGCAGCATCTGCAGGGCGGCTCCGCCGATGCGGATGGACATGACCAGCACGGACTGCAGGGCGGCAGCGCGCCGTCTCTCAGCAGCCATGTCCCACCCGTCCTCCGCTCATGCCGTGCGATCCCCGTGCCGCGGCGCCGGACCTCCCGGTCCCCGCACCGTCCCCGCGGCGCGCAGGCGCCTGCCGGCGGGCCTGTCTCGCGGCGCTACAGTCTACGTCCCGCCTCCGGCGCAGCACCCGGGTCGGGCACCCCCACTTGTGCGGCTCAGGCACGTCGACCCGGGTCGTTCTCGGGCGGGTCCGAGCCATCCGGCCGCCCCGGCTGCGGGCCGACGGGCTCGGGCCCGCCCTGTGCCCAGGGGACCGTCACTGCGGCGCTCGCCCAGGGAGCGATGGCCGCTCCCGACGCAGAGACGGGCTCGGAGGCGGAGCCGGGTCCGGACGCGGATGCGGATGCGGGGCCGGTCGCGGTCACGGGCTCGGGCGCACCGACGGATGCCGCGGCGGTCGTCGGCTCCGCGGTCAGGGCGAGCACCACGCCGGAGAGCAGGAAGGGCAGCCCGTACATCGGCGGGGCCACGAACACCGGTGCTGCGACCGATTCGATGGCCATGGCCGCGAGCCACCCGACGCCCACGGAGCCGATCCAGCGCAGGTGCGGATCCTGGCTGCGGCGCATCATCCGCCAGGCGGGCAGCCCGAGCATGACCAGACCGCCGATGTAGCACAGCAGCCCCAGGACGCCGGTCTCCGCCAGGGGCGCGGGCCAGAAGGTGTCCGAGAGGAAGTCGACCTCGTCGTGGCCCGTCATCCCCCAGATGCGCGTGTAGCCGAGCTCCTGGTAGTAGGGGCTGTAGTTCTCCGCGGCCGTGAACGAGGCGAACCGCCCGAAGCCCACGCCGAGCGGGAAGGCCCCCAGCGCCAGCGGGATGCTGTCCAGGGTCAGGCGGATGCGAGCGGTCTGGCTGACGTCGGAGAGGTACTCGGTCAGCGTGGCATCCACGACGCGCGTGAGCGTGTCCCAGCCCAGGATCAGGGCCACCGGCGTGAGGATCGCCAGGCTCGTGAGGTACATGGCCTTCTTGCCCGGCAGCGACGCTCGGATCCCCAGGGAGACCACGAGGGCCGAGGCGATCGACTTGCGGCGGAAGGCCAGCAGGCAGGCGAGCCCGGAGCCGATGAGCAGCGCCAGGCTGATCCGGGAGCGGCGGATCGTGGAGCGGTAGGCCAGGATCGCGATGAACGCCAGGGACATCGTGGTCCCCAGTCCCACCGGGTGGTTGAACGGCCCGGAGAGGCTGGCGATCCCGCCGCGCTCGCTGAGCTCGACCGTGCCCGCGCTGATGAAGTCGTTCCACGCCGCGGGTGCGGCCGCGTTGGCCGCGGTGAACAGCAGGATCACGACGACGGCGACGGCGCCGCCGCGGATCAGCCCGGGGATGTCCTCGCGGCGCCAGTCCAGCTGCGCCAGGGCGAAGGCGAGCATGGGGCCCTTGAGGAACAGGAAGGCTCCGGTGACGGTGATGCCCAGCGGCACCGAGTGCACGAGACCGCTCAGGACCCCGAGCAGGCCGAAGGCCAGGAAGAGCCACAGCGCGGCGAAGCAGCGGACCGATCCGTGATCGCGCAGCCTGCGCAGGGTGAACAGCACGACGGCCAGCAGCACGCACAGCTCGTCCATGTACCCCACAGCGCTGCTGCCGGTGACCGTCTGCGCCGTCTGGGAGATCACGGTCGACACGGCGACGACGCCGGCGAACGCCTTGGGCGCGCGGAAGGCCGCCCGCAGCAGCCACAGCACGGCAGCGCCACCGAGGGCGCAGACCGCCGCGAGCACCAGCGCCTCGGCAGGACCCGTCACCTCTCCCCCTCCCCCTGCGACGCTCCCCCGAGCGTCTTCCGCCCGCGCGCATCCGACGGGCGGCGCGCGGTCTCCGGGCCCATGCTCGCACGTTCGGAAGCTCCTCTGACAAGGGGCGTCCGGTTGTCCCCACATCTGACGTCGCGCAGCAGTTCATGCGCCGCGCTCTCGACGCGCCGCCGCCGCACCTGCCTATCATGAGCGCGCCGGGGCTGAGCCCCGAGCAGCGGCATGGCCGGCGGCTTCCGGGGGGACCGTCGCGCCCAAGGCGCCGCTGGGATGACATGGCGCGCCCAGGGCGCGCGGGGGACCGACGAAGGGCAGGCCATGCACCAGAGCTCGGCAGGAGAGCAGACCGTGGCTCCGGCAGTGCGCGACATCAGCGGCGCGGAGCTGGGCTCGGCGCTGCGCCGCGGATGGTGGAAGGCGCTGCTGGGGCTGATCCTGGGGCTCGGGCTGGCCGCGGCCTTCGTCGTCACGCAGGCCCCCACCTACACCTCCGTGACCATGGCGCTCGTGCGCCCCTCCACCGACGACGCGACCTCGGTCGAGAGCCTGGCCGCCGAGGACCTGGCGCAGGCTCGCGCGGCCACCTACGAGTCGCTGGGCAACTCCGTGGTGGTGGCCGACGAGGTGCGCCGCGACCTGGGGCTGGAGACCTCTCCGGAGGACCTGCTGGAGCAGGTCACCGTGGTGTCCACGCCCGAGACCACCGGCCTGGAGATCACCGCCACGGCGAATTCGGCCGACGGCGCCGCCGAGCTGGCCGGGGCCTGGCGCGATGCGCTCAGCGATGACGCCGACGCCGACGGATCCGACGGGGCCGGGGACCGCGTGAGCATCGAGCCAGCCGGGGAGCCGACCGTGCCCGCGACGACGTCGGGCCTGTCCGATCCGGCCGTCCTGGTGGTCGGCGGGGCGGTGGGGCTGCTCGTCGGCATTCTGGTGGCGGTGGGCACCGCCCGGCCGGCGCGCAGGGCCTGAGGACCGCGCGGCCGCCGTCGGACGCGGGGGCCGCCGTCAGCCGCGGCGCAGCAGCTCCCTGACCAGGTACCAGAGGAACTTCGAGTTGCCGACCGCGTAGCGCTTGAACATCCGCCGCGGCTCCAGCACCAGGCGGAAGAGCCATTCGAGGCCGAGGCGCTGGATGATCGCGGGAGCCCGCCGGGTGCGGCCGGCCACGACGTCGAACGAGCCGCCCACCCCCACGCTGAGGCCGACGTTCATGGCCTCGCGGAAGCCGTAGATGAAATCCTCCTTCATGGGCGAGGGCAGCGCCACGAAGAGGATGTCGACGTTGAGCAGACGGATCGTCTGCGCCATCTCGGCATCCGTCATGTGCCGGCGCCAGTATCCGTCGCGGTGGCCCACCACATTGGCGCCGCGGGCAGTGAACTCCCGGCGCACTCGCCCGACGACGTCCTCGCGGGCGCCGAGCAGGAAGATCCGCTGGCCCTCCCGGGCGGAGAGATCGACCAGGCGGTTCATGACGTCGATCCCCGCCACACGCTGCGGAAGCGGGCGGCCCAGGAGGCGGGCGGCCCACACGACGGCCTGGCCGTCGGCGCTCACGAGCGTCCCCCGGTTGAACTCCTCGAGCTTGGACGGGTCCTCGATGGCCGCCACGAGCTTGGCGGCATTGACCGAGAGGTGGTTCTGCCCCTTCCCCGTCGCGATCATCTCCCGCAGCCGGTCGATGGTCTGATCCATCGTGAGCGCATCGACGCCCACACCCATCACGTCCGTGCGCTCAGGCGCAACCTCTCGCCGCATCTGATCCGTCATCGGTTCTCCCCCCAGAGTCCCAATCGGCCCGCCGTCCTGACGAGGCCCATGAGGCCAGCGCGACAGCCGCGTGGCCCTGATTCCACCGCATGTGCGGAAGCCCCCTGCCTCCGCTGCGGAATCCGCCGTCGCCGCCCTGCAGTCCCAGCAGATGCCGAATCGCGGCCTCCGGGTCCGGGACCGGCCAGCCGCGCTGCGCTGCGCGGGCCAGATACCCCACCGTGGTGGCCACGTTGTGCACATCCGTCGAGACCTGCCGGTCATCCGCCATGTAGAGCGGAAGACCTTCAGGGCTGAGACAGCGGTCCTTCCAGAACTGCGCGCCGCGAGCTGCCGAATCCCCCGATTCGAAGCCCATCTGCTGCAGCGCCCACAGCGAGTCCAGGTTGTAGATCGTGTGGAAGCTGTCGATCCACTCGAGTCCCGGACCCTCACCGTACGGCCAGGAG
Organism: Kocuria palustris; assembly: GCF_016907795.1. Lineage (NCBI taxonomy): Bacteria > Bacillati > Actinomycetota > Actinomycetes > Micrococcales > Micrococcaceae > Kocuria > Kocuria palustris. The sequence continues at coordinate 1,471,120 of NZ_JAFBCR010000001.1, forward strand.
CCGTCCTCCGCCTGCGCGCGGACCGCCCGGTCCACCGCAGTGCGGATCAGTTCCCTGTCTCCGTCCAGCATCGCCAGCGACTCCGCCGCAAGCAAGGACCCATTGTGCACCAGTCGGTCCGAGGTGGTCGTGTACCGGAAGTAGCCCGATGTGTGGAACTGCCCCTCCAGCCAATCACGGACGTCAGCGCTGACCCGGTCCAGCATCCCCGCCGCGGACAGGGCGCGCAGTGCGAAGGTCACCGCGATGACGTTGGGGCTGCCTGCCGGGTAGAAGGCCCAGCGCGTCTGGACGTCGAACTCGTAGCCCCACGGACCCGTCCCGCGCTCCTGGAGGATCCGCTGCGCGAGCTGCCTGGCCGTCTGCTCGTCGCCGGACAGCGATGCAGCCGTCGAGAACAGCGCCATCCCCTTGGTCATGCGCACCGGGGGAACACGTGTGGCGGCGCGCAGGCCACGGCCCAGGCGCTTGTGCCCCTGCACCCAGACTTGGCGAGGAACGCGTCCGCGCAGCACGCGCGCGTACGGCGAGAGCAGCCCGTCGTACGGGTCCGTCCCGGCGTAGTCGCGCTCACGGGCGAAGGCCATGGACCGCTCCAGCGCCTCCTCGACCTCCGTCCGCAGCTGCGGCTCGAGTCCCTGCGGCGTCATCGCTGACCCCCTTCCACCTCGGCATCGCCCCCGACGGCCGCCTCGAGGATGTCGTCGAAGCGCTTCCGATAGCCGTCCATGCTGTAGCCCCGCTCCCAGGTGGTGCGGGCGGCGGCGGCGATCCGCTGCCGCCGGGCGTCGTCGTCGATCAGCTCGGCCAGGCCCCGAGCGAGCGCCGTCACCTCCCCCACCGGGACGAGCATCCCGTTCTCGCCGTCGTCGACGACCTCCGGGACCGCCCCGACGGGCGTGACGACGGGTGCCAGACCCCACGCCATGCCCTCGAGCAGCGACAGCGGGAGGTTCTCCGCCCGGCTGGGCAGCACCAGGATCTGGGCACGGCGCAGCTGGTCCTGCAGGGCCTCCGCGTCCAGCCAGCCCGTGAGCTCGACCCGCTGCGCGCGGTCCACGGCGGCCCGGATGGAGCCATCCGGGTCATCGAGATCGCCTGCCAGGACCAGGACGGCATCGCGCCCGGCGCTGATCCGGGACCATGCCTGGAGCAGCTCGGGGGCCCCCTTGCGGGCACCCACGCGGCCCGCGAAGAGCACGCGCATCGGATGGGTCACGTGCTGCGGGACCTCTTGAGGACCAGGGACCGCGTTCGGCAGCACGGACACGGCAGCATCCGACACCCCGAGCTCCTCCTGGACGAACTGCGCCCAGCTCTCCCCCAGGACGATGACCTGGTGAGCCGCCTGGAACATGTTCTTCACCAGGGCCTGCTCCAGGCGCCCACGAGATCGGAAGTAGTCGTCATAGCCGCCCCCGTGAAGGTGCAGTGCGTATGGACGGCGGCGAAGGCGCACCAGTGCGCTCAGCGTCAGCTTGCGCCATGTGCTGCCGCGGGAGGCCACGGCGAACACCCGCAGGTGCGCTGACGAAGGCCCGAGGCAGTCAGCGGCCGCCCTCACGAAATGCGCCAGCCTCTGCAGAGCCGGTCCGGGAGCACCGCCGGAATCCAGGAAGACCAGTGACGTGCGCTCGGAGCTCGTGCCGAGCAGATGACCGGCCATGATGCCGATTCCGCCCGAGGACCCGGGGACAGGTCCGATGATGGTCGCCTTGATCATGAGACTCCTTCCTGCTGCTGGGCACCGAGCTCCCAAGGAGCGCGTCCGGGCTTGGCTATCGATGCATCCTGTTCGGCGGCCTGCGACGGCCTCACCCCCAGCGCTCGTCGCCCGCTGCGAGGCTCTGCTCCGAGCGCCAGGCACAGTCCTGCCACTGCGAACGGCAGCCCGTACATCGGCGGCGACAGGAAGACCGGCGCGACGACCGACTCGATCAGCAGCTGGGCGAACCAGGCCACAGTCACCGCCCCGATCCACTTGCTGTGCCCATCCGAGGCCGAGCGCATCATCCGCCAGCCGGGGACGATGAACATGATCAGCGCTCCCAGATAGCACAGGGCGCCCAGGATCCCGGTCTCGGCCAGCGGGGCCGGCCAGAAGGTGTCCGAGAGGAAGCCGCCCATGTCGCCCTGCCCCAGACCCCAGATCCGCTCGTAGCCCAGATCCGTGTAGATCGGGCTGTAGTTCTCGGAGGCCGTGAAGGAGCCGAAGCGGCCCAGACCCACCCCGAGGGGGAACGCACCGACAGCCAGCAGGAAGCCGTCGATCGTCATCCGGATGCGAGCGACCCGATCCCAGTCGGTCAGGTACTCGGTGAGGGTCCCGTCGACGACGGCCGTCAGGGGCTCCCGCAGGACAACGAGGCCCACGGGAAGGAGGATCACCGCACTCGTGACGAACAGAGCCCGTGGAAGGGGCAGGACAGCGCGAACGCCCAGGGCCACGGCGATCCCCGCCACGATCGACTTGCGGCGGAAGGCCGCCAGGCAGGCCAGACCGGTGGCGATCAGCAGGACGAACGTGAAGGGCGTCCGGCGCACCAGCAGGCGGTAGAGGTAGATGGCCAGGAAGGCCAGGGCCATGGTGGTGCCCAGCCCGACCGGGTGGTCGAAGGGCCCGGTCAGGCTCGTGAAGCCTCCGCGCTCGCTGGCCACCTCCGTCCTGCTCACCAAGTCGTTCCACGGGCCCGGAGCCGCGGCGTTGAGCGCGCAGGTGAACAGGATCACCACGATCACCGCAGCGCCGGCTCTGGCGATGCGAGGCAGATCTGCACGACGCCAGTCCAGCTGAGCCACCGCGAAGCCCAGCGCCGGCCCCTTGAGGTACAGCAGGGTCCCCATGAGCGTGATGGACGAGGGCACGGCATGCACCACGCTGCTGATCAGGCCGAAGAGGATGAAGGCGAGCAGGAACCACACCGCGGCGAAGAAGCGCAGCGCATGATGATCGATCAGACGCCGAGCGCAGGCCACGCCCACGGCCAGCACGACGGCGAGCTCATCGCCGTAGTTGAGGATCGAGATGCCGCCCACCGTGCCCACGGTCTGGGAGATCATCGAGTAGACGACGGCAGCCCCGATGGTGGCCTTGGGATGCGCCAGGCAGAGCTTGACCGCCCAGGCGACGCCGACCAGCAGGACCACGCCGAGGGCACCCCACGACAGGGCTGAGACTGCAGTCTGCATGTGTGCTCCTCCCCGGGACGGTCCCCGTGCCGTCGAATGCAGAGCGTCGACGCTCCGGATCCCCCGATCCGGTGCCGAGCACCTGCCGCTGCGCCCGACCGCTCCCCAGCGGCGGCACGCATCACGACATGATGGCACGACGTCACGTGCCTCCGGGCAGATGTTCGTTCATGAAGGCTGTTTGTCCACTCAACTGCACGGTTCATGGCCGTATACAGCATGTGCGTCAGATCGGTGACACTACTCTGGGAGACCGGACGGGAGCCTTCGCAGCACTGCAGCACCGTCCACCTCGCTCTGGGGAGAGCGAACGATTCGAATTCAGGGGGAGCAGCAGAATCATGCATACCAGCAGGCGCACCGAGACCCGGTCCCGCAATCAGGGCGGCGATCCCATGGTCAGAGACGTGTCCGCCGAGCATCTCGGGACGGCGCTGCGGCGGCGCTGGTGGGCCCCGCTCGTGGGCCTGATCCTGGGTCTCGGCATCGCGCTCGGGCTCGCGGCCTCGGAGCCTCCGCAGTACGAGTCGGTCACGACCATGATGGTCCACGCCGGGGCGGACGATGACACCGCCGCCGAGCGGCTGGCCGCCGAGGAGCTGGCGATCTCCCGCACCACGACCTACGAGGCCCTGGGAGAGTCCCTGGTGGTCGCCGAGGAGGCCAAGAGCGATCTCGACACCGACAAGTCGGCCTCGGAGCTGCTCGACGGCATCACTGTGACGGCCACACCGGCCACCACGGGCGTGGAGATCACGGCCGTGGGCGAGTCGCCGGAGGAGGCGAGCGCCCTGGCGGAGGCCTGGCGCGACGCCCTCACCTCAGTGGTGGCGACCAGCGCCGAGGACGCGCAGGTCAGCATCGAACCGGCGGGCAGCCCCACGACTCCCGTGGATCCGTCGGGCCTGAGCATGACCATGATCGGAGTCATGGGTGCTGCCGTCGGCCTCCTGCTCGGCATCATCGCCGCAGTCGCGACCACACGCCCGCGCACCGAGCTGCGCTGACCGACGGCAGGTCGGGCCTGCCGTCGGGCTCAGGCCCAGGTCCCGCTGACTCCGGCGATGTTCTGGTCGACGATCCGATCCTTGCCGTTCGGCGGGATCTCCAGGTGCTCCACCAGCTCGAAGCCCAGCTCCACCTGACCGGCCGTGCGTCGGCACATCGCCTGGTAGAACTCCTCGAGCTCCTCCGGGGCGGCATCAGCCGTGGGCTCGACCCGCAGCGTGACGCGGCCGGGCACGTCCTGCCGGAAGCGGAAGCGGCGGATGCACAGGAACTGATGCCCGTGCACGTTCAGTGACGTGGTGGGGAACAGCGAGCCGTCTGCGCGTACCAGGCCCTCTCGGCCGCGCCGTGAGGAGATCGCTCGGAACGTGGGCTGACCCCAGGCATCCGTGCCCACGCGCTCGGCGGAATCTCCCGTGTCATAGCGCAGGAACGGCTGGCCCTTGATCATCAGGCTGGTGGTCATGAGCCGGCCGCGCTGCCCCACCTCCACGGGCAGGCCGTCCTCTCCGAGCAGCTCCGTGATGCCGTACAGGGGTTCGGCATGGAAGGTTCCGTCCGGATCCATCGAGGCGAAGCAGGTCCGCTCGCTCAGACCGTAGAAGTTGGAGATCCCCGCATTCGGGAACACCCGCTCGAAGGTCTGCTGCTGGCCGGGCGTGAACTCCTCCGAGACGGCCAGGACGCCGCGGATCTGATGACGCCATTCGTCGTCGGGCAGCTGCTCCTCGACCAGCTTGGCCATGTAGCTCAGGGCCGACGGATAGCCGTGCAGGTAGCGGATCCCGCGATCGCGCACCCAGCCCCACTGCTCCTGGATGCGTTCGGGGGCCAGCGCCTGGACCCGCAGCACCAGCTCGCCGGTCGCGCGCTGCAGGTAGTGATCCGCCCCACCGGGCAGATCGGCCGCCCCTCGCAGGAACAGCCGCCAGTCGTCGAGCTCATAGCCCGTGGCCCGGTGCCAGGCATCGAAGACGTAGGCCCACTCAGCGGCCCCGCGCTGCCGGTCCAGGTGGAACAGGATGGGATCGCCCGAGGTGCCGGAGGTGGCGGTCATCTGGACGCCGCTCTCCGGGACCGTGAGCATGCGCAGGGAGTGCTTGGACAGCTGCTCGCGGGTCAGGATCGGCAAGCGGGAAAGTCGTTCGAAGGCGCCGACGCCGCGCTCGCGCAGTGCCTCGTATCCGGGCTCGGAACCGTAATAATCGGTCTCGGCTGCTTGATCGAGCAGCTGCTCGAGCCGTCGTCCGCGCTCCTGGGACGCCCAGGACGGCACCGTGCGAGCCTTGCGCAGCTCCCTCAGCGTCCGCTGGAACACCGGTCCATAGCGCAGCGACGGCGGAATGGCTCGGACGAGGGGGCCCACTCTCTCCCGCTGGTCCGCCGGAAGGTGGGCGACCTTCTCACGAAACGATCTCACGCTCTCCCCTTCGGATGTGGTCGCGCCGGGGGTCATCGGATCAGCTGCCCAGAGGCGCGCACCTCTGATGCGAGGTTACGTGTTCGTCCGCAAATTCTCCATGCGATTGCAGGATCATGACCAGGTGGTCGCCGCCCCCGGAATCTGCTGATCCACCAGACGCTCCTTGCCGTTGGCCGGGACCTCCAGACGGTCCACCACCTCCAGCTCGAGGTGGATGCGATCCCCGATGACCGCCGCCATCGCTCTGTAGAGCTCCTGGATCTGCGCATCGGTGGCTCCGGTGACCGGCTCCACGAGGAACGTGGCCTTGCCCGGTTCATGCTGTCGGAACCCGAACTTCCGAGCTGCGAGCACCTCCATGGTGTGCATTCCGAAGATCGCGGCGGGCAGGAAGCTGCCGTCACTGCAGATCAGCCCCTCCCGCCTGCGTCGTGATCGGATCTCACGGAAGATCGGCTGACCCCAGGGATCCGTTCCCGTACGCAGCGCCGAGTCACCCGTGTCGTAGCGCAGGAAGGGCTGTCCGGTGAGCCGCAGACCGGTGGTGATGATCCTGCCGCGAGCGCCGACCTCGACGGCTCGGCCCTGCTCATCGACCAGCTCGACGACCCCGTAGAGGGGCTCGGGGTGGAAATCGCCGTCGTCGTCCATGACGGCGAAGGCCGTGCGCTCGCTCAGCCCGTAGAAGTTGGCCACGCGCGCCTGCGGGAAGACCCGGTGCAGGATCTCCAGCTGGGCCTCTGTGAGCTCCTCCGAGACGGCGAGGATCCCCCGGATCCTGTGCCGCCAGTCATCGTCCGGCAGCTCGGTCTCCACCAGGCGCGCCAGGTACGCGATGGCCGATGGCAAGCCGTGCAGGTACTGGATCCCTCGCTGAGAGGCCAGCTGCCAGTGCTCCCTGATGAGCTCGGGACGCAGCGCCTGGACGCGCAGCACGACCTCCCCCGTGGAGCCCTGGACGAACCAGTCCGCACCACCGGGAAGCTCGGCTCCGCGCAGCCGCAGACGCCAGTCGTCGGCCTGATAGCCGGTCCTCCGCTCCCAGGCGCTCAGGACGTAGGCCCATTCGCTGGCGCCCCGGCTGCGGTCGAGCCAGAACACGATGGGCTCCCCGGAGGTCCCGGAAGTCGCGACCCGCTCGAGCTGGGCCTCGGGCACCGTGAGCATCCTGCTGCTGTGCTCCGTCACCGCCTCCCGCGTGAGGATGGGCAGGCGGCTCAGCCGCTCCACCGGCGGCATCGTCGTCTCGACCAGCGCCTCGTACCCCGCAGCTGAGCCGTAGTAGTCCGTTCCAGCCGCGGCATCCAGCAGCGACTGCAGCCGTCGATCTCGCTCTTCACGCCCCCATGACGGGACCGTCCACGCCTTCCGGATCTCCCGCTGGGTCTGTCGGAACACGGGCCCGAACCTGATCCCTGCAGGCACATGCCGGGCGAATCCGGCGATCCGCTCCCGCTGCTCGGGCGGAAGGTGGGCGATGGTCTCGCGCAATGACATAGCTGCTCCCCTCTGCAATGACCGATCGGGGCGCCGCTGGGCAGCGGCGCCCCGATCGGCCCGTCATCTCATCGTCGGCATTCGATTATCCATGCCTCGAGCAGGCATCCGCCGATCGCGCTCCTCAGCCCATCAGCTCGTCCCGCAGCCGGTGCATGTCGGCGAACCGGTTGCCGAATCGGTGCAGCGTGATGGACACGGCCTGCTCGTGGAGCATCTCCTGGATCTCCACGCGGGAGGCGCCGACGATCGGGTGCATCATGACCGCCACGTCCGGGGTGGCCCCCAGATCGACCACCAGGTCCGCATCGGTGCCGACGACCTTGATGCGCGCGCCCACGCCGAGCTCGAGCACCTCGGGATCGGAGTCCTCCGAGGCCCGGCCGCCGAAGGGCAGGCGATCGCGCAGCTTCTGCACCGCGGAGCGCTGCTCCTCCGGCTCGGACATCGCGCGGTAGGCAGTGCGGGCGCCGAGCAGGCGCCGGGCCTTGGCCTGGACGCGGAACCGCTCGTCGTCGACGGCGGGCAGCACCTGGGTGAACAGGGCGCGGGCCGCCCGCGGCAGGGCCTCCATGACGGCAGGCGCGGCCGAGAGCGTGACCTCCGAGCCGGAGCGAGCGGCGGCCAGACCCACGCGGATCACGTCGGTGACCGGGGCATCCTCCGCAGCGCGCACCACGATGTCGCGGGCGCGGTAGCGGAAGATGTTGGCCTCGCTGACCAGGCCCGTGGGGTCCTTGGCCACGCCGAACTCGGACTCCCAGGCCCGCTGGTCGGCAGCGGCGCAGGCTCGCAGCCAGGCCAGATCCTCCGCGGGCAGCGCCTCGATCACGTCGGCGTCACCCAGGACGTCGCGCACCGCGGGCAGCAGCCCGGGCTGCAGCTCCACGGAGTCGCCGGCGCGGAACCCCGCCTTGGTCCAGTGGCCCATCTGCGTGAGGTAGTTCGGGCCGCCGGCCTTGGCACCCAGGCCCACCGACGACTTCTTCCAACCGCCGAAGGGCTGGCGCTGCACGATCGCGCCGGTGATGCCGCGGTTGACGTAGAGGTTGCCGGCCTCCACGCGCTCCAGCCAGGAGCCGACCTCCTGCACGTCCAGGGAGTGGATGCCGGCGGTCAGGCCGTACTCCACGGCGTTCTGCCACTCGATCGCCTGGTCCAGGTCCTTGGCGTGCATCAGTCCGAGCACGGGGCCGAAGACCTCGGTCTCGTGGAAGAAGGAGCCGGGCTTCACACCCGTCTTGATGCCCGGGCGCCACAGGCGGCCCGAGTCGTCGAGCTGCTTGGGCTCGAGCAGCCACTTCTCGCCCTCGTCCAGCTGGGTGAGGGCGCGCTTGAGCTTGTCGCCCGGCTGCTCGACCGTGGGGCCCACGATGGCCTGCAGGTTCTCCGGCCAGTCCACGACCATGGACGACGCCGCGTCCAGCAGCTGCTTCTCGTAGCGCTGCGAAGTGGCCACCGAGCCGACCATGATGCCCAGCGAGGCCGCCGAGCACTTCTGCCCGGCGTGGCCGAACGCGCTGGTGACCAGATCCCACACGGCCTGATCGCGGTCCGCTGCCGGAGTGATGATCAGGGCGTTCTTGCCCGACGTCTCGCCGATCACCGGACGGCCGCTGCGCCAGCCGCCGAACAGCTCGGCGGTTTCGTAGGCGCCCGTCAGCACGATGCGGTCCACGCCCGGGTGGCTCACCAGCGCCTTGCCGGTGTCGCCCTCGACGGCGTCCACGAGCTGCAGGACGTCGCGCGGGACGCCCGCCTCCCACAGCGCCTCCATCAGCGCCGCGGAGCAGCGCACGGTCTGCGGTGACGGCTTGTGGATGACGGCCGCACCGGCGGCCAGGGGCGCGACGGTCGAGCCGGTGGGGATGGCCAGCGGGAAGTTCCACGGCGGGGTGACCAGGTCCAGGACATCGGGCTCGAACTCGGCGCCGTCGACCTGCTCCAGCTCCTCGGCATGGCGGGCGTACCAGCGGCAGAAGTCGATGGCCTCGGAGACCTCGGCGTCCGACTGGGTGAAGGCCTTGCCGGTCTCGGCAGCGGCCACTGCCATGAGGTGCCCGCGGCGCTCGGCCAGCTTGTCGGCGGCGCGGTTGAGAATCTCCGCGCGCTCCCGGGCCCCGCGCTCGCGCCAGCCCTTGGCAGCATTGCGACCGGTCTCCACGATCTCGGCGACGTCGTCGAGCTCGAGCGAGTCCGGGGTGGCCAGGCCCTGGTACCAGGACCGGTCCGTGATCAGATCCCGCAGCTCGAGCGCCCACTTCTGGTTCGCCGGGATCGAGATGTCGGTGTCCGGCTCGTTGCGGAAGGGCTCGTCGAGCGGCTGATGGCCCTGGTAGCCGCTCTGGCGCCCGGCGGCCTCCTGCGTGCGGTCCTGCACGCGGTGCGGGCCCGGGGCGCGCTCGCCGTCCAGGACCATGCCCTCCTCGAGCAGCTGCTCGACGGCGGCGCGGAAGCGGCCCTCCTCGCGGCGGAAGATCTGGTTGCCGGGCTCGATCTCGAAGATCCCGGACATGAAGTTCTCCGACTCGGCGTTCTCCTCGAGGCGGCGCACCAGGTAGGCCACGGCGACGTCGAACTCCTCCGGGGCCACGGCGGGGACGTAGTAGAGCACTCCCCCGACGTCCTCGGACACGGCGATCGACTGCTCGGCGGCCATGCCCTGCAGCATCTCGAACTCGATGCGCTCGGAGACCCCGCGCTGCTCGGCGAGCAGCTTGGCGAAGGCGATGTCGAAGATGTTGTGCCCCGCCACGCCCATGCGCATCCCGCGCAGGTGCTCGGGGTCCATGGCCCAGGCCAGGACCCGCTTGTAGTTGGCGTCCGTGGCCTGCTTGGTCGGCATGACGGCCAGCGGCCAGTCGTGCATCTCGGCGTCCACGCGCTCCATGGGCAGGTTGGCGCCCTTGACCAGGCGGACCTTGATCTGCGCGCCGCCCTCGGCCACGCGCCGCTCGCCCCACTCGGACAGGTGCTGCACCGCGCCCAGGGCATCGGGCAGGTAGGCCTGCACGACGATGCCCGCCTCCAGGCTCTTCAGCTCGGGGCGCGAGAGCAGCGTCGTGAAGACCTGGGTGGTCAGGTGCAGGTCCGAGTAGACCTCCATGTCCAGGTTGATGAACTTGGTCCCGGCCGGGGCATCGGCGGCCTTGCGGTACAGCGGCAGCAGGCGCTCGACCACGCGCTCGACGGTCTCGTCGAAGCCCCAGTGCGAGAGCTGCGGGACCACGGAGGAGACCTTGATCGACGCGTAGTCGACGTCGTCGCGGGCCAGGATGCGGTCGACCTCGTCCAGGTGCTTATCGGCCTCGGCGAGGCCCAGGACCTCCTCGCCGAGCGGGTTGATGTTCAGCGAGTCGCCGCGCTGCGTGATGTGCTCGACGGCCTTACCGAACGGGCCCGGTCGGGAGTCGACCACCAGGTGACCGACCATCTGGCGAAGGCGGCCGCGGGCGATCGGGATGACGACGGCCGGAGCCAGGTGGCTCATGTAGCTGCCGGAGACGATCTGCGAGCGATCCAGCGCGGACAGGGACTTGGGGGCGAGGCTCGCGATGCGCTGCAGCGCCCGTGCGGCGGCGACGCTGTCCTCGGTGCGGATGACGCGATCGACGAAGCCGACGGTGAAGTCCAGGCCGCGGGGGTCCTGCAGGATGGCGGAGAGGCGGTCGGCGGCGTCCGAGTCCGCGACTCCCTCTTCGGAGAGCTGCTGGGCCCTGCGGATCCAGGTGGTGGCCTGCTCGACGGCAGGATCGACCAGAGCGGGAAGATCGGCCAGCTCAGCGGGGCCGACCGGGGTGTTGTCGGTGAGGGGGGTGACCATGAGGCGATTCGCTTTCAGGCACGTACTGCGGTGATGACCGTGGCACTCCCACGGTCATCGGCCTCGAGTCAGGGTTCGCACGTGGGGATCTTCGCTGCTGGGCCGATTCGGCCATCCTAGGAGACGCACCCCACACTGCGCACACCATGCGTCTGCTGATGAATCTGCCCCGCCAGACGCCTCAGCGGCCCCGGAAGGCCCAGGGTGCGATCCGGCGCAGCACGCGACCGACCCGGCTGCTCAGGGAGTGCTCCTTGATCCGCTGCTCGGCCTCCTGGGTCAGCTCCCGCTGCGCCTGCACGGCCTCCAGGAGCTGACGGTTCTGCTCGAGCATCTGCTGCTGGCCCTCCTGCATCTGCTCGAGCCGCTCGCGCAGATCCTGTATCTCCCGCGCCATCCACAGCGGCAGGCCGATCCCGTTCTGATCGGTCCATTCGCGCAGGTGCCGCTCGCGCACCGCAAGATCGTGCTTCTCGTGCAGGGCCTTGCCCGCGAACATCGAGTTGCCGTCCGCGCCGAGCGCGCTGGGGCGCTGATGCCAGAAAGCCAGGGGCCGGCCCGGCAGGAAGCCGATCGTCGCGCTCGAGGCGACGCGCAGATTGAACTCCCAGTCCCCGGAGGCCGGCAGGGACTCGTCGAAGCCCCCCACGAGCCCGTGCAGGCTGCGACGGTAGAGGAAGCAGATCGGCACGCCCCGGTTGATGCTCAGCAGCTCGCTGAGGGTGATCGCGCTCTGCTCGGCCCAGAACAGGGCGCGCCCGGTCTCGCGCACGCTCTTCTGGCCGTCGTGGTCGTCGATCTGCTCGTAGACGATCTCCGTGCGGGCCATGACCCCGGCATCTGTGCACGACGGCCGCTCCAGGAAGGCGACGGTGCGCTGGAGGAACTGGGGGTCCCAGGTGTCGTCGTCGTCGTGGATCACCACGAACTCGCTGTCCGAGGCGGCCACCCCGCGGTTGGAGGCGGACTCCATGCCGACGCTGCGACGGTGCGAGAGGATCCGGCAGCGTCCGCGGAAGCGCTGCTCCCGGGCGTCGACGAGGCGCTGCACGGGCTCGGGATCGCCGCCGTCGTTGACGATGACCAGCCGCCAGTCGGCCAGGGTCTGGGCCAGGACGTCGTCCAGGGCGCGCTCGAGCAGCAGCGGGCGGTCCTTGGTGCGCATGATGATCGCCACGGAGGCCGCCGAGCCCTCCGCGACCGGCGCCTGCGGATCCGTCCAGTCGCGGCGCAGTGCGCGGGAGAACTCGGTGCCGGCCCCTGCCGCCGGGACCTCCGGCACCTCCGCCGGGCCGGGCAGCGCCCCGGACAGCCCCACCAGGACCCCGTCCCACCAGGCCGCGGCCGTCTCGCGCACAGCGGCCCGACGCGCCAGCAGATCGCTCCAGAACTCCCGGTGGCCCTCCACGGCCTCCTGCGTCCAGCGCTGCGCGGCCTGATGCGTGTCCCATGCGGCCTCGCGCGGGGTGATCAGCGCAGCCAGCGGGACGACCTGCCCGGAGATGCCCCAGGTGCGCAGGGCGCCCTCCATGCGCACCTGGGAGTAGCGGTCCACGGCGATCGGCAGGACGGTCGCACCTCCGGCCAGGCCGAAGACCAGCGGGTGATAGCGCGAGCTCACCACGTAGTCGGCGCTCAGGGTGCGCCGCAGGCTGTCCTCGGCGTCCTCGATCGGACGGTGGGCGGCCGCATGGCGCATCCGGGCGGCCACGAGCCGGTGGAAGGCCTCGTCGCCGTCGTGCTCGCCCGGACGGGCCAGGTGCGGCACGAGCTCCACGGCCCCGCCGGTGCGCTCGACCAGCGCGTCCAGCACGACCGCGTAGACCTCAGCGGCCTCATGCTCCTCGAACGGGCCGGCGCCGGGGGCGAAGGTCGCCACGATCCGCGGGGCGGTGGGATCGGACAGCGCCTGGGCCTCGACGTCCTCCGCAGCAGCGCCCGCGGCCGGGCTGCCCGAAGGGGAGGCCTCAGCTGATGGCGCCTCCGCGAGTGGCTGCGCCGCGGCCGTGGAGCCGCCGGGCGCCGCAGCCTCGCTCTGCGGGGTGTTCCAGGGCGCGGAGAGCACCTCGAGCGCCCAGCCCACCGAGTCGTCGGGGCACGCGCGCAACCCCGGATGCCCGGGGCACAGCTGCTGCGCCAGCGCCAGGGAGTCCGGGTCGCGCAGGCCCACGAGCACCGCGGTCTCGAGCATCTTGGCCAGCACGGGGCGGTCCTGCTCGCTGAGCTCGGGGCCCAGGGTCTGCCCGCTGATGACCACGGGAAGCCCCAGGCTGCGAGCGATCTCGACCACGGCGGCGCGCTCGCTGAGCAGCCAGCCGTAGCGGGAGTTCATGTTGCCGCCGCCGCCGATCAGCAGCGCGTCCACGCCGCGCAGCGCCTCGATCAGCGCGAAGACCTGATCCTCCGGCGGAAGGGCGTCGATGCGGCCGTCGAGCACCTCGCGGATCTCCCCGAGGTAGCGCGCGCGATCCTCCGGGGGCCAGGGGAAGCGCAGGGTGGGCACCGGCACGACCGACTCGAACCGAGCCGCGGTGTGCTGCGGATCCCGGGTGAGCATCACGGGCTCCTGGATCCCGCGAGCGCGCAGGGCGGCGACGGCGGCGTGGCCCATGGCCTCGTCGCCCACGTGGTAGTCGATCTGTCCGACGTCGACGAGGAGGGCTGCCTGCATGGCGATGATCCTCCCACAGCCGCCTCGGTAGCTGCCGGGCGGCAGCGGCGAGCGCCCGGAGGGCTCAGCCTCCCCGCGTGAGGTCCTGGCCGTCGGCGGTCTCAGGATCCTCCTCGGGGTCGTCGTGCAGCACGGGCGCGGGGCGTCGGCCCTCCGCCTCGTCGAGTGCGGCCAGCGCCTCGATGAGGCTGAGGTGGGAGCTCACGTGCGGCATGTTGCCGAGCATCCGGCCCCCGTGGTCGGGATCGCCGTCGTAGGCGGTCGAGAGCAGCCCCAGATCGGTCGCCCGGCGCAGGACGCCGGCGAGCGTGCGTCGGGCCTCGTCGAGCTGGGAGCTGCGCGCCTGGTAGGCCGCCAGCCACAGCGTCACGCCGAAATGCGGGCTGTCCGGGCCCTCGAAGCCGTCCTGGCCGATCTGCGACTCGAAGTCGGCGGGATCGGAGCCGGGCGGCACGGACACGTTCTGGTAGCGGCGCAGCAGCCCGGACTCGGTGCCGAGCTCCTCGACGATGCGCTGGGCGGTGCGCACCATCCGCTCGTCCTCCCAGTCCACGAAGCCCAGGGAGGGCAGCTGCAGCAGCGAGGCGTCGACGCTCTGGGCGCCGTAGCGCTGCACGAACGTCCCCACGGCGGGGTCGTAGCCCGAGGTCCAGATCTCGAGCGCGAGCTGATCGCGGTGGGTCTCCCAGAGCTGCAGGTCGCCGTCGAGCCCGTGCGTGCGCACGGCCTCCACACCGGCCTGCAGCGCCGCCCACATCATGACCCGCGAGTGCGTGTGGAACTCCCGGTCCCCGCGCATCTCCCAGATGCCCTGGTCCGGCTCCTCGTACGACGCCACGACGTGGCCCAGCAGCGCCTTCTGGATCGGCCAGGACAGCTGATCCTCCTCCAGCCCGCGGCGGCGCAGCCGCTCGAAGGCCACGAGCAGGTAGCCCGCGGTGTCCGACTGCAGCTTCCCGGAGCTCGAGTTGCCCACGCGCACCGGGCGCGAGCGCTCGTAGCCCGGCAGGTCCACCGTGTGCTCGGAGGTCTCCCGCTCGCTGCCCACGCCGTACACGCTCTGGATGTCCTCGGCCGGCCCGGCCACGGAGCGCAGCATCCAGTTGCGCAGCTGCAGGGCCTCGCGGTCGTGGCCGTGCTCGAGCATGACCTGCAGCGCCTGGGCGGCATCGCGCAGCCACGAGTAGCGGGCATCCCAGTTGCGCTCGCCGCCGATCTGCTCCGGCAGCGACATCGACGGCGCCGCCACCAGACCGCCGCTGCGCTGGTGCATGAGCGAGCGCACGACCAGCAGGGACCGGCGCACGGCCTCCTCCCGGTCCTCGAGGCTCAGCAGCGGATCGGGGCCGTCCTCCTCGGCGGCGGCTCCGCCGTAGGTGGGCGCGCCGTCGCCGCCGTCGCTCAGCTCGACCTTCCCCTCTGTCCGCTGCGTGTTCTCCCACTGCTCGTCCCATTCGCGCCAGGTGTCCAGGGCGGTGCGCAGCTCGTCGCCGGCATCGACGGGCGGCGGCGGGGTGCGGTGCGACTCGAAGTGCGTCAGCACCAGGTCCCGGGTCTGACCGGCCGAGACGGTGAAGCGCGAGACGTGGCGCGGGCCGTTGTCGTCATCGATGCGCTCGGCGGGGACCTCGCTGCGCAGGACCATGGCATCGGCACCGGCCAGGGCGATCAGCTCCTCGTCGCCGATCTCCCCGGTCTCGGGGTCCTCCAGGCCGGCGAAGTGCGAGATCCAGGGGGTGATACGCCCGTAGTCGAAGCGCAGGCGCAGGTCCTGGACCATCTCCACGTCCCCGGTCAGGCCCTCGATCCGCCGGACGACGTTCAGCTGGGTGTCCAGCGGCATGAAGTCGGTGACGCGCACCGAGCCGGTGTCCGTTATCCACACGGTATGCAGCACGAAGGTGTGCTCGGCGTAGAAGCGATCGCCCACGCGGCACTGATCGCGCCACTGCTCCTCGGGCAGATCGCGGCCGTCGTCGTCCACGGTGGCGGACGGCGCCAGCAGCCAGCGGCCGTGGTCGGCATCGCCCAGGATCGCTCCGAAGACCGACGGGGAGTCGTACCGGGGCACGCACATCCAGTCGATCGAGCCGCGCCGCGAGATCAGCGGCCCGGTCTGCATGTCGGAGAGCAGCGCGTAGTCCTCGAGGGGGGAAGCCATGGCACCAATCTGACATATCCGAGCCCGCTTCGAGCACTCGGCCCGGGTGGAAGGCGCGCGGGGCGGCGGGCTCGACGATCTCCCGGTCATCGAGCAGCCGCCCCGCGGCCCCGCCCGCCCGTCAGGACGCGCGGGCACTCTCCCCGCCCGCGGGCCTCGGTCTCCCGGCCTCGGCCCGCGGCCCGGCCGCCCCTGCCCGGGGCGGCCGCTCTTCGCCCGGCGGATGCGGGCGGAGAGCCTCTGCGCCGCGGCCCCCGCAGGGACCGACGACGAGTCGTGCACCGAGCCTGCGGCGCGCACGGCGTCGCAGCTCGGAAGTCTGTGCGCTGAGCGCGGCCAGGTGGCCGCGACCCGACGCGGTGCGGGTCAGTCCCGCTGCTGGGCGGAGGATCTGCGCAGCAGCGCGAGTCCGCCCACGAAGGACCCGGTGGCCAGCAGCGCCAGCACGAGCCGCTGAGCGTCGCGCTCGGAGGACAGCTGCGGTGCCGAGCCGGCGGCGGACAGCCCGCTCTCCGAGGCCGGCACCTGCTGGGAGGCAGGCACGACGGCGGAGCCTGCCGCGACCGTCTCCGCCTCCGGCACCTGCTGCCGGGCCACGGAGATGTCGATGCCGTCCATCGACCCGACTGCGCGCAGCGCCTCGGCGCCGGCGAGATCCGGGCTGTCGCCGTACCAGGTGCTCAGGGCCTCGTCCTCATGGCCCAACTCCCAGACGGTGGCCTCGAGCAGCACGGGCGCTCCGGGCTGGACGGCTCCCTGCAGCAGGTAGCGCCCCTCGGAGTCGACCTGCACCGACCCGAGCGACTCGCGCTGGCCGTCGATGCCCAGGGCGAAGGCCTCGACCTGCGCCGTCTCCCGATCGCTGAGTCCGTCGACGATCCCGGAGATCTCCAGCGGGACGGACAGGCCCTCCTGCGCCGCGGCCGTCTCGACGGCGGCCGGAGGCGCCTGATCGAGGGCCAGGGCGGGAGCCGCAGCGCCGACCAGCAGCAGCGGGACGGCGGCGGTGATGATCTGGGCGGAGCGTCGAACGGACATCATGTCCTCCTCGGTTCGTGTGCTAATGCAATCTTTGCATAGGCACATCACGAACGCAAACCTCTGCTGCTGTCGTCGCCGAGAAAGCCTCGAGGCCGCACCTGCGCCGCCCATCCGACCGGAGGGGAAGCTCAGGTGCGGCCTCGATGGACGCGCCGCGGGATCAGCTCACTGCTCGGGGTGGACGCGCTGACCGAACTGGGGGCCGCCGTCGTCATCTCCCGGCTTCTTCCCGGAGTCCTTCTGCGCCTCGCGCTGCTCGCGGGTGGCCCGGCGCTGGGCGTAGAGCTTGGCGGAGGAGCGGTTGACGCCGGTTCCCTCGCCCAGGGAGGGGTCGTTGGGCTTCTCGATCATCATGAGGGTCGCGCACACCACCACGGAGGCGATGAATGCGATCCCGCCGATGATCAGCCCGAGGTCCAGCCGCAGGCCCCCCTCGGTCCCGCCCGCGCCCACGACCGAGGCGATGCCGAACGCCACGAGTCCCAGGACCGCGGACACCGCCAGGGGTGCCTTCACGTCCGGGGTGCGGCGCTTGGACCGTCGGTTGTCTCCAGCCACGGGGCTGTCCTCCTGAAGTCGTCGTCATGCGGGCTCGACGCCGGCTGCTGGGCCTCGCGCGAAAGGCGAGCCGTCGAGCGGGTGGGGCTCCCGCGCGAGCGTCGATCGGACGCTCGGGCATGCAGGAGGCACACCGTTCCAGTCTACTCCGCGCCGCGCGGGTCCGGATCGGCGGGGACCCCGCCGGAGCGGGACTCATGGCGCAGGGTGAGACCGGCGAGCAGCAGCAGGACCCCCGAGATGATCGCAGCGCCTCCCACGACACCCAGGATCGCGTGCGGCCCCAGCCCGGCCACGAGCAGCACGCCGATCGCGGCCGCGGCGGTGACGAGACCCACGATCTGCCAGTCCTTGGCCAGGGGATGCAGGCCGCGGCGCGACGTGCCCAGCCAGCCCTCCGGCAGGCCGACCAGGAACAGCACGACGGAGGCCACCAGCGCCAGCATCTCGGCGGTGGACGGGATCATCACCACGGCGATGCCTCCCAGGACCCACATGATCCCGGTCGAGCGCGGCACGGTGGCCAGTCCGCCCAGATCCAGGCTCTCTTGGTCACGGGAGCGCAGATCGCCCCACAGCACGCAGGCGCCCACGGCGGCCATCCAGAGCCCGAGCAGCCAGATGCTGAAGCCCAGGCTCGGGTCCGTCACGAAGATCGTGCAGGCGGCGAAGGCCAGCGTCAGCAGGGCGCGCACCAGGGTGGGCGCGACCAGACCGCGCAGGGCTGCGGGTTCGTAGGACACGGGCACCAGCTTCCGGGGACGACAGCGGCGGGGCATCCGCAACGGGATGCCCCGCCACTGTAGTGCGAGGTCCTGACGGCGCAGCCGCTGAGTCGGCTCAGGCGTCGAAGCGCGCGCCGCGGGGATTTGCCCGAGAGGCTGAGGACTCAGCTCTTGTCAGCCTGCGCCCGGTTCGGCACGACCATCACGGGGCACACGGCGTCGACCAGCACGGCCTGGGAGACCGAGCCCAGGAGCAGTCCGCGGAAGCCGCCGCGGCCGCGCGTGCCCATCACCACGAGGTCCGCGGAGGCGGAGGCCTGCACGAGGGCGTCGGCGGGGCGGCCCGAGAGGATGTGGATGCTGGTGTCCAGGCCGGAGAACTGCTTGACGACGTCGTCCTCGACCTCCTGCAGCATGTTCCGTGCCGGCTCCGTGAGCTGCTCCGAGACCGCCTGATCGAGCTCCGCGGAGCCCGAGGGCAGGGAGGTCACGGACGGGATCACGGTCACGAGCGAGAGGCCCTTGCCGTGGGCCTGGGCGTACTCGGCCGCCTTCCGGACCGACGGGGACTCCAGGCCGAGCTTGTCGACGGCCACGACCACGCGGCCGGTGAAGTCGCCCTGGGTGGGCTCGATGGTCTCCGGCAGGACGATGACCGGGCACTCGGCGTGGGCGGCGGTGGCGGCGGAGACGGAGCCCAGGCGACCGCGCAGACCGTGCAGGCCGCGCTTTCCCAGGACCACCAGGGAGCTGTCCCGTGATTCGTTGACGAGGACCCCGGCGACGTCGCCGCGCTCCAGGACGCCCTGGGCGCGCACGCCCGCATCCTTGGCCTTCTGCACGCCGCGGCGGGCGGTCTGCTCGGCCTCGTCCTCGATCTTCTCCAGGAACGGACCGGTGATGGCGGCATCCGCCACGACGGGGCGACCGGTGGAGACCACCACGGTCAGCTCGCCGTCCAGGGCCTTGGCCTCTCCGATGGCCCAATCCAGGGCCTTCTCCGCGAACTCGGAGCCGTCATAGCCGACGAGGATCTTCTGGGTCATCGCTCTGCCTTTCCACGCTGAAAGCCGGTGGAGAGGCCCTGTGCGACCTGGCGGATCGGGCCCGGAGACCGTGCGCCTTGCGGCGCCGCTCCTGACTGCCTCTCCACCTTCATTCTATGACAGCGCGCACATCCGGGCCCGTTGTGATGGCAACCGACGGCATCCGCCGATCACCTCTCGAGAGGGGCTCCAGGTGCGCCCGGTCGTCGCGTCGGCGGGCCCCGACCGGCCGCATCTCCACCGCCCACGCATCGACGGATCATCGAAGCAGGTGATGCGCCCCGCGGAGTCAGTCGAGCGGCGCCGCCGCCCGCCGCGGCTCAGGCCTGCTGCAGCCAGCGATCACCGCGGGAGCGCACTCCGAGCGTGACCCCGCGAGCTCCCATGTAGCCGAACGCGTAGGCGATCCACAGCAGCACCAGCCCGAGCGAGCCGCCGAGATCCGCCAGCACCAGTGCTGCGAGCATCGGCAGGTAGACCACCAGGTTCACCACACCCGCCAGGGCCAGGTAGCGGGCGTCGCCGGCTCCGATCAGCACGCCGTCGAGCACGAACACCCAGGCCGCCAGCGGCTGGCCCAGGGCGACCACGATCATCCCGAGCGCGAAGAGCCGCTGGACGTCGGGCGAGGGCGTGAGCAGGGGCGCGGCCAGAGGCAGGACCAGCCCCACCACGAGCCCGGTGACCACGCCGAAGACCATCCCGAAGCTCACGATGCGCCGCACCAGGACGCGCACGGCCTCTCGGGCCTCGTCGCCGTCGGGGCCCTCGGCGCGGGTGTCCCGAGCACCGGTCTCCTTGCCCACGAGCGCCTGCGCCGCGATGGCCAGGGCGTCGAGCGCGTAGGCCATGACGTTGAAGATGGTCATGATCAGCTGATAGGCCGCGAGGTTCTCGGCCCCCTGCCGGGTCGCGACCACGACCGTGAGCATCAGCGCGGCACGCAGGGAGACGGTGCGCAGCATGAGCCACGAGCCCACCCCCATCAGCGCTGCGACCCGGCGCGGGGAGGTGGCCATGCCCACGCCCTCCGCCCGGCAGCGCCGCCCGAGCATGACCAGGTACACGGCGGCCATGGCCCACTGCGTGAGGCTCGTGCCCAGCGCCGCACCGGCCACGCCCATGCCGACTCCGTGCACCAGCGTCACGTTGGCACCCACGTTCAGCGCAGCACCCGCCATGGCGATGACCAGCGGGGTGCGGGTGTCCTGCAGCCCGCGCAGCACGCCGGTGGCGGCGGTGACCAGCAGGATCGCGGGCAGCCCGGGCAGCGACCACCACAGGTACGACGAGGCCTGCTCCAGCACCGCGCCCTGACCGCCCATGGCCTGCAGCAGCGGCCGCCCCAGCACAGCGCCGAGCACCGCCAGGACCACGCCCAGGCCTGCGCCGAGCCAGAGTCCGTCGCGGCCCACCGCCAGCGCCTCGCGCATGCGCCCGGCACCCAGGTGCTTGGCCACTGCGGGAGTCGTTGAGTAGGCCAGGAACACCATGAGCCCCACGGCCGTCTGGACGACCGCCCCGGCCAGGGCCACGCCGGCCAGCGGCTCGGTGCCCAGCCGCCCCACGATGACGGTGTCCGCCAGCAGGAACAGCGGCTCCGCGATGAGGGCGCCGAAGGCAGGCACGGCGAGTCCGAGGATGCGCCGATTCAGCCCCTTGCCGCCCGGCACATCGCTGCGCTGCACCTGTCCTGCCTCCGTCGTCTTCCGCCGTCTTCGAGCGCCTGCTCGTCGCGCCCCGTTGCTAGCCTTCCACAGTATCCATCCAGGGCCTCTCGGCCTGACCCGCATCCCCCCAGGAGGTCTCGCGATGGCCCGCTCGTCCGGCGGACGCCCCGTGCGCTCCTCCCACCCGTCGTGGCCCCCGCTGCGCGTGCGCGCTGTGCTCAACGGACTGGTCGCAGCCGCGGCGGGCATCGGGCTGCTGTGGCTGACCTGGGGAGCCCTGGACTTCACGGTTTACGACGCCTCCGGGGTCCCGGCTCCCGTGCGGGTCATCGCGCTGTGGTTCGCGGTCGGGCTGCCGATCGCCTGGCTGGCCATTGGGCTGCACCTGCTGGTGGCCGCGATGTTCAGCTCCGACCGCGTCCTGCTCGCCCACGGCTCCGCCGAGTGGGAGCCCGGGGCCCAGGACGACGTCCTGCGCGGCGTCCGCGTGCGCCGCTGGCGGCTGGGGCTGCTCGCCGGCCGTCGCGTCTCCGCCCCCACGCTGGGCTGGCTCCCCGAGCTCTCCCCGTACGCCCTGGCACCACTGGGCGGCGGGATCCTCACGCTGCTCGTGATGCTGGCCTGGATGGCCCGCGGCTACGGCGCCGGAGTGATCGCGCTGATCGCGGCGATCCTATGGCTGGGCTGGCGGCTGCTGCGCGGCTGGCAGGCCTGGAGCGACGTCCGCGGCCACCGAGCCCGCCCGCGCTCTTCCCAGGAACCGGACTCCACCCCGGACGAGGTCTGGGAGGAGGGGCCCGAGCCCGCACGCAGCCGCGCCGAGGACCTCGACTCCACCGCCGTGATGCCCCGCTACCGGGAGGATCGGCCGACCGCCGCGAGCATCGCCGCGACCCGGCGGGTCGATCGCGCCGAGGCCGATGACCCCGCCGCCGCGCTGCCGCTCTACGTGGACGACGAGGATCCCCATGATCGCTCCGAGGACGGCCCGCAGACCGCCCCGCTGCAGACCGTTCCGCCCCGCGACGAGCCCCTGCGGCGAGGGCGTCGCGGCAGCCGTCGGGCACGAGGAGGCTCCGGGTCCGGCTCCGAAGACGACGGCCCTCCCGAGGTGCTGGTCGATCGCTCCGTGCAGCGCGCGATCCGCGCCAAGCAGGCCCGTCGCGGCGCACCCGTGGAGCAGCAGGAGCCCGCGCGCGGCCGCTCCGGGCGCGGTCGAAGAAGCGGCCGGGGGTCTCAGCGCCCGGGCCCGGCGGCCGCGGACGAGCAGCCCCAGGGCCTGCGCGCCTACCTGGGCCAGCGCAGTCACCAGGGACAGGAGGATTCCGGGACGCGGGCCCTGCACGAATCCGCGGGCCAGCGCATCCGCCGCGAGGACCGGGTCCCGGCCCCGCGCCCCCGTCCGACGTCGCGGCCGACGCGCTCGGACGAGCCCTTCGACCAGGACCGTCCCTCACGCCGCGGCGGCGCGCCCACGGCGGCCGATGCGATGGACGAGATCTACGGCCACGACGACCACGCGCCCTCGCTGCTGTCCTACCTCTCCCGCCGCCGCGACGACGACGCCCGCTGAGAGCTCGAGTCCGAGCACCCCGCACGGGGACTGACGCGCGCCAGCGGCTGCACCGAACGCTCAGTACCCGCGCAGCTGCTCGATCTTGCGGCGATCCTTCTTGGTCGGCCGCCCTGCACCCCGGTCGCGCTGCGGCACCGCGGAGCGCAGCTGGGGCGGCGGCGGGGTCGAGCGGTCCTCGTAGCACTCCCGGGCCACCGGGGCGCCCACGCGCTTGAGCAGCAGCCTGCGGACCAGGAGCTCCTGCTGCCAGCCCGGGCGCCTGACCGTGACCGTGTCCCCCACGCGCAGCGCCTGCGCCGCCTTTGCGGGAGCACCGTTGAGCCGCACGTGCCCGGCCCGGCAGGCCGTCGTGGCCTCCGAGCGGGTCTTGAAGATCCGGACGGACCATAGCCACACGTCCAGGCGGACGGAGGCTTGACCGTTGTCAGGGGCGGTGCTCATGGAGCCATCCTCCCATTCGGGGGCGATCGGGAATTCTTGGAAAGTGGTCTTGCTCACATCCCTGGACGGGAGTAGCGTCTGGCGCACCACAGGTCGACAGACGGGAGTGCGAATGGAGAAGGCATCCATCAGCGGGACCGACACGGGCAAGGCTGCAGAAGCCGCGCAGTGAAGGCCGGAGCAGACCGCAGCAGCCGAGCCGGTTGACGATCGAGCCCAGCACAACGGGAGACGGGTCATCAACACACCGGCGGCGCGCATGCGGCGCAGGCGATAACCATCGAGAAGAGCACGGTGGCAAGCCGACCCCGCAGTAGGACCGCGCAGACCAGACGAGGACCCCGGAGGCGATCGCGACGCCCCGGGGTCCTCGCATGCCCGGGCTCCTCCGATCTCAAGGACCGACGCAGCCGCACGGGCACCTCGCACCCGCGAGGAGTCGCCTGCGCAGACCATCGCTCGCCCAAGCCCTGCGTGAGCGACTCCTCGCGGGCCCCTCAGTCACCCCGGGTCGCAAGACGGGCACCCGGACGGCGCGGCGCCCCGGCTCGCAAGAGCCGGGGCGCCGTGGTCCGCCGATCCCGAGTGCGGGATCATGCGTCAGTCGATCAGGAGGCGACGACGGAGGCCAGGCGGTTCATGGACTCCTCCAGCTCCGCCTCCGAGATCATGGGGAAGTGGACCTTCTTGAGGATCTCGGGGTTGGCGTCCTTCCACGTGTAGGTCTGGGTGACGCGCGTCTGGTCCTCGCCCAGGGACTCGAGCTCCCAGACCCACTCCCAGCCGTTGTCCTCGACCGTGGTGCCCTGCCTGGCGGGCTTCCAGGCGATCAGCTTGTTGGGGTCGAAGCCTGTGACCGTGTTGTCGGTCTTGTAGTCGCCGCCCTGGTCCTCGCGGTGCATGTCCATGGTGAAGACGTCGCCGGCCTTCTCGATGCGCTGGTCCGAGCCGTTCTTGATGTTGCCGGAGCCGTCGAAGTCGACGTGGCGGGCAGGCAGGGACAGGATCTGGAAGATCTCGGCCGCCGGGGCATCGATCTCGCGGGTGACGGTGACGGAGGTGTCAGTGGTCGTCATGCTGAAGTGCTCCTTTTCATCAGGGGACTTTCGTATGACCACAGTAGGAAGACTGCGGCCCGGATCACAACGCCGTTCTCCCCCAGAGGAAGTGCCGAGAGCCGCTGGCTAGCCTGGAGGCATGCACCAGCGCACCGTGATCGGCCTGGACATCGGCGGAACCTCCACCCGCGGCCTGCGCGCGGACGGCCCCGCCGCCGCACCGGGGGCCGAGCTCGTCATCGGCGCCGAGGCCTCCGGCGGCAGCTCCAACGTGCAGAACGTGAGCCGCGACCAGGCCCGGCAGAGGCTGGCCGCCGTGCTCGAGGAGCTGGGCGCCCCCGGACTGGATCCGGCCGCGCAGCACGTGGACGTGGTGATCGGGGCGGGCGGCGTGGACACCGACGACGACGCCCGCCGGCTCCGGAGGCTCGTGATCGAGGCCGCGGAGACTCTGGCCGCAGCGCGGTTCCGCATCGTGCACGACACCCGTCTGCTGCTGGCCGCCGCCGGGGCGGACGAGGGCATCGCGCTGATCGCCGGCACCGGGTCCGTGGCCTGGGGCCGCACCGCCGAAGGCTCCGAGGCCCGCCGAGGCGGCTGGGGCTACCTGCTGGGCGATGAGGGCAGCTCCTTCTGGGTCGGACGCGAGGCCGTGCGCCGGGCTCTGCGCCGGGCAGACGCCGACAAGCCGGCCGATGAGCTCGACCGCGCCGTGCTCGAGGCCCGCGGCCTGGCCCAGCGCTCGGAGCTGATCGCGGACTTCCACGACCGCTTCGAGCGCACCGCCTGGGCGGGTCTGGCCACGCACGTGGACCGCTGCGCCAGCGCCGGCCTCCTGGGAGCCCGCGAGCTGCTCGAGGCCGCCGCAGGGCACCTGATCGAGATGGCGGCCGGGGTCGCCGAGCAGCTGAGCCTCACGGGTCCGATCGTGCTGGGCGGAGGGCTGGGTTCGTCGACGGTCCTGAGGGCCTCCCTGGCCGATGAAGCGGCGGCCGCCGGGCTCAGCGCGCCGGAGCCGCTGCGGGTCCCGCCGGTGCACGGGACGCTGCGCCTGGCGGAGGCCTGAGCGCGGGCGCGCTCGCCCGCGTAGGCTCGGAGACACACCCCGTCCGATGAAAGAGGTGCTGATCGTGTCCCCGAATCGCTCCAGCGGCTCCTCCGGAGGCTCCGACGAGCAGCCGGGCGGCGCGCTGTCGCATCCCTCGCAGCTCACGCAGGCGGATCCGGAGCGCCTGTCCGCGCTGACCCGGGATGCGGAGGCCTCCCGCGAGACGCTGAGGGCCGTCCTGTCGAACGCCGGGGCCGAACCCCGGGATCGCGTGGCTGCCGCGGTGCTGCTCGAGGCCGTCCTCTCGGACAGCGGCGCGATCGACGCCCTGGACGACGAGGCCGCTGCCAGCACCCAGGCGCTCGAGCTGCGGTTCGCGCCGGCGCTGCGCCCCGCCGCCGCACAGGCCCTCGGCACGCCGGCGACCGTGCAGCTGCTGAGCTGGGCCGCGCAGTCCAGCCCCGGGGCGCCTCCCGTGGAGGCGGCCGAGGCGGCCGCGCACCTGGGCGTGGACGACGACGGACGCATCTACGGCCGCGTGTCGCAGCGAGCCGTGCAGATCTCCGAGCAGAAGGGCCTCAGCCGCGCCCTCAAGGATCGGCTGCGCCGACTCACCGATGCCCTGGGCCTTGCCGATCAGCAGGCCCGACGCCAGCGCGCCGAGCACAGTCCCGCGAGTGCCGACACCGCTGCAGGACCCGACGCCGGCACCGCCGCAGGAACCGACTCCGGTACCACCGCGGAGGGCGAGGCCGCACCGAAGGCTCCCGAGCCCCAGGACGACCCCGCGCCGTCATGGTCCTCGGCCGATGACGCCGCCCTTACCTCCATGCTGGGCCGCGATCCGGCCGACGAGCCGGCCACGGAGGAGCCGCGTCCGTCGGGCGAGGGAAGCAGCCAGCCCCCGCAGGCCCCGGACTTCGGCCGGCCCGTGGGCTTCGACGGCGGGAATGCTGCTGCCTTCGGGCAGCCCTCCGGCTCGGAGGAGGACGTCCCGCGGGCTCGGCAGGGCAGCGGACCGGGCTACGGCCCCGGCAGCGGCACGACCGAGGGCCAGCCGCCGCGCTCCTACGACTTCCGCTACCTGGGCGATGAGACCCCCAAGCCCACCACGGAGGCCGAGAAGGCCGAGTTCCGCACCACGCTGCGCAACTGGGGGATCTTCGCGCTGGCGCTGGTCCTGGTGATGATCATCGTGGCCATCATCCTCTGAGGGCCACGATGATCATCAGGGGCCTCACTGGGCGGTGAACTCCCACGGGCCGCTGGACTCCACCGTGATGAAGTACTCCTCGGCCGGCAGCTCCATGGTGCCCTCGCCGGGGCCCATCTCGTTGAAGATCGTCTGGGCGGTGGGGCCGTCGGGATCGGCTGTCTCGGCCTTGACGATGAAGTTGCCGTCGCCCTCGACCTTGACGTCGAAGGCGCCTGCCTCCTCGCCCGTCCAGTGGAAGACCTTGGAGCCGTCGGCCTTGACCGACTGACCGGGGCTGACATCGGGGATCTCGTCGATCGAGTAGACGTCGAACTGCCACTCGACGTCATCCGGAGCCTCGACCGACACGTCCGTGATGCGATCGTCCATCCAGTACGGGTCCTCGAAGCCCACGCCGGTGGTGCCGGGGACCACGCCGCCCATGGAGGTGGACGAGCCGTCGGTGCGCTGCCCGGTGAAGTAGGCGTAGATGGAGCTGTCCCCGCTGGCGGAGCGGCTGGTGTAGACCGGGGCATCCTCGCCGTCCGGGTGCTCCAGGGCGAACTCGCCGCTGCCGGAGCCGGACTCGGACTGCACCGGCTCCACATCGGGCAGGCCCGACAGCTCGACCACATCGCCCGAGGCGGAGGCCGATCCGCCGCCCGAGCCCTCGGAGTCGTCCTCCGAAGGGCCCTCCGAAGCGCCCTCGGAAGCATCATCCGAAGACTCCGACGAGGCGTCGTCCGAGGAGTCCTCGGAGGCCCCTTCCGTGGACTCCTCCGAGGGCGACTCGCTGGCGGCCGCGGAGTCCTCCGCGCTCTCCTCACTCGACGTCTCCTCGGACGAGGAGGACGACGAGTCGTCGGAGGAGTCGTCGCCGCCGGTGGCGACGCAGCCGCTGAGGGCAAGCCCGGCGCTGAGCGACAGGGCGCCGAGGATCAGCGGCGAGCGGCGGCGCTTCGGCGCGCCCGAGCGCAGCTGCTCGGCGGGCTGGGTGTCCAGCTCCTCGTGCTCGGCGGACGACGACTGAGTGGTCTGTGACTTCCGGAAGCCCATGGGGGTGCTCCTTCTCCGCGGTGGTGCGACGGATGCCGGTGGATCCGGCTCCGCCTCCATCCTGCCTCATGCGTTCCCTAAAGCACACACCTGCGTCGTGATGACATTGCGTGACGCCGGCAGCTCGGGCCTCTCGTGTTGTCGGGGCGCGGTCATAGGGTCGTGAGAACGGCCCCGGAGGCAGGGGCCAGCCGACCGCAGGAGGAATCATGACCGCCGCTCAGCAGCTGCTCGAGGACCTCGCCCGCCGCCCCGCCGACACCGCAGGACTGGTGCTGGACGGCCTGGGCCTCCAGGAGGCGCACACCCAGCCGGGTGGAATCCACAACTCGATCGTGTGGCTGATCTGGCACGCCGCCCGCCAGGAGGACGTCCAGGTCGCCCAGCTCAGCGGCCGGGAGCAGGTATGGAGCGAAGGCGGCTGGGCGCAGCGCCTGGGGATCGAGCGCGGGGCCGAGGACTTCGGCTTCGGCGACTCGGCCCAGGACGTCGGCGCGGTCACCACCAGCTCTCTCGAGGAGCTGGCCGCCTACCTCACCGAGGTGACGGAGGCATCGGCCCGGTACGCGGCCTCGCTGTCGGACGACGAGATCGCCGAGGTCATCGACGACTCCTACGACCCGCCCGTGACCCGCGGCGTGCGCCTGGTCTCGACCTTCGAGGACGCCTCGACCCACCTGGGACAGGCCGCCTACGCCCGCAGCCTCGTGGACAGCGGCTGGACGATCGGCTTCTGAGGCCCTCCCGGCCGCCGGGCCTGCCGACCGCAGTCCCAGTCGCGCCAGGGCGCGGCGCCCGGACAGGCCGGAAGCGCCCCTGAGCGCGGAGCAGCTCAGGGCGGGTCAGCCCTGCGCGAGTCAGCTCTGCGCGGCTCCGGCGGCAAGGCCGGAGAACCACCGCCAGGTGCTGTCCTTGGCCGCGGCCATGGACCCGGAGACGATCCAGGCGATGTCATCGCTGTCCAGCGGGAACAGGGGGCGGCGCTGGGCCTCCTCGCCGGGCACATCGACGACCTCCGTCTCCTGATCCGCCTCCGCAGGATCCGCGCCCAGCTCCACCCAGGGATCCTCCTGGAGCTCCTCGGGTCGAGCCAGGCTCCACAGCTGGGCGAAGCCCAGGGTCGTGCCGCAGCGCGCGGCGAGCTCCTCCGCCACCGCGGCCGCACGGGGTGCGCCGCGCAGGGTGGTGCCGTCGGGGGCTTCGGCCTCCGCCCCCGACAGCACCTCGGCGTCGCCGTCGGCGGCCTGCAGGAACGCCGTCAGCAGGGCCAGGGACGCATCCAGCAGCGCAGCGTCGCCCTGCGCAGCCGCCTCGGACCCCTCCGCCGCGCCAGAAGCAGGTGCCGCCGACGACGGCAGGTCTCCGTCGAGCTGCTCCCACGCCCAGCGCAGCCAGGACCAGTGCGCCGGCGACGCCGGACGGATCTCCGGCTCCCAGCGCGTGGCCGCCGCTGCCCAGTCGGCGTCGAGGGCGGGGGTGCCGGCGACCTTCGAGTCCTGCGGCTGCTGGGGCGGGATCGGTGCGGCAGGGTGACTGAACATGCCCGCCAGGCTACTGACCCTCGCCCGCAGGACGCGCGACGACGCCGCGCCGCGGCCCCCGTGGTGGGGATCGCGGCGCGGCGTCGTCGTGTGCGCGTCGATCAGGCGACCGGGCGCTTCCTGCGGCTCAGGAATCGGAGCTGGCCGACTCGTACTCCTCCTCGGTCATGGGCGTGAAGCTCCACTTGCCGTCGGCGTCGACAGCGATGATGTACTCGCCCTCCTCGATCTCCAGGCCCCCGGTCACGGCGCCGATCTCGTTGAAGACGTACTGGGTGCCGGTGCCGTCGTCCGTGGGGGACTCGCCGTGGACGATGAAGTTCGACTCGCCGTCGTGCTCCACCCCCATGTAGGCGTCCTCCTCGGAGTTCCAGCGGAAGACGCCGGAGCCGTCGGCCTCGATGGTGTCGCCGTCGCCCGCCTCGGGCAGCGCGTCCATCTCATAGAAGCTCAGGGTGTAGGTGTCGCCCTCCTCGGCCTCCATGTCCCACGAGGAGGTGTTCGAGGCCAGGCCGCCGCTGCTGCCGTACGGGTCCAGCAGGAAGGTTGCGGACTCGTCGGTCTCCACGCCGGAGAGGGTCTGGCCCTTGTCGGCCGAGCCGTAGACGTAGCTGTACTCGTCCTCGGAGGTGTTCTCGAAGACCACCACCAGGGGCTCGTCGTGCTCGGGGATCTCGACGGTGCCCCCGCCCTCGCCCTCGATGACCTCGATGGGCTCGCCGTTCATGGCGCCGGCATCGACCGTGTCGCCTGAGGCCTTGCTGTCCGAGGAGTCCGAGTCCTCGGTGGCCTTGCCGCTGGCCTCGGCGTCGTCGCCGTCCGTGGGGGCGCCCTTGGCGTCGGTGCTCGCGGCGCTGTCATCGGCGTCCTCCGAGGGAGCCTCTCTCGAGTCCTGCCCGGAGTCGCTCGACTCCTCGCTCGGGCGCTCCGTCTCGGCGGACTGCTCGGTCTCGGTCTCGGCGGGCTGCGTGGCCTCGGTCTCCTCGACTGCCGGCTCCTCGGTGGGGACGCAGGCAGAGAGCCCGAAGGCTGCGGTCACCGCCAGCATGCCGACGGTCAGCGGGGTGCGGAGAGTGCGATTCGTGCTCATGACGACCTCCTGAGATCGTGTCATTGGTGGTGCTCGGCTGGGGTGCCTGCCGGTCCTCTTCGTTCCGACACCTCAGAGTTAACCACTGCAAATGTGCATGTGCAAACCCATGTCGTCCGAACAGCTCATTGTGACGAATCTTTACATCCGCAAACACGTGACCCGGTGGTCCACGACGCGCGAGAGCCCCCTTCGCATGCACGCGAAGGGGGCTCTCGCAGCGGTCAGCGGGGCCAGCCGGCTCAGGCGGCCCGCTGGTGAGCAATCACTCCTCGACCGGCTCGTAGTTCTTCTCGTAGTCCTCCTCGGTGATGGGCGAGAAGCTCCACTTGCCGTCGGCGTCGACGGTGATGATGTACTCGCCGTCCTCGACCTCGAGGCCGCCGTCGATCGCACCGATCTCGTTGAAGGCCAGCTGCGAGGTCTCTCCGTTGTCCTCCGGGGACTCGCCGTGGACGATGAAGTTCGACTCGCCGTCGTGCTTGACCGCGTAGTAGCCGTCATCCTCGAGGTTCCAGCGGAAGATGCCGGTGCCCTCGGCCTCGGAGCCCTGGCCGTCCTTGACCTCCGGGATGGAATCCAGCGGGTAGAAGCTCATCTTGAAGGTGTCGCTCGCGTCGCCCTCCATCTTCCACTTCTTGGTGTTGGAGTCGAGGCCGCCGTTGTAGCCGTACGGATCCAGCAGGAAGATCACGGTCTCGCCGGTCTCGGCGCCGTCGAGGCTCTGCCCGGGATCGGCCGTGCCGTAGAGGTAGCTGAACTCGTCCTTGGAGGTGTTCTCGAAGACGACCACCAGGGGCTCGTCGTGCTCGGGGATCTCGACGGTGCCGTCGCCCTCGCCCTCGACGACCTCGATGGGCTCGCCGGAGAGCTTGGAGGCATCGACCAGATCGCCGGCCGGAGCAGCATCCTTGGACTTCGAGGAAGCGTCGCCGGAGGGCTTCTCCGAGGCCTCTTCGGAGGCCTCCTCCGACGGCGTCTCCTCGGCCTGGGTCTCCTCGGCCTGCGTCTCCTCCGAGGACGCGGCCTCGGTCTCCTCGCTCTGGCCCGAGTCGCTGGAGTCGTCCTCGACGGTGGGCACGCAGCCCGACAGGCCGATGACGCCCGTCAGGGCCAGGAGCCCGACGGTCAGGGGGGTGCGGAGATGACGATCCAGGCTCATGCTGTGCTCCTTGGGAAACGGCGACCAGATGGTGCGCGGGCCATGAGGTGACCTCGCGGGCTCAAGACCTCTCCAGGAAATCACGAATGCACACACCGGATGGAATGAGAAGTCAACATGTCGGTACATGACGCTGGATGAAAATTCGGAGAGGGCCCCGGCCCGTCCGACCTGGGACGGGCTCAGACGCGCGGCCCGCTCTACCCTGGAGCCATGATGACGTCCTCCGCCCAGCTGGCGACCGCCCGCACTGCCCTGTTCAGCCCCGCGCTGCGCCCTGATCGCGTGCTGAAGGCCCAGGGCTCAGGAGCCGACTGCGTGGTGGTGGACCTCGAGGACGCCGTGGCCGCCGCGGACAAGGACGCCGCCCGCGAGCACCTGATCGCTCTGCTCACCGGGACCCATGAGGCGGGCGCCCTCGCAGGGCCCGTGGCCGTGCGGATCAACGGACCGCAGACCAAGGCGGGGCGCGCCGATCTGGATGCTCTGCGCCGTGCCGCTCGGGCCCACGAGCACAGCGCGTCGGCCCGTGCCGCCGCGGCCGCCGTGGGCGGTTCCGCTCCGGGCTGCACCGAGGCCCCCGAGCTGCTCGACGCCGTGCTGATCCCCAAGCTGGAGTCGCCCGATCAGGTCCGCGACGTGCGCGACGGCCTGGGCTTCGAGGTCGGGATCGTGGGCACCGTGGAGTCGGCCGCCGGACTGCTGACCCTCGAGGAGATCGTGGCCAAGCCCGGCGTGGTGCGCCTGGCGGTCGGAGCGCTGGATCTGGCCTTCGACCTGGGCTGCGGCGCGGACTCGCGCACCATGGCTGCGGCGATGGCGCGCGTGGTCACCGTCTCGCGAGCCCGCGGCCTGGCCGGCCCGCTGGACTCCCCCACCCCCGAGTTCCGCGATCTGGAGCCGGTGCGTCGGGCGGCTCTGCGCGCCCGGGAGGACGGCTTCACCGGGAAGCTGTGCATCCACCCCGCGCAGGTCGAGGCGGCGGCTGAGGCCTTCGCGCCCACCGAGGAGGAGATCGCCTGGGCCCGCTCGGTGGTCGAGGCCGTCGACGGAGCCAGCGCCGTGGACGGAGCCATGGTCGACGCCCCCGTGATCGCCCGAGCGCGACGCCTCCTGGGCGAGGGCTGATCCCACGCTCTCCCTGCGGATCGTCCGGGTCTGAGCCGGCGCTGCCCGGCAGGAGGGCAGAGGCCGAGCCGGCACTCCCCCCCCCCCCCCCCCCCGGCAGGAGGACCGAGGCCGAGAGGATCCGCGCTCTGGGCGCGGATCAGGGCTGCGGCCCCGCACCGCACGGTGCGGGGCCGCAGCCCTGTCCTTCAGGAAGTGCTCGGGCGAGCTCAGCAGCCTGCCGGAGCGCCCGCCATCGCGGGAGCGGCAAGGCCCTGGCTGCCCTGGCTGCCCTGGACCTGGCCGGCGGGAGCCTGACCGCTGGGGGCGGAAACCTGCTCGGCGCCGTTCGGAGCCGCGGGTGCGCCGCCGAGGAGATCTGCAGGGATGTCCGAGGGAGCCTCCGGAGCATCGGCCGGAGCCGCCTGGACTGCGAGCGCGGTGCCGGACTGAGCCGCGACCGTGCCGGTCGTCTCCGTGGCGGTCTCGGTCGCAGCCGTCTCCGTCGTGGTCTCGGTGCCGGTCGTGGTGTCCTCGGCGGTGGTGTCCTCGTCCGAGGAGTCCGAGGCGTCCGTCGTACCCACGGCCCCGGACCAGCAGGACTCGGAGGCGGCCCACGGGGTGCTGCCCTGTGCCGCGTAGAGCTCGAGCGCCGCAGCATCCTGGACGGACTCGGGGGCCGAGGATGCCGTGGAGTAGCCGGCCGAGGCCGACAGGGACTGCCACGTGGAGTCCAGGAACTGGTAGGCGCCCGAGGCTCCGGAGGAGGCGTTGACGGCGGTGTAGTCGCCGCCGGACTCGCACTGCTTGATGGCCTCGAGGGTGGCGTTGCCGGTGTCGGCGGCGTTGGCCGGCACAGCGGAGAGCCCAGCGGTCAGTGCCAGGGCCGCACCGCCGGCGCCCAGGGCGAAGCGGGACAGGCCGCGGCGTCGGGTGGAGGTCGTCGTGGTGGTCAAGGTCTTCTCTGCTTTCGTCGCTGACAGGAACTTTCCGGCGGCCGGTCTCGGCTGCCGATGACCAGAACCCTGCGCCTCCTCCGTGATCCGAGTCTGTGCGGAGGCTGTAGCGCTCACAGCGGCATGTGGGGCTCGGAACGCACAGCGGGGCCCCGGGCCCGTCCCTGGATCCGCCGCGTGCGCCGGGGACAGGGGCCGAGGCAGGTCTCAGCGCGAGCAGGCATCCGACACAGTCCCAGCACAGGCTCGGCCCGGATATTCGCGGCTATGAGAATCCTGACAGTGGACCTGACCGCCCGATCCCGCCGCACCGACGAGCCCGTGCCGCCCGGATGGGCCGCCGATGACCTCCTGATCGAGGCCGTGCGCCCCTCCGAGCTCGCGTGGGCCTGCGCGGACCTCCAGCCCGAGGCCGTGGTGGTCACGACCGACTCCGCGGGCCGCGCCGACGCCTTCCTGGTGCGCTCCCTGCGGGAGGAGGAGGTGGGCGTGCCCGTGCTGGTGATCGCCGCCGAGGCCGACGGCGAATCGCTGGCCGCCTCCCTGGAGGCAGGAGCCGACGATGTGGTGCCCTCCCCCTCGACCCCGATCGAGATCCGCGCCCGGCTGCGCGCCCTGGCCCGACGCCCCCGCACCTGGATGCCGGACCTGCTCACCAACGGCCCGCTCCAGGTCGACGTGCTGGGCCACCGCGCTGCGGATGACGGCCAGGAGCTCGAGCTCACCGCCCAGCAGTTCCGCCTGCTCACCGTCCTGATGCGCAATCCGGGCCGGGTGATGTCGCGCGATCAGCTGCTGGCCGCCGCCTGGGACCCGGCCCAGGAGGTCAGCTCCAATGTGGTCGAGCAGTCGATCTCCGGGCTGCGCGCGCGCCTGCCGCGCTCCGGGTCGGCGCTGCGCACGGTGCGCGGCATCGGCTACCGGCTGGATCGCCTGGACCACGGCGACCGACGGGACGGCGCCGCAGCAGGCACCCGCGCTGCCTGACAGCGCTGCCGATGCTCCGACAGCTGCTGCCCAGGCAGACCGGGCCAAGCTGTCGGCACTGGGGCCCGGCAGCACTCGCAGCGCGGCAGGCAGCGGGTCCGCTCAGGCCAGCGGCAGCTCGATCTCCACGACGGTGCCGTGCGCATGCCCGGGCGCCGGGGACTTCAGCCGGGCGCTGCCGCCGGCGGACTCCGCGATGGTCCGCACGATCGCCAGCCCGAGCCCCGAGGAGCCCTCGGCACCGGCGGTGCGGGCATCGTCGCCGCGGGCGAAGCGGTCGAAGGCCGTGGGCTGCAGGTGCTCCGGGATGCCGGGGCCGTCGTCGGCCACGGCAAGCACTGCACGGCCGTCGCGGATCCCCAGGCTCGTGGTGACGCGGGTCCCGGCGGGCGTGTGCTTGCGGGCGTTGGAGAGCAGGTTGGCGACGGTCTGCTGCAGCTGAGCGGCCGGGACTCGCACGGGGACGGGCTCGTCCGGGACGTCGAGCTCCCAGGCGTGCTCGGGGCCGGCGGCCTGGGCGTCCATGACGGCCTCGGCGGTGATCTCGCCCAGATCCACGGGGTCTCCGGACGGCTGCTGCTGGGCTCCGGCGTCGGCATCCAGGCGGGCCAGCAGCAGGAGGTCCTCCACGAGCCCGTTCATGCGCTGCGCCTGCGCGAGCAGCCGGTCCAGGATCCGCTGACCGTCCGGGGTGAGTTCCTCGCGCAGCCGCAGCATGTCCGCGTACCCGCGCACCGAGGCCAGCGGGGTGCGCAGCTCGTGGGAGGCATCGGCCACGAAGCGGCGCAGCTGGGCCTCGGAGGCGTCGCGGCGGGTCATGGCATGGTCCACGCTGAGCAGCAGGGTGTTCAGCGCCCGGCCGACCTCCCCGACCTCGGATCCCTCCTGCGCCAGATCGCCGCGCACGAGGTGATCCGCGACCGGTACCCGGGCTTGGGCCAGCGGCAGCTGGGCGACGTCGGAGGCGCTGCGCGAGATGCGCCGCAGCGGCTCCAGCGACCGGCGCACCCACCACAGCCCGGCCGCGGCGATGACGGCCAGCGCCGCCAGCGAGACCAGCACCACCGTGGTCACGATCGTGGCGGTGGTGCGCTCGATCTGCGCCGCGGGAAGACCCGTGACCACGACGCGGTCCTGCGTCTTCACCTGTGCGTCCTGCGGCGATGCCGACGGGGCCGGGGCCTGCGATGCCTGCGCCTGGCCGTCCGGGGCCTTCTCCGCCCCGTCCTGCGCGGAGGATGGGGCCTGCGAGGCGCCCATGCGATAGGCGCCGATGGACAGCTCGAGGGCTCGGACCGGGGCGTCGGAGTCCTGCTGGGGATCGGCGGCCTCGTTCAGGACGCCGGAGTCCTCGATCGCCGCGACGTCCTCGGCCGGCAGCTCCCGGATCTCGCCGTCCTCGCCCAGGTAGCGCGCGCTCGTCGTCCGCCCGTCCTCCTGCACGAGCGCGAGCACCCCGACAGGCTGTCCGGGGGCAGCCAGGGGGTCGCGCTGGCCGTCGTCGGCGGGATCGGCGGCGCTCGTCGGGTCAGCGACATCGGAGGGCTCGGCGGCTCCGGAGGGCTCGGGCGCCTCGGACGGCTCAGCCGGGCTCGACGGCTGCGCGGCGCCCGGACCGCCGCCCTGATCGCCCAGGAAGTTCCACGACCGGCTCATGGCCTGGCGCACGGAGTCGTCGAGCTGTGCGCTGAGCGTGCGCTGGGCGATCAGCGCGGTCGTCGTCCCCATGGCCGCCAGCACCAGGGCGACGAGCACGACCACCCCGATGACGGTGCGCAGCGCCAGACTGTGCCGCCAGCGCAGGCGCGGGCTCATGCGGCCGGGCGGATGACGTACCCGGCTCCGCGCACGGTGTGGATCATGGGCTCGCGGCCGGCGTCGATCTTCTTGCGCAGATAGGAGATGTACAGCTCCACGATGTTCGCCCGGCCCTGGAAGTCGTAGTCCCACACCGCGTCCAGGATCTGGGCCTTGGACAGCACCGCGCGCGGGTTCTCCATGAGGTAGCGCAGCAGCTGGAACTGGGTGTCGGTCAGCTCGATCGGGCCCCCGCCGCGCGAGCACTCCCGCGTCACGACGTTGAGGGACAGATCGCCCAGCACGAGCTCGTCGGAGGAGCTCGAGGCGATGCCCGTGCGCTCCAGCAGCCGGTGCAGGCGCAGCAGCACCTCCTCGATGGAGAAGGGCTTGGTCACGTAGTCGTCGCCGCCGGCGGCCAGCCCCGCGATGCGGTCCTCGACCGCGTCCTTGGCCGTGAGGAACAGCGCCGGGACGGCCGGCTGCGTGCGACGGATGCGCTCGAGGACCTCGGGGCCGTCGTACTCCGGGAGCATCCAGTCAAGGACCAGGACGTCCGGGGTCCATTCGCGGGCGATCTCGACCGCCTCGCGGCCGCGATGGGCCAGGCGGGTGTCCCAGCCGAGCATGCGGCAGCCCATGGCGACCAGATCGGCCAGCGCCGGCTCGTCGTCGACGACCAGCACGCGCACCGGCGAGCCGTTCGGATGGCTCAGCGGCGGGAGGTTCAGGGACGACAGGCTCACGGTTCTCCTTCCGACGTCCGCGTCCATCCTGGCAGACCCTTCCGCCGTCACAGGCCCGGACCTACACTCCGTGCGGACGCCCGGGAACGGCCCGGGCCCTGCCAGAGGAGCGCACGTGCCCGAGCAGAAGCTGAATCCCGTCCAGGGCGGACCGATCTGGATCGACCTGTCCACCCACGATCTCGACGGCGCCCAGAGGTTCTACTCCGAGCTGCTCGGCTGGTCCTTCCAGGACGGCGGCGAGGAGTTCGGGCACTACCACACGATCACTCACGAGGGACGGGCGATCGGCGGCGCCATGTCCTCGCTGATGGGTCCCGACGGACCCACCGAGGAGCCGAACGGCCCCACCACGTGGACCGTCTACCTGCGCACGTCGGACATCGCCACCTCGGTCTCCCGCGCGGAGTCCGCCGGGGCGCAGGTGCTCTTCCCGCCCATGGACGTGTCCGATCTGGGCTCCATGACCGTGCTCTCCGATCCGGCCGGGGCCGCCGTGGGCCTGTGGCAGCCGGGAACGTTCGACGGCATCCAGGCCGCCGCCGCGCCCGGGCTGCCCTGCTGGTTCGAGTGCATGTCCACCGACTACGACGCCTCCGAGGCCTTCTACCGCGACGTACTGGACTGGGATATCGCGCGCATGGGCGAAGACGAGGCGGAGCAGTCCGAGGACGCACCCTCCGGCGTGCGCTACGCGACCCACGGCGCAGGCGAGGCCGCTGCCGCCGGTCTGTGCGAGGCCGCGAGCTTCCTGCCGGAGGGCACCCCGTCGTTCTGGCGCGTGTACTTCGGCGCGGAGGACGTGGACGCCGCGCTGTTGACCGCGACCCGCCTGGGCGGCACCGTCCTGGACGGACCCATGGACTCGCCCTTCGGCCGCCTGGCCACCGTGGCGGATCCGCAGGGCGCGAGCTTCCAGATCATCCAGGCGGTCTGAGGTCCCCGCGGTCCTCGTCGCGGCCGCTGGAGCGCGACGAGGACGCCGTGGTTCCGGGGCGCGCTGCACTTCCGCTCGTTGACCGGGATCAAGGCGCCTGGCGCGTCCAGCGGGCATCCTGAAGGCATCGGCTCACCGGAGCCGCATCCTGTCGAGACGGAGGACCGCCATGGAGCCGCTGCACCGCATCGCCGACGACCTGCTGGAGACCGCGCGGGGCGAGGAGAACGGACGAGCCGCTCGCCTGCTGGTCCACGACGGCCCGCTGCGGCAGACCCTCGTGGCCCTGCGAGCCGGCGCGGAGCTCGCCGAGCACAACTCGCCGCCCGCGGCCTCCATGCAGGTGCTGCGCGGCCGGGTCCACGTCACGGCCCAGGAGCACGACGAGCTCTCCGAGGGCGAGATCGCAGCCCTGACGCACCACCGCCACGGGGTCCTCGCCCAGGAGGACTCGGTATTCCTGCTCACCACGGTCACCGGCGTTGCCGGAATGGACAGCCACTGCGACCAATGAGGTCGTTCTTGCTCAGCCGCGGGCCCAGACGATCTCGCTCGAGCCCAGCAGCCGATCCTGCGGATCGCGGACCTGCGACTGCGTGATCGCGATCCGGCGGCCGTCCTTGAGCACCTCGACCCCCACGCTCAGGGGTGGGCCGTCAACCGGCACCGGGCGGTGATAGGTCGTCCCGATCGAGACGGCCCTGCGTGCGCCGTCCGCTGATCCGGGCCGGCTCAGCGCCTGGGCCGCCTCGCCACGGCCCTCGTGCGCGGCCTTGGCCGCAAGCATCCGTCCTGCCGCCAGCTCGTGCAGGCGCATCTGGATCCCGCCGTGCATGATCCCGGCGCTGTTGGCCGTGTCGGCGGAGGGGATCACGCTGAAGCGGCCGTCGTCGTTCCCGACAGGCTCCAGCGGCAGCAGCCGCGCCCAGTCCTGGGGCTCGGCGACCTCTCCCCACTGCTGTGTGGACTCCGGGCTGGAGCCCGCGTAGCCGCCCTGGCCATCGACCGCCATGAAGCGTCCCAGCGCCTCGGCGACCGCGCGCCCGTCCTCGCCCACCAGCACGCCGCGGGCCACGATGCCGGTCGGCCCCGCACTGAGCAGCTGGCCCGCACCGCGCAGCGTCTCCCCCGAGCGCGGCGCGCTGAGCTGCTCGACCCGCAGCGACAGCGTGAGCATGGACTCGCCCTTCCCCAGCCCCTCCCGGATGCCCTGGGCCACGGAGATGTCCGCGGCGACTCCCAGATGGCTCGCCACGGGATCCTGGGGCATGCGCGCCAGCACGGCGAGGTGCTCGCCGTGGATCGTCGTCACGCGCGTCCCGCCCGTGAGATCGCCGGGCTGACGGGGGCTGCGGACGACGGTGGCGTCATCGGCGAGGAAGTCGCGGCCGATCGCCTGGAGCGCGGGCGAGGGAAGCATCTGCCGGAAGGGCATGGAGAACTCCTGAGGTCGGGGCCGCTCTCACCTTAGGTCGTTCGCCGTCGCCGAGGTCAGAGAGGCTCTCCTCAGTCGACTCCCGTTGAAGCCGCACATGCACCACCGCTCAGCGCTGATGGCCTGCGGTGGTGCGGCCTCGTCCCACGCGTCAGTTCAAGCCGCACCAATGACTCCAATCGACTCTGATCAGGTGCGCAAATGCGGCTTCGAAGCTCAGCGACCCGCTCTCGCAGCCCGTACCAGTCGGACCGCTTCCGGAGCTGTCCCAGGCACTTCCTGGCGCATGTCCTTCCAGCTCAGGCGGATCTCGCGCCAGCCGGCGGCGACGGTCGCCCGCTCGCGTTCGATATCTCGGACTCGCTGATCGATGCCGTCGTGGTGGGGGCCCTCGATCTGCAAGGCAAGACGATTCCCCACGTCCGCCAGATCGGGCCAGACTGGTCGATGCCCGGGCGCCGTCAGCTCGATGTCGGTGACCCACCCCCGGAGACCGAAGGCCTCCAGCAGCAGGCGCATTCGCGTCTCCAGTGCCGAGTCCACGGCGGAGAGCGCACGCTCGAGTCCCTGCCGCACCCGCGCGACGCCGCGCACACGCGACATCCGCCGCAGATCGGTCGCCATCGCCTCCAGCGGACGAAGGCACCCCAGGCCGGCTCGAGGGCCCGTCGAGTGCTCATCGATGATGCCCTCCAGCAGAACGAGCAGGTCGTCGTCGGTGAGCAGCGGTCGGCCCCGGCCGCGGGTCATCCCGGCCAGATCGACGGCGGTCCGCGTGGGCCCGGTGACCAGCATTTCCGCGCGCATCACGACATCCTCAGGGACCAGGAGTGCTCGGTGCCCGACGACGCCGATCCGTCTCGGGGCTTTCCGGCCAGCCGTCTGGGTGAGGTGGACCGCTGTGGAGCCGCGAAGGCGCTTCGAGAGTCGCAGACCGAGCACCTGCGCCGCGGTGACATGACTGATCACAGCTCCTGGAGTCACCACCTGAGCCGGCAGCGCCAGCGACGGGGCGTGCCCCGGCGGAGTCTCCGGTGCCCGATGCTCCGTACAGGACCAGAGGCTGCGCCCTTCGCTGCCATACGCCCTGCCGGAGAGCTGTCCTCGCGTCAGGCCAGCGGCGCGTGCGTCGTCGAGGGTGAATGTGCGCGCCTGCAGAGACGCCGGCGGATGATGCGGTGGTGTGGGCATGGACCCCATCTCACTCCGACCGACGGTCGGCTCCAGCTCTCTGCCCCTCCGAAGAGGATGTTGCGACGGGCGCACCCTGGAAATGTGTCGCTGTGGAGCCGCGAAGGATGGGCGGCCTGCAGTCATGCGCCCTCATCGAGGCCGCACCACCGCATGTCATCACGTCCGATCAGCAGCAGAAGTGCGGCCTCGGCGCGGCGTCTTCGCTCATGCCGCAGCATCGCATGCCATGGGGCGGGATCAGAGGAATACGTGCGGCCTCAACCGAGGGGGCGGGGCGGCAGGTGCGCGGGGCGGCAGGTGCAGGACGACGACAGCGGCGGATCAGCTGCGCAGCGCGCGCTCCGCGCCGGAGGCGGCCAGCACGGCGCAGGACAGCCAGATCGCACTCGCAGGCCCCAGCGGGGCGGCGACCGCGCCGGCGATCAGCGGCATCCCCACCTGTCCCAGTCGGTTGGCCATCAGCCGCACAGCCAGCGCCGAGCCGCGCCAGCTGGAGGGAACGGCCGTGGTGATCATGGACATGGTCAGCGGCTGGCCGAGCCCCAGGAAGAAGCCGCCGATCGCCAGCAGCAGTCCCGCCAGCCACACGTGGCCCATCACGAACGGCGGCACGGCGAGCGCGATCGCCGAGCCCAGGAGGCTGGCCTTGAGCAGTCCGGGCCGGGAGAAGCGGACCACCAGCTTGGGCAGCACCACGCGCGAGAGGATCGAGGCCCCGCCGCGGATGGCCAGCAGTGCACCCACGACCACCGGGGCCACCCCCGCCTGCTCGCCGACCAGCGGCAGGAACGCGGTGAGGATGTCGAGCATGGCCAGCAGCCCGAGCGAGGCGGTCATCTGCGGCGTGACACCGGGGGCGCGCATGACGCGGGCGATGGAGGCGCGCGGCGCGTCGTCGTCGGAGGAGGTAGCGGGCCGAAGCGTCCCGGAGCTCGTGCGCAGGAGGACCGGAAGCAGCGCGGCCAGCGCCAGTCCCGCCCCGACCCACAGGGCGAGCTCGATCCGCGCCAGGCCGTAGGCGGAGCCGGTGACCGACTGCGAGCCCACGAGCGCCCCGCCCAGCAGCGGCCCGAGCATCTGCCCCACCGAATACGAGGCGGTGAACCAGCCGAAGCCGGCATCCAGGCGGTCGTCGGGAGCGATGCGCGCGATCGAGGTCTGCCCCGCGATCGTGAAGGCCAGGTGCCCCAGCCCGAGCACCGCGCTGGCGGCGGCGATGCCCAGCACCGACGGGAGCAGAGCCAGCCCGGCGCCGCCGATGCCCAGCATGGCCACGCCGGCGCAGAGCATCAGCCGCAGCGAGGACATGCGATCGGAGACCCGCCCGAGCCACAGCGCGGTGATCAGCGGCAGGATCGCGTACGCGGCGGTGGTGACGCCGATCGTGAGCGGGCCGGCATCCAGGGCGATCAGCTTGTAGCTCGTGATGGGGCGCAGCAGGTTCAGCCCGGTCTGGGTCAGCGCCCCGGCCAGGCACAGCAGCCACAGCCACATGAGGGAGCGCGGGGAACGGGTCATCGCCGTCGAGGGTACGCCCGTGTCAGTCCAGGGGCGCGGCGACCTCCGGGTCGAGCCGCCGACGGGCGTCGCGGCGCCTCCAGTAGGCGCGCAGCCCCAGCACCAGCGCGATCACGACGACGACCACCGCGGCCGTCACCACCGGCTGGCGCAGCCAGGCCTGCAGCACGGCCATCCCGACCGTTCCGTAGATGCAGCCCCAGAAGAAGGTGCCCGCGAGCATGGCCGGGATCCATCGCACCAGGGGCATGCGGGTCAGCCCGGTCATGACGATGACCGCCGTCTGGAATCCCACGGTGAGGAAGCATGCCGGGACGGCCAGCACGCCCCACCGGTTCACGAAGGCCTCGGCGCGCAGGTACGCCGGGGAGGCGACGACGCGCTGCACGAGCAGCGAACGACGGCCCCCGCTGCCGGCCGCGCGCGCGATCCCGTACATGATCGACGTCCGCAGGATGCCCACGGCCCAGAAGAAGAGGATGGTGCCCACGACGGGCAGCGATTCGATCCACTGCCCCATCGCCTCGAGGGAGGAGGGGGCCTGGTCGTCCATCCCGCCAGGCTACAAGCGCGCCGAGCCGCTGGTTGGC
Source organism: Kocuria palustris (assembly GCF_016907795.1). Classification (NCBI taxonomy): domain Bacteria; kingdom Bacillati; phylum Actinomycetota; class Actinomycetes; order Micrococcales; family Micrococcaceae; genus Kocuria; species Kocuria palustris. The sequence goes on from NZ_JAFBCR010000001.1 coordinate 1,513,366, forward strand.
GACGAGGTGTCGCCCGCCAGCACGCACGACGACGGCGCCGCCCCCTCGCGAGAGGAGAGCGGCGCCGTCGTCGATCGGTCCTATCGGGCCTCAGCTCTTCTTGGCCTCCGGGTTCACGGCGTAGGGCGGGACCTCGCCGGCGGCGATCGCGATCGCGTTCTGGGCGCACATCTCGCCCATGCGGGCGCGGGCGGACTTCTCCGCCGAGCCGATGTGCGGCAGCAGGTACGCGTTGGGCAGATCGATCAGCCCGGGCTCGAGCACCGGCTCGTTCTCGAAGACGTCCAGACCGGCAGCGGAGATCTCGCCGTCCTGCAGCGCGGCCACGAGCGCCTTCTCGTCCACCACCGGTCCGCGGGCGGTGTTGACCAGCACCGCGGTGGGCTTCATGGCCGCGAGCTCCTTCTGGCCGATCAGATGCCGGGTGCCGTCGCTGAGCGGGACGTGCAGGGAGATGTGATCGGAGGTCTCGAGCAGCTCCTGGAACGGGACCTGCTTCACCTTGCCGGCCAGATCGCCGAGCTCGTCGTCGGAGACCTCGCGGTCTTCCGGGGCGCGCTGGACGAACACGACCTCCATGCCGAAGCCCAGGGCACGACGGGCCATCGCCTTGCCGATCCGACCCAGGCCCACGATGCCCAGACGCGTGCCCGAGACGTCCTCGGAGAGCATCTCGTTGGGTGCCAACGGCTGGAACTGCCCGCCGCTCTCGCGCACGATCTGCTGCATCTCATAGGCACGACGGGCGGCGCCCAGCAGCAGGAGCATGGCGATGTTCGCCGTGGGATCCGTGACTGCATCCGGGGTGTTGCCGATCAGCAGGCCGCGCTCGGTGGCGGCCTCGACGTCGAAGTTGTTGAAGCCCACGCCGAAGTTCGCGAAGCCCTTGACCTTGGCTCGGGACATGAGGTCGGCGTCGACCTTCTGGGACAGCTGCTGGATCACGGCGTCGTACTCGCCGCCGCTCACCGCTGCGTCGAAGTCCTCGGGGGAGATCCCCTCGATGACCTCGAGCTCACCGACCTCGCGCAGCATGTCCTCGGCGGGGCCGGGGACGGTGAACGTGCACAGGAACTTCGGCATGGGGCTTCCTCTCGACGGGCTCTCGACGCACGGGCCAGGGCTGTCCGCTGGGGCCAGCGGTCGCGTGCGGCCCGTGTCACACGCATCCTTCCCATCGTCGCCCGGATCTCCGCGCGAGTCCACCGCGCGCAGTCGTCGGCTTCCCAGCCACCCGCGGACCCGTCGTCCGCGTTCAGCCGCACCGCGCTCCGCGCCACCGCCCCCCGCGCGCCTGCGTGCGCAGACGCGAGAGCGGAGGCGGCGAGCTGGTACCTCCCGGATACCCCAGCGCCGCATCAACGCTTCACCACACAGAACCAGCGATCCGGAGCATTCTGGCGTCGACTCGGCGACCAGTGCACACGGTTAGTCACATGGGCGATGTCTGGATCTCGGCATTGCCGAGGTTCCTGAGCGGAGTCTCCAGCCAGCTCGTGTCGGAACGCAGGCTGACGACGCAGCGACGGGCCGAGTCAGATGCGACCTCCTCCACCTCAAGGTCCGAGTAGCGCTCCGACAACCCCTGCCCTAGGTAGTGCGCGGCCGCAGAATCACAGTCAAGGGAATCAGCAGACTCTGCGTCCACTCGAGCGACAACCTCCCCCGTGTGGCTCTCCGAGCAGGGCACGAACCTACGAGAGTGTCCGTCGAGGCACTCACGGAGCCCGTCGCCCCGACCGGTCGTCAGAGCCCCCTCCAGGGATGCAGCAGCAAGATTCCCTTCTAGCTGCACGACACAGCTTTCGGAGACCGTGGTTGGTCGAACTACATCGCTGAGCAGGTCAGTCTCGGGGTCGCCCCCGGCGTACTGAACTACCGTGGCCATGTTGCATTCGTCACCTGCCGTCGAGACTACTTCTGCTCTGTGCTCGACGTTGCAGGCGACCACCGAGTCGAGGTCCGCGGGATCAGCCAAACAGGCTCCGGGCTTGAGCACCGAGGGCGAAGTAGGTGAGACTTCCGCAGGTATCCGCCCCGAGGGCTCCACGTCGGGAGAACTCTCCGGTACTGGATCATCCGAATTCGTGTCGGTCGCCTCGTCAGCCGTGAGCCACATAACGAAATCCTTGAGAGGCGGGTAGTAGCCACTGAGCAACGGCGCAATGAACACAGCGACGGCGGCGATACCCCCGAAGATGGCTAGCGCCTTGCCCCAGACCTTCCGCCGGACTCTCCCCAACCAATTTCGAAATGCCCGACTAGCTGTGCCCCCCGAACGTTGGTCGTCAGGAACCTTTTCGTTCCGGCTCACTGCAACTCGAAGTCCCAGAGCACTGCCTGGGAAGCCCCGTTCCTCGAGCAGTCCTCGACCTCATCGTCCAGGTAGACCTGGACGACCAGGGAGTTGACGTCGGCCACATCGAGGTCGAAGGAGGACACCTCGTTGAAGGGAACGCGCTTGATATCCAGCTGCCCCCCATTGCCCTCGACCCGGACCACCAAGACTTGATCGCTGGACGGGGACTCATTCGCCTGGCCGGCGGAGAAGGTCAGCGTGTCGAAGTTGTTCGCCAGACGAAGCTCAAGCTCGTCGGGGTCGGAGTACGTCTCAACGCCGCACTGATCGATCTCCCCGGCGATTCCGGTCAGATCCTGCTGGTCGGCCACGTCGTAGCGGTTCTCCTCCCACACCTCACTGGGCTTGAAGAAGTTCGAGAGGGTCAGCAGCTCCCCCTTCTGGTCCTCTCCCAAGATGGGGGCGTCGTCCTCATCATCCGACGACTCGGAGCTGCTCGAGGGCACATCGGAGGCGACGGAATCGGACGGCTCAGTCGGGGTGGGCGACGAGGTCTCCGACAGCTGTGCCGACTCCGTCTCCTGCTCGGGTGAGGCCTCGCTGGCTGCAGGGGCCTCCGCCGTCTGCGTCACCGTGACAGTCTCGGCCGGCTCTGACTCGCCACCCTCTCCCCCACCCGCCCCGCCGCAGGCGGTGAGCAGGAGCAGACTGGATGTGAGAACGGCAGCACGCCCGATGCGGTGCATAGAAACCCCCGGTAGTAGACGATGCCCGAGCGACCCACCCCCGTGAGCCGAAGCAGTAGAAACCAGTCTGACATGGAGAAACATCAAAGTCACCCGGTCTGTGGGACGGAAACCTACGCGCCTGGCCGGCTCTGGGGTGCATGAAGGCAGGCGGGGACGGGCCGGGGCATGGCAGCGCCCCCGTGCCCTTGCGGGCGACGGGGGCGGTGCGGGCGGACTCGGCCGCGCTCAGGCGGTCGGAGTCAGCTGCTGTTCGGAGACGGTCGGTCTCAGACGAGCGAGGAGGCGCCGGCGCGGGCCTTCTCCAGGCGCTGGGCGACGTCCTCCCAGTTCACGACGTTCCACCAGGCCTTGACGTAGTCCGGCTTCACGTTCTGGTAGTCCAGGTAGAAGGCGTGCTCCCACATGTCCAGCTGCAGCAGCGGGAACGTGGCGACGGGGACGCCGTTCTGCTGGTCGTACATCTGCTCGATCACCAGGTTGCCGGCGATCGGCTCGTAGGCGAGGATCGCCCAGCCGGAGCCCTGGATCGTGGTGGCCACAGCGGTGAACTGCGCCTGGAAGTTGTCGAAGGAGCCGAAGGCGTCATCGATTGCGGAAGCCAGCTCGCCGGTGGGCTTGTCGCCGCCGTCCGGGGACATGTTCTTCCAGAAGATCGAGTGGTTGATGTGACCGCCCAGGTTGAACTGGAGGTCCTTGGAGAGCTTGGCAGCACCGGCGGCGTCGCCGTTGGCGCGGGCCTCCTCCATGGACTCGAGGGCCTTGTTGGCCGCGGTCACGTAGGTGTTGTGGTGCTTGTCGTGGTGCAGCTCCATGATGCGACCGGAGATATGCGGCTCCAGTGCGGCGAAATCATAGGGCAGGTCGGGCAGAACGAACTTCTCAGCCATGAGACTTCCTTCCTTCGTCGAAGTGACTCTTCCATCCAATAGTTCTGAGTCACTCAGGTCAAGGTGGTTCAGCCAAGGGCTGAGGAAAATCTCAGTGTGCTGATCACCGGGGGATGACGCGGACCCAGGACCAGCCGTGGGCCTCGAGCAGGATGCCTTCGCGCAGGTCGATCTCGACGTCGTCGCGCAGTCGCGTGCCTCGCGGGAGGAAGCCAGACAGCGTCTCGCCGGTCACGAACTGGGCCCAGTCCGAGAAGTTGGCCAGGCACAGGACGACGGTCTGCGGCAGCTCGCCGTCGGGGCGCAGCCCCACCCGCTGGAGCCCGAGCACGGCGGGATTCCGAGTGTCGAAGTCCACGACCTCCTGTCCCTCGAACTCGAAGGCAGCCGCGCGCATCTCAGCCAGACGGCGGATGGTGCCGTAGACCTGCCCGGCTGTCGCGAAGAAGTCATGGCGGCTCTCGAGCGCCGAGGCCTCGAGCCGCGGTCGGTGCAGCCAGCGCGGATCGTCGGCATGGCCGGGCTCCCGCTGCCAGTCGACGTCGTTGAGCACGGCGAGCTCATCGCCGAGCCACAGCTCGGGCACCCCGCTCATGCTGAAGGCCACCGCGTGGGCCAGCAGCAGGCGCGCGGCGCCGGCTCCGGGCTCCTCGCGGATGCCGCTGAGCGAGGCCGAGGTGCCGCAGACCCCGTGCTCGGTGCGCACGCATCCGGACTCGGCCGCGAAGGCACCGGGGAAGCCGCCGGTGTAGAACCGGTCCAGGAACTCGCGATGCGCCTGGGGGTCGATGCCCTCGGGGACGTCCTGGGGGCCGAAGCCCCAGCTCAGGGCGTCGTGCTGGCGCACCGGCAGCAGCCGCCCGGTGCCCGCGCTCGCCCCGGGCTGCGGAACCGCGCGCTCGAGCATCTCGACGCTGCGGGTGGCCAGTGCGCTCCAGATCAGCGACGTCCGCCCGAGCCCCTGCCCCACCGGGGCGCCCTCGGACCGGACATCATCGGCATCCTGGGTCTCGAGCACGCTCGAGGGCGCGGCGATGCGCAGCACCTCGGCCAGCGCCTCCAGGACCAGCAGGCCGCGGCGGTGGGATTCGCGGGCGTCGTCGCCGCTCCACAGGCGGCTGGCGGGATCGACGCGCAGGACCTGCGCCCCCAGCCCGGCCACGTGCAGCAGCTCGCCCGCCACGCACAGCAGGACGTGCGGCGAGGTCCAGTCGAGATCCCACTGCTCCGGTGCGGCGGTGGAGCGCACGAGCCGGGGATCGAACCGGCTGCCCGGATTCAGCGGCACCCACTCCTGGCCTGCGGCCGAGCGGGCCTGGGCTTCGTCGAGCGTCAGAGGCCGCGACGACCCCCGACGCGTCCCCCGCCGCACCTGATAGAGGCGCTCGAAGTACTCGCTGCCATCGGCCGCGGCCCGCGCCCAGTCGTGGTCCGACGACGTCCTCGACGTCACGACGTCGAGCATCAGCGAGATCCCGGCCCGGCGCAGGGCATCGGCGAGCCGCCGCAGGTCGTCGGCACCGCCCAGGCGGGGATCGGTCTCGCGGTGGCTGGAGACGGCGAAGCCCCCATCCGGGCGCTCGGGGTGCGCGCGGAACGGAGGCATGAGCCGCAGGTGCGTGATCCCCAGCTGCTGCAGATAGGGGATGCGCTCCTGCACGCCGGCGAATCCTCCGGCCCAGCGATCGGCGTAGGCGGCCGCGGCGAACGAGCCGCGCGAGAGCCACCAGGGCTGAGCCCCCTCGGCCGCCGCATCGGCCTGGCGCAGCGCACTGGAGCGGGCGGCCCAGGACCCTGCCAGCATGACGGCGAGATCCCCGACGACGACCGCCAGCTCCTGGTGCTCGGCCCGGTCTCCGTAGATCTCCACGATCAGCTCGACGAGCCGCCCCAGATGCTCCTCGGCGCGGCGGCGGAAGGCCGGGGCGTCGGGAAGGTGCCGCAGGGCGTCGTCATCGAGGCGCGTCCGCGCCACGCGCAGCAGGTCGGCATGCGGAGCCTCGGCCCGCTCGGGGAGCTCCCGCTCGCGGGGGCTCGGTGCGAAGGCCTCGACGGACCGCTCGGCCGGTCGATGCGCGGTGAGGCCCTCGGGGCTCTCGGCGGATGCGAGGGCCGCGGCGGCGTCGCCGCCGCTCAGGTCCGCATGCGGCCGTGCGACCGGGCGCCGACGTCGGCCGACGGTCCCGGATCCTGCCCCATGGACGGAGGCGCCGGGACGGTCGTCGTCGGGGTGGTCGGGTGCGGAGATCGCGAGCTGAGTGATGTCTTCTCCCAAAGGTCAACCCGCGTGGGCAGCAGCGGGAACGGCTCAGGATCTCCATCGACTCCGAGTAGGTGCGTCTGCCCCGGCGAGCGGCGCGGGCACGAGGTCCGCAGGTCGCTTCGAGTCGGGACGCCGCCAGCATAGTCAGCACATAGCAGGAAGCCACTTCCAGGAAGCGCTGTGACACTGTGGGCGGTCTGGGGGGGCATTTCGGCAGATGACGCGGAGATCACTCGCCCCTGCGCACCCATCCACCACCGTCCACAGCCGGTCCACACGGTGATCCACAGAGGTCTCCACAGCTGGTGGATAGTCCTCCGTGTCGCTCACAGGTTGTCCACCGGGTTATCCACAGGCGAAGCGCGTCCAGGAAGGGCGTTCAGGGGTCAGCAGCAGCCGCATTCGGCCCAATGCGCACTGAATCCCCAGGTCAGGGGCCGTTACTCTGCAACGATCCCCTTCCGTGAAAGGTCACGTAGCACAGTCGGGCCGCACTCGCGAAGCTGTGGAATCCACCGTCCACTCTGTGGAAAGCCCGTCTGAGAGTGTGGAGAACAGGGCTTGCCCTGGGGACAGAACGCAGCCAGAGCGGCTGTGAAGGCCGCCAGCATGCTGATCCCGGCGTCCCCAGCCTGTGGAGCGGCCCGTCAGCCGACTCGATAGCCGTTGTCCGCCAACCAGCCCTCAGCCGCCTGCTGTGCGGAGATCGCCTGATCGCCGCTGATCTCCTGATTGAGCTCGAGCAGGTCCTCGGTGCTCAGCTTCTCCGAGACGCCGTCGAGCACCTCCTCGGCCCCGTCGGGAAGGCGCTGCGGGGACACGAGCGGGATGACCTGCTGCGCGGCGAAGTTGCTGCGCGGGTCCTCGAGCACCACCAGGTCCTCCTCCACGATGGCCGGCGTGGTCGTGAAGATGTCGGCGGCATCGGCGTCGCCGCTGGTCAGGGCGTCGACGGTGAGCGGGCCGCCGGCGTCGTTGATCGGCTGGAAGGACGCGGGCTCGCAGCCGTAGACGGAGGCCAAGCCGTCGAGGCCGTAGGAACGCTCCTGGAACTCCGGGGCGCCCGCGAAGGTCATGTCCGCGCACAGCGGGGCGAGATCCTCGAGGCTGCGCAGCCCGTGCTCGTCAGCGGTCTGGCGCGTGACCACGATCGAGTCCTTGTTCTGGGCCGGCGACGGCTCGAGCACCGACAGCCCCGGAGGCATGGCCTCGGGAAGCTCCTGCAGGATCTCCTCCTCCCCGGTGGCCGTGGCCTCCGGATCGAAGTAGGTCAGCAGGTTGCCCGTGTAGTCCGGGACGGCGTCGATCGAGCCGTCCTGCAGGGCTCCGATGTACGCCTCGCGGGCGCCGATCCCCGGCTCCGTGTCCGCCTCGATGCCCTCGGAGCGCAGGGCCCCGGCATAGATCTCGGCGATGATCTGCGACTCCGGGAAGTCGGCCGAGCCCACGGTGACGGAGCCGTCCGGCGTGCTGGCTCCCCCACCGGTGGCCAGCGGGTCCGAGTTCAGCCCGCAGCCGGTCAGCCCGAGCATGAGCGCCGCGCCGAGGGCCAGGACCGGACGACGGCTGCGCTCGGCCGGGGAGGGTCGGAATGCGGGTCCGGTCACGGTGTGCCTCCTTCGGGACGACGGATGCCGGGCGAGGTGAGCCCGCGCTGCAGCAGCGAGAGCAGGGCATCGACCAGCAGCGCGAGCACGGCCACGAGCAGCACCGAGCCGAGCATCCGGCCGTAGTCGCGCACGGCGAGCCCGTCGATCAGGTAGCGGCCCAGTCCGCCCAGGTTGATGTAGGCGGCCACGGTGGTCGTGGAGATGACCTGCAGGGCGGCGTTGCGCACCCCGCCCATGATCACCGGCACCGCCAGGGGCAGCTCCACGCGGGTGAGGACCTGCCACGGCGTCATGCCCTGGGCGATCACGGCGTCGCGGACCCGCGGGGAGACCTCGGCCACGCCCACGCAGGCCGCGCTGAGGATCGGCGGGACGGCCAGGATCACGAGCGCCAGCAGCGGAGGGACGAGCCCCAGGCCCATGAGCAGCGAGAACAGGGTCAGCAGGCCCAGGGTCGGCAGGGCGCGCAGGGCGCCGGCCGCGCCGATGACCGCTGCGGCCCCGCGGCCGGTGTGCCCGATCGCCGCTCCCAGCGGCACCGCCAGCACGACGGCGATCAGCATGGTCAGCCCGGAGTACTCGAGGTGCTCCAGGATCCGCATGGGGATCCCGGCGCTGCCGCTCCACTGCTCGGGATCCGACAGCCAGGACCAGGTCAGCTCGATCAGGTTCATGCCGCACCTCCCGTGGCGGCCACGCGCGCGTGGACCCGGCGACCGGGTCGCTGCCAGCGCGTCAGGCCCAGTCCGAGCAGGCGCAGCAGCTGATCCAGCACCAGGGCGAGCACGACCGTGAGCACTACGCCGACCGCAATCTCCTCGACGATCCCGCGGCGCAGCCCGTCCGTGAACAGCGTGCCCAGCGACTGGATGCCGATGACCGCGCCGACCGAGACCATGGAGATGTTGGCCACCAGCGCGGTGCGGACGCCCGCGAGCATCACGGGCACGGCCAGAGGCAGCTCAACAGCCCAGAAGCGCTGCCACCGGGTGTACCCCAGCGCCGAGGCGGCCTGGCGCACGTGGGGATCCACCGAATCGAAGGCGTCGGCGCACGAGCGGACCAGCAGCGCGATCACGTAGAGGCTCAGGGCCACGATCACGTTCCACACGGAGGTGATCAGTGTGCCCAGGATCAGCGGCAGGAGCACGAACAGGGTCAGCGACGGGATCGTGTAGAGCAGCGCCGACCCGTTGATCAGCAGCGGGCGCAGCCACCGGGAGCCCACGGCCGCGCGTGCCACCGGGATCGACACCAGCAGCCCCACGACCACCGGCACGATCGACTGCACCAGGTGGGTGAGCAGCAGCTGGCCCACCCACTCGAGGTTGTCCTGCAGCCAGCTCACCGGCCGGCCTCCCGCTCGCGGCGCGCGTCCTCGATGGCCGCGAGCACGTCCTCGGGCCGCAGGACGCCGCGCACCCGTCCGTCGTCGTCCACCGCCACGGCCAGGCCCGACGGCGACGACAGCGCCGCGTCCAGCGCCGAGCGCAGCGGGGCGCCCCGGCGATGGAGGGAGCCGCCCACGCGCTGCGCGTCGGAGCGGTCGGCGAGCGCCGGCTCGGACTCGCCGCCGCCCCACGGAGCGGTCCTGCCTGCGCCCGGAAGCGGGGCGAGCCAGCCGATGGGGCGGCCGTCGTCGTCGACCTCGAGCGTCCACTCCCCGGCCGCGGCGTGGCCGCCGAGCGTGGTCGTGCTGCCCTGCGGATCGCGGACCCGCACGCCGCTGAGCACGACGTCCGCCTGATCGAACTCGAGCGCCCGGAAGCCGCGGTCGCGGCCCACGAACTCGGCGACGAAGCCGTCGACCGGCGCCCGCAGGACCTGCTCGGGGGTGTCGTACTGCGCCAGGCGGCCGCCCTGGGCCATCACGGCCACGCGGTCGCCCAGCATGACCGCCTCGTCCATGTCGTGGGTGACGAACACGATCGTCTTGTCGAGACGGTGCTTCAGCTCGATCACCTCGCGCTGCAGATCGGCGCGCACGAGCGGATCCACCGCGGAGAAGGGCTCGTCCATGAGCAGGATCGGCGGGTCGGCGGCCAGTGCGCGGGCCACGCCCACGCGCTGCTGCTGTCCTCCCGACAGCTGCGAGGGATAGCGCGAGCCCAGCGCGGGATCCAGCCCGATGATCTGCATGAGCTCCTCGGCGCGCTTGCGCCCGGAGGCCCGCGAGCCGCCCTGCAGCCGAGGCACGGTCATGATGTTCTCGCTGACGGTGCGGTGCGGCATCAGGCCCGAGGCCTGCATGACATAGCCCATCGAGCGGCGCAGCCGGTGGGCGGGGACGGTGGAGACGTCGCGGCCGTCGACCTCCACGACCCCGGAGCTCGGCTCGACCATGCGGTTGATCATCCGCAGCGACGTGGTCTTGCCGCAGCCGGACGGGCCCACGAAGACCGTCAGGGAGCCGCGGGGGACCTCAAGATCGAGGTCGTCCACCGCAGTGGTGCCGTCCGGGTAGGTCTTGCGCACACCGCGGAAGGCGATCGCGATCTCATCGCTTGCGTTCACAGGAGGTCCTGACGTCGGGGAGCTCCACTGTAAGCCAGTCCGGCCCGAGTTCCCTCAGCAAGCTGGCAGTTCATCGGATGTTCCGGGCGATGCCCTCGTGGCATCGGACGATTCGCGGCCGCGGCGCTTACCCTGCTGGCATGACCCGGACCCCCGCGCCCCCGCGCCCCCTGTGCCCCCTCGCGGCCGTCGCCGTCCTGCCGAGCCGAGGCGCGCGATGAGCGGCGGTCTGATCGCGCTGCTGGACGACGTGGCGGCGATCGCCCGGGTGAGCGCGGCCTCCGTCGACGACATCGGCGCCGCCACCGGCCGCGCCTCGATCAAGGCCGCCGGTGTGGTGGTCGACGACACCGCCGTGACCCCCCAGTACGTCAAGGACGTGGAGGCCTCGCGCGAGCTGCCGATCATCTGGCGGATCACCAAGGGATCGCTGCGCAACAAGCTGCTGATCATCCTGCCGATCGCGCTGCTGCTGAGCCAGTTCGCGCCCTGGGCGCTCACGCCGATCCTCATGCTGGGCGGGTCCTACCTGTGCTTCGAGGGCGCCGAGAAGATCTGGGGAGCGCTGTCCGGGCACTCCCACGAGGAGCCGGCCGTCGACCAGGACGCGGCCTCCGACGGCAAGTCCGCCGAGGACAAGATGGTCGCAGGCGCCGTGCGCACCGACCTGATCCTCTCGGCGGAGATCATGGTCATCTCCCTCAACGAGGTCGCCTCCGAGGGCTTCCTCTCCCGCCTGATCATCCTGGCGATCGTGGCCGTGGTCATCACGGGCGTGGTGTACGGGGTCGTGGCGCTGCTGATCCGCATGGACGACGCCGGGCTCAAGCTCGCCTCCACCGGCTCCGGGGCGCTGCAGACGATCGGGCGCGGCATGGTCAAGGCCATGCCGAAGATCCTGCAGGTCATCTCGGTCGTCGGCACCGTCGCCATGCTCTGGGTGGGCGGGCACATCATCCTCGTGGGCCTGGACGAGTTCGGCTGGCACGCCCTCTACGGCTTCGTGCACCACATGGGCGAAGCCGCCGCTCACGTCGTGCCCGTCCTCCAGGCCGCCGTGTCCTGGATCGTGAACACCTTCTTCTCGGCGGTGCTCGGACTGATCTGGGGCGCGATCATCGTGGTCGTCGTGACGCTGATCCAGAAGGCCCGCGGCAAGTCGGCCCACTGACGCCCGCTGCCGTCAGCCGTTTCCTCAACCCACCCGCATCGAGTGGCACCGCAGTGTGCTGTGCCCCGTTGAGTGGCCCCGCGGGCCCGACGACGCGACCGATCACTCCTGGTCGGCGAACTGCGTCTCGTAGAGCTCGGCGTAGCGGCCTCCGGCGGCCAGCAGCTCGTCGTGGGGGCCCTGCTCGACCACGCGGCCGCCCTCGATCACCAGGATCCGGTCGGCGCGGCGGATGGTCGAGAGCCGGTGGGCGATCACCAGGGCGGTGCGCTCGGCCATGGCCTCGTCGAGCGCGGCCTGCACGAAGGCCTCGCTCGTGGAGTCGAGCGCGGAGGTGGCCTCGTCCAGGATCACCACGCGCGGGGAGGCCAGCAGCAGCCGCGCGATGGTCAGCCGCTGCCGCTCGCCGCCCGAGAGCCGGTAGCCGCGCTCCCCGATCATGGTGTCGAGCCCGTCGCCGAGCTCGCGCACCACATGGTCCATGCGCGCGCGGGACAGCGCGGACCACATCTGCTCGTCGTCGGCGTCGGACGCGGCCAGCGCGAGGTTCTGCCGGATGGTCTCGTGGAACAGGTGCCCGTCCTGCGTGACCATCCCGACGGCGCCCTGCAGATCCGTGAACGAGGTCTCGCGCACGTCCACCCCGCCGATGCGCACGGCCCCTGAGGTGGCGTCGTAGAGGCGCGGGACCAGTGAGGCGATCGTGGACTTGCCGGCGCCGGAGGACCCCACGAGCGCCACGGTCTGACCGTGCTCCACCGTGAAGTCCACACCGTGCAGCACCTCCTCGCCCACCCGGGAGTCGAGGGCGGTGACGTCCTCGAGCGAGGCCAGCGAGGTCTGCTCGGCGGAGGGATAGGTGAAGCGCACCTGGTCGAACTCGACGGACACGGGACCGTCGGGGATCGCCCGGGGGTTCTCGGGCTCGCGGATCAGGGGCTCGAGGTCGAGGATCTCGAAGACCCGCTCGAAGCTCACCAGCGCGCTCATGATGTCCAGGCGGGCATTGGCGAGCATGGTCAGCGGGGTGTACAGCCTGGTCAGGAGCAGGGCGAGGGTGACCACCTGGCCGGCGTCGAGATTCCCGACGATCGCCTGCACGCCGCCCACGCCGTAGACCAGCGCGAGCGCCAGCGCCGAGACCAGGGTCAGGGCGGTGAGGAACGTGGCCTGGAGCATGGCCACCCGCACCCCGATGGTGCGCACGCGACCTGCGCGGCGGGCGAACTCGTCGGATTCGGACTGCGGCTTGCCGAACAGCTTGATGAGCGTGGCCCCGCCGGCGGAGAACCGCTCGGTCATCTGCGTGGACATCGAGGCGTTGTGCTGGGCCGCCTCGCGCTGCAGCCTGGCCAGCCGCCCGCCCATCAGCCGCGCGGGGATCAGGAAGATGGGCAGCAGCAGGACCGACAGGAGGGTGACCTGCCATGAGATCGAGACCATCACCCCGACGGTGAGGATCAGCGAGACCAGGTTCGAGACCACCCCGGACAGCGTGTTGGAGAACGCGCGCTGGGCGCCCAGGACGTCGTTGTTCAGCCGCGAGATCAGCGCTCCCGTGCGGGTGCGGGTGAAGAAGGCGACCGGCAGGGTCTGCACGTGGTCGTAGACGGCGGTGCGCAGGTCGAGGATGAGCCCCTCCCCGATCGTCGCCGACAGCCAGCGGTTGAGTATGCCGAAACCGGCATCCAGCACGGCGATCAGCGCGATCAGCAGCGCCAGGCGCACGACGAGATCCACCGAGCCGCTGCCGGTGATCGCATTGACCACGCGGCCCGCGAGCACCGGGGTGATCACGCCGAGCACCGCCACGACCACCGACGTCAGCAGGAAGCCCAGCAGCATCCGGGAGTGCGGGCGGGCGAAGCGCACCACGCGGCCGACGGTCTCGCGGGAGATGCGCGATCCCTTGAGGCTCTCGCTCTGCGTAGCCGAGCGCATCAGGGCCCAGGGGGAGGCGTTCATGCTCATCCCGCCCACGCTAGACCCGCTCCGCTGCTCGCGGGCCGGATCAGAGCGAGGTCATCAGACAGCGAACAACCGGACCACGACGCTCAGACGCGCGGGGGCTCGACGCCGTCGGTGAGGTCGCGGGCAATCCGGGCGATCTGCTCGACCTGCTGGGCGCTGAGGCGATCGAAGATCTCCTCGCGGACGTGGGCGACGTGCCCCGGCGCCGCGCTGCGGACCTTCTCGAAGCCGTCCTGAGTCAGCTGGGCGACGACCACTCGGCGGTCCTGGGCGTTGGCGCTGCGTCGGACGTAGTCATGGCGCTCCAGCCGCGCGACGATGCGCGAGAGCCGGGACTGCCCCGTGAAGGTGGCTGCGGCCAGATCCGACATGCGATGGCTGCGATCCGGGGCCTCGGAGAGCATCGCCAGGACCAGGTACTCGGCGAGGCTGAGGTCCTCGTCGTCGACCAGCTGGCGCTCGATCGTGCCGGGCATCTTGAACATCAGCGCGACGAGGGCAAGCCATGCCTCCCGCTCGTCGTCGTTGAGCCATTGCGGTTCCACCATGGTTGTCACCTTACTGCCCATTCTGGGTACTTGACGCATCACGTAATGAGGCGTAGAAATACTTTCCGACGCAACCGGCAGAAGGCTTGCCTCTTCGAACAGGAGCCCCCGATGACCACCCAGCCCACCTCGGCAGGAACCGCACCCGGCATGACCGCCCTGGACCGCCACGACCTCACGGCCGTGCCGCGCAGCGCCATGCAGCCGCGCTGGCAGGACGGCGACGCCCCGCTGCCGACCTTCTACATCGGCCATGGCTTCCCCGGACTGCTCGACGACGGCCTGTGGATGTCGGAGCTGTTCGAGTGGGCGGTCTCGCTGCCCAAGCCCAAGGGCATCGTGATCGTCTCCGCCCACTGGGAGCAGGCACCCACCATGATCACCGCCCCGGCGGCGGGGACCCCTCTGGTCTACGACTTCGGCGGCTTCGAGGAGCGCTTCTACCAGCTGCAGTACGCGACCCCGGATGCCACCGAGCTGGGCCGCCGGATCGCCGCGACCATGCCGGACGACGAGCCCCTCTACCAGCACCGCATGCGCGGACTCGACCACGGCGCCTGGGTGCCGCTGCGCGCCATGTACCCGCTGGCCGACGTCCCCGCCCTGCAGGTCTCCATGCCCACGCACGATCCCGAGCGACTGATGGACCTGGGACGGCGCCTGCGCGAGCTGCGCGCGGAGGGGTACCTGGTCGTCGGGTCGGGATTCATGACCCACGGGCGCCCCTCGGTCCAGCTGCTGCGCGCCGACGACGGCACCGCCGAGAACTGGTCCTCCGACTTCGACCTGTGGGCCGCCGAGATGCTCGACGCCGGCCGCGTGGACGCCCTGGCCGACTTCCGCCGCCAGGCCCCGGGCATGCCGCACGCCCACCCCACCGTGGAGCACTTCACGCCGCTGTTCATCACCCTGGGGGCGGCCTCGTCCCCCGATGCCGAGGTCCGCACCAGGATCGAGGGGTTCAAGATCGGGCTGTCGAAGCGCTCGATCGAGATGAGCTGACACCGGCCCCCCGCTGCTCTGCGAGGATGGTGGGCATGGATGATCAGGGAACCTGGCCCGTGCCCCTGTCCGCTCAGGACGGCACCGACGCACGCGCCTTCGACCGCCAGATGATGGACGAGATCCGCTCCGACCCGCAGGCGCTGCAGGAGATCGGCGGCGTGAAGGGCAATGTGCTGATCGTCCTGGTGCCGCTGCTGGCTGCGATCGCCGCTGTGGTGCTGCTGCTGCAGTGGATGCGCGACGGCTCCTGGGTCTGGCCCGCGATCCTGGCGGTCGTGCTGATCGTGGCAGGCGTCGTGTGGATCGGGCGCCTGCGCGCGGTCATGGGCCAGGCCCGCCAGGTGCTGGGCCAGGCAGCCACCGGCTCGGTGGGCTACGGGATCGGCATCATCCGCGAGCTGCGCATCGGCGGGGACGCGGCCGGCGTCGACGACGACCCCGCGGACCACGCCGCTGAAGAGGCCCCGAACGCCGCCGGGGCCGACGAGACCTCCGACGGCCCCGCCGAGGATGGCTCCTCGACCACGGGCCCGATCCGCGATGCCGACCCGGCCGACGAGTCCGAGCTGTCGGAGGACGAGGACGACGACCTCTCCTCGGTCGAGGTCCAGCTGACCCTGTCCGTGACTCCGGGGCGGGGCAAGCCCTTCACGGCCCAGCTCTCCCAGCGCTACGCCACCGTCGATGCCCTGCGCCTGGAGCGCGGCCAGCACGGTCCGGTGCGCTACCTGCTGCGCTCCCCCGAGACCACGGCGGCCGTCGACGCCAGCCTCAGCCCCGACGCCGTCCAGCGCCTCTACCGCGCCGCCGCCCTGAACGGCTGATCCGCAGGCCCGGGCGGGCGGATCAGCTGGGCAGGTTCGGGTCGGCGCCGCCGATGAGCGCCTGCAGCCGATCCAACAGCTTGGGGCTCAGGTCCTCGCCCGCCTGGAGCACTCGGGGCGCCAGGTCGCGCTCCAGGGTCCGCGCCCGGAAGGCCTCGGCCACCGTGATCCCGTGCTCGGGACGGGAGATCACCCGGACCTCGTCGCCGCGCCGGACCTCCCCGGGGGCGTCGACGGCCAGGTAAGCCCCGGAGCGCGCTCGCTGCGTGAAGCGCTTGATCCAGCCCTGCTCCTCCATCACGCCGGCGAACGTGCCGCACGGGATGCGGGGCTCGGTGACGCGCAGCCGCGCGGTCCCGATCTGCCAGAGCTCGCCGATCACGGCGTCGTCCACCGCCACGGACTCGAGCGTGAGGTTCTCGCCGAACATGCCGTCGTGCAGCGGACGGCCCAGCTGCTCCTCCCACCAGTCCAGCTCGGCGCGGTCGAACGCGTAGACGGCCTGGAACCTGCCGCCGTGGTGGGCCCGATCGCCCACGAAGTCGCCTGAGACCCCCGAGGCGACCGGGGCGTCGGGGTCCCTGGGGCCGGGGTCGGCGATCGCCACGGGTCCGTCGATGGGCTGCTTGAAGATGCCGGTCGAGACCCGACGGGGCGCCGGATTCTCCCGCTCGGTGCCCACGTTGAGGCTGCGGACCCTGCCCGTCGCGTTCCCTCTGTGCTCGTGCGCGCTCATGCCGGAATCCTAGATCCGCACCCTGTGCCGCACAGACCGAGCGCTGGGGCCAGGCGCATCGCTTTGCTAACGTGGCAAGCGGTGAGCCGGGAAGTCTGGTCGGCCCGCGAGAGCGGAATGCGCATGTACCTGCCCTCATGCAGGCCGAATCCCACAGGAGACCGATGACCACGCCCCACAGCTCTGCGGAGAGCTCCGCCAAGCCCGATCATCACGCCGAGCCGCACCACGACCCCATCTACGGCGCTTCCGACACTCCCTCCTCGAGCGGGATCGGTCGGCTCCTTCGCTCGGAGACGGTCGCCGGCGTCCTGCTGCTGATCGCCACGGTCCTCGCCCTGAGCGCGGCCAATGCACCCGGGCTGCGCGAGCTCTACGAATCGGTCAGCGACTTCCACTTCGGCCCCGTCCTGGGCGACCCCGACAGCCCTCTGCTCACCCTGGACCTGAGCGTGAGCCACTGGGCGGCCGACGCCCTGCTGGCAGTGTTCTTCTTCCTGGTCGGCCTGGAGCTGAAGCAGGAGTTCGTGGACGGCGAGCTGCGCAACCCAGGCAAGGCCGCCGTGCCGATCGCAGCCGCCTTCGGCGGCGTCGCGGTCCCCGCCCTGATCTTCGTGGCCTTCGCCGCCAGCAGCGGCGGCGGCGAGCTCATGGGCGGCTGGGCGATCCCCACCGCCACGGACATCGCCTTCGCGACCGCAGTGCTGGCGATCGTCGGCTCGCACCTTCCGGTGGCCATGCGCACGTTCCTGCTGACGCTGGCCGTCGTCGACGATCTGATCGCCATCACGATCATCGCGCTGTTCTACACGTCGGATCTGAGCCTCGCCCACCTGGGGGCTGCGATCATCCCGATCGCCGTCTTCGCGCTGATCGCCTACAAGGGGCAGGCCACGTTCGCCGAGAAGACCTGGCTGACCTGGCTGAGCCTGTTCCCGCTGGGCGTGATCACCTGGGCGCTGTTCTACAACTCGGGCATCCACGCCACCATCGCGGGCGTCGTCCTGGCCTTCATGGTCCCCGTCCGCCCGAACCGCCGCACCGTCGAGCGCAACCCCGAGGCCGTGGGCCTCGCATCCCACCTCGAGCACCTGGTGCGCCCGTTCTCCGCCGCGCTGTGCGTCCCGATCTTCGCCTTCTTCTCGGCCGGGGTGTTCGTGGAGGGCTGGAGCGGCCTGGTCGAGTCCTGGACCTCGGTCGCGGCGCTGGGCGTGATCGTGGGCCTGCTCGTCGGCAAGACGGTCGGCATCACCGCCACCACCTGGCTGCTCACCCGTCTGCGCAGGTTCAACCTCGATCCGGACATCCAGTGGATCGACGTCGTCGGCCTGGCCGCGCTGGCCGGCATCGGCTTCACGGTCTCGCTGCTGATCAGCGAGCTGTCCTTCGGGCCCTCGTCGGATCTGGGCGCCACCTCCAAGGTCGGCATCCTGACGGGCTCCGGGCTCGCCGCCGTCGTGGGCGGCGCCCTGCTGGCCATCCGCAACCGCCACTACAAGAAGCTCGGCACGAGCTCCTCGGACGAGGCCACGCAGGACGACGCCTCCTCGCAGGGCAGCTGAGCGGACATGACTGAGGGGCCGGGACATCTGTCCCGGCCCCTCAGTCATGTCGACTCCGCCTCAGCGGCGCTTGTTCGAGCTCCCACCGGAGGACGACGCCCGCGCAGAGCCCGGCACGGCGGTCGAGCCGGAGCGGGAGTAGGCGCGCTTGTCGCCCTTGCCCGCCTTGCCGTCGCGCTGGGCGGAGACCGTGCGGGAGAGCTGCGCCTGGACCGGCTGGCCGTCCGCGTCGCGGATGACCTCGGCCTCGGCCTCGCGCTCGTCGTCGTGCTCGACGCCGCGGGAAGGCGCCGCCGAATCGCGCAGCGCCAGGCGCTCGCGCTCGGAGCGCTGAGCCGCCCCCGGACGCGCCGGAACGCGGCGGGCGCCGTCGCCTGCGGAACCCGGGACCGCGATGACCGCCACGGCCACCACGTTCAGGGCCAGACCGGCCAGCCCCAGGATCCAGCCCAGGACGGCCCAGCCGAAGCTCACGAAGAGCAGCGCGAGGAAGATCAGCCCGAGCGAGGTCAGGACGGCGGGGGTGAGGCGTCGGAAGTCGTACTTCATGCGTCCATTCCATCACAGGCACCGCGGCGGTGCCGGAGTGCCGGGCTCGCACGGCCCCGCGGGTCGGGGTCAGTCGCCTACCGTGGAGGCCATGAGCACCGAGAAGGATCCCGACGAGTCCCTGTCCCAGCGCGCCGGCCGGCTCAACGCCCAGCTGCAGGCGATCGGTCCCGAGGTGCTGGATCTGTGCCGCTCGGCCTCGAGGGTCGCGGTGCTCTCTGGCGCCGGCATCTCGGCCGAGTCCGGCGTTCCCACCTTCCGCGCCCCGGAGACCGGGCTGTGGGCCCGCTACTCGCCGCAGGAGCTGGCCACCCCGGAGGCCTGGGAGGCCGATCCGGAGCTGGTCTGGGCCTGGTATATGCAGCGAGCGCGATATGTCCGGCAGTGCGCGCCCAACGCCGGGCACCGGGCGCTGGTGTCGTGGAGCGAGTACGCGGACGTCAGGATCGCGACGCAGAACATCGACGACCTCCACGAGCGCGCCGGGTCCTCCGATGTGTCGCACCTGCACGGCTCCCTGTACTCGTTCCGCTGCTCGCTGTGCGGCCGCCCGGCGGATCAGTGGCAGGTCGCCGACCTGCGCCTGGACGAGCCGCCGTTGGACGAGCCGCGTCCCGAGGCGCCGCCGGAGTGCCTGGAGTGCGACGGCCCCATCCGCCCGGATGTCGTGTGGTTCGGCGAGGCCCTGCCCGAGGGCGCCTTCGACGACGCCGAGTCCGCGATGGCCTCGGCGGGGCTCGTGCTCGTGATCGGCACGTCCGGGCTCGTGCAGCCGGCCGCCTCGCTGCCGCTGACCGCGATGGGCCTGGGTGTCCCGGTCGTGGAGATCAACCCCGAGCCGACCGGATTCTCCGCCCACGCCGATCACTCGGTGCAGCTGGCCTCCGGCACCGCGCTTCCGCTGATGCTCTCGGCGGCCCGTCGCAGCCCCGGCAGGGCCTGACCGGCCCTCTCCGGCGCCGGAGCGCAGCGCAGCCGTCGTCGGGGGCCGAGCGCTCGAGCACGGTCCCGTGGGGCCGGGCTGTCCCCGCAGCCCCATGCGGAGGAATTCATCCCCGCAGGACACGGCGGATGTGGCGCATCCGGGCCGGAAGGGCCGTACAGTGGGCGCACCCTGTGGGGCCAGTCACAGCCACCTGTGATAGCGGCGACAGCGCACCACCTGACGCCCCGGGTCCCGTCCGCATCCGTCCTCGGGAGCACCCAGTGAGCACCAACTCGCGCGAGAGCGCGCCCTCAGATCCCCGCGGCACCTCCACCGACGGCACCGCACCTGTCGAGAGCAGCGACCTGGCCAAGGTCATGGGCCCCGGCCTGCTGCTGCTGTTCATCGTCGGCGACATCCTGGGAACGGGCGTCTACGCCCTGACCGGCACGATCGCCGGCGAGATCGGCGGCGCCGCCTGGGCCCCGATCCTGCTGGCCTTCTTCGTGGCCGCCGTGACCGCCTTCTCCTACCTGGAGATGGTCACGAAGTACCCCGGCGCCTCGGGCGCCGCGCTCTACACCCACAAGGCGTTCGGGATCGGCCTGCTGACCTTCATGGTCACCTTCGCCGTGCTTGCCTCCGGCCTGACCTCCGCCTCCACCGCCGCTCGCACCGTGGCCTCCAACCTCGTGGCGGGCTTCGGCTGGGAGGATCCGCCCATGACGGCGGTGACCCTCATGGCCGTCGGCTTCATGGTCCTGCTCATGCTCATCAACCTGCGCAGCGTCAAGGAATCCCTGATGCTCAACGTGGTGCTGACCTGCATCGAGCTCTCCGGCCTGGCCATCGTGATCCTCATCGGCCTCTGGGCCGCGACCCAGGGCAATGCCGACTTCTCCCGGACCATGATCTTCGAGACCCAGGGCGACAAGTCGATCTTCCTGGCGCTGACCGCCGTGACCTCCCTGGCCTTCTTCTCCTTCGTGGGATTCGAGGACTCCGTCAACATGGTCGAGGAGACCAAGGACCCGCAGAAGAACTTCCCGCGGATCATGCTCATCGGCCTGTGCATCACCGGCGTCGTCTACGTCCTGGTCTCCATCCTGGCCGTCGCGATCGTCCCGATCGGCGTGCTGGGCGAGTCCACGACCCCGCTGCTCGAGGTCGTCAACGCCGGCGCCCCCGGCATCCCGGTCGGCGCGATCTACCCGTTCCTGACCATCTTCGCGGTGGCCAACACGGCGCTGATCAACATGCTGATGGCCTCGCGCCTGCTCTACGGCATGGCCTCCCAGGGCGTGCTCCCGGGGTTCCTGGCCAAGGTCAGCTCCAAGCACTCCGTCCCGTGGGCCTCGGTGGTCTTCACGACCGTCCTGGCCGCCGCCCTGATCCTGGTGGTCGGGCAGATCATGGCCAAGGAGACCGCTGCCGCGCTCGGCGGCACGACCGCGCTGCTGCTGCTCGGCGTGTTCGCGGTGGTCAACGTGGCCGTGATCGTGCTGCGCAAGGACAAGTCGCGCGAGGGCACCGGCTACTTCCGGGCTCCCGCGTTCATCCCCTTCATCGGCGCGGCCACCACGCTGTTCCTGATCGGCCCGTGGGCGCAGGACGTCATCGAGTACCAGATCGCCGCCGTCCTGCTGGGCATCGGCCTGCTGCTCTCGGCGGTCAACTGGGCGTACAAGCGCTTCGTGAAGCACGAGCCCATGGGCTTCGAGGACACGCAGGCGATCGCGACCCTGGGCGAGGAGCCGGGCGGGCACGATCCGCTCGGCGACTACTCCACGCACGAGCACCACAGGAAGTGATCTGCGCCCCGCCGCGCGGGGTGCAGCTGCCGGCCGGGGGGCCGTCGGATCGATCCGACGGGCCCCTGGCCGCTGTCGCGCCACAGGGCCATGAGACAGTGAGGTCTCCCCAGCGAATCGAGCAGGACCAGTGAACACTCCAGCAGAGCACCGCCGCCCGTGGGCGCGCACCCTGATCGCTCCTGCCCTGATCCTCATCTGGCTGGCCGTGCTGATGCTCGGCGGGCCGTTCTTCGGGCGGATCTCGGACGTCTCCACCAATCAGCAGAGCTCGTTCCTCCCCCAGTCCGCCGAATCCACCCAGGTCGCTGACCGGGCAGACGACTTCACGGAGGACCCCTTCCTGCCCGCCGTGGCCGTGGCCCAGCGCGACGACGGCCTCACCGACCAGGACAGGCAGTGGGCGCAGGAGATCTCCGACTCGCTCGTGGACCGCGGCATCGCCGAGCAGCAGCCCTCCCCTCCCGTGGTCTCGGAGGACGGCAAGGCGCTGCAGCTCTTCGTGCCCATGGACGAGAACGAGTTCGGGGACCAGGTCCCCGAGCTGCGCAGCGCCATGGAGGGCCAGGCACCCCAGGGGCTGACAACGGCGGTCACAGGCCCTGCGGGCTTCGCCAGCGAGCTGGCAGAGGGATTCTCCGGGATCGACGGCATCCTGCTGCTGGTGGCCCTGGCGGTCGTGTTCGTGATCCTGGTGGTCGTCTACCGCTCCCCGCTGCTGCCGGTGCTGGTGCTGATCACCGCCATGGCGGCGCTGTGCGCGGCGATCGTGGTGGTCTACCTGCTGGCGTCGTCGGGGCTGATCCAGATCAACGGCCAGGTGCAGGGCATCCTGTTCATCCTGGTCGTGGGTGCCGCCACCGACTACTGCCTGCTCTACACCGCCCGCTACCGGGACGCCCTCCATGCTCATCGCAGCACGCGCCAGGCCACCCGGGAGGCGCTGCGCGGCACCATCGAGCCGGTGCTGGCCTCGGGCGGCACGGTGATCGCCGGGCTGCTGTGCCTGCTGGTCTCGGACCTGGGCTCCACCGCAGCGCTGGGCCCGGCCGCCGCCACCGGCATCGTCTTCTCCATGCTGGCCGCGCTGACCCTGCTGCCGGCGGCGCTGATGCTCATCGGGCGCGCGGCCTTCTGGCCGGCCCGCCCCCGCTTCCAGGACCAGGGTCCGCAGGCCCTGAAGGTCGTTCCCGACGACCGCGGACATGCCGTGGAGGGCAGCGGCCTCTGGGCGCGGATCGGGCGATTCATCGCCAGACGCCACCGCCCGGTGTGGATCCTC
Organism: Kocuria palustris; assembly: GCF_016907795.1. Taxonomy (NCBI): domain Bacteria; kingdom Bacillati; phylum Actinomycetota; class Actinomycetes; order Micrococcales; family Micrococcaceae; genus Kocuria; species Kocuria palustris. The sequence goes on from NZ_JAFBCR010000001.1 coordinate 1,536,072, forward strand.
TCCACCCTGGTCCTGCTGATCGCCGCGGCCTTCGCCCCGCAGCTGCAGGCCTCGGGCCTCAAGCAGTCCGAGACGCTGATCGGCGAGTCCCCGGCCGCCGACGGCCAGCACATCCTCTCCGAGCACTTCCCCGGCGGCTCCGGATCCCCGATCACGGTCATCGCCCCGGAGTCGCGCATGGATCAGGTCGCGGAGGAGGCGGAGGCCCTGGATCCCGTGGGCTCCGTGACGGTCACGGCGCTCGATGCCCCGCAGGGCTCCATCCCGCTGGGCTCGGCGGCCGCTCAGCTCGAGTCCGCTCCCCCGGGCGCGAATCCGTTCGAGGGGGTCTCCCCGACCGTCGTCGACGGCGACGTCCAGATCCAGATCACCACCACCACCGACCCGGATGCCGATGAGACCTTCCAGGCCGTCGAGACCCTGCGCTCCGAGCTGCACGGGATCGACGACACCATCCTGGTCGGCGGCGAGACCGCCAGCACGCTGGACACCAATCACGCCGCCGAGCGCGACCGTGAGGTGATCATCCCCATGATCCTGGCGGTCGTGCTGGTGATCCTCATGCTGCTGCTGCGCTCGGTGCTCGCGCCGGTCCTGCTGGTCGTGCTCACGGTGATCTCGTACGCCTCGGCGCTGGGCGTCAGCGCGCTGGTGTTCAACCACGTGCTCGAGTTCCCGGGCTCGGATCCCTCGGTGCCGCTGTACGCGTTCGTGTTCCTGGTGGCGCTGGGCATCGACTACAACATCTTCCTGATGTCGCGGGTGCGGGAGGAGTCCCTGGAGCACGGGACGCGCGCCGGCGTGCTGCGGGGAACGGTGCTGACCGGCGGTGTCATCACGTCCGCCGGCATCGTGCTGGCTGCGACCTTCGCCGCGCTGGCCGTGATCCCCATCGTGTTCATGGTGCAGCTGGCCTTCATGGTGGCCTTCGGCGTCCTGCTCGACGCCCTGCTGGTGCGCTCCCTGCTGGTCCCGGCGCTGACCTATGACCTGGGCCGCATCATCTGGTGGCCCCGCCACCGCCGCCTGGCCCCCTGAGCCGCACTCTTTCCCCCGCCTACGTGCTGCATCGCGTCTCTGCGCGCGCTGCGCCGGCTGCACCCGGAAGCACGTAAGCGCGGGGGCCCGGCGTGCGCATGTGCGCTCTGGGTGCGGGAAAGCGCAGGGAGGCACCTAGGCGCGGGGCGGGAGAGGCGGCGACGACGAAGGGCGCCTCCCCCTGGCGGGAGAGGCGCCCTTCGCGGAGCAGCAGGGGCCGGGTCAGGCGGCGGCGTCGTCCTCGCGGATGACGGGCAGCTCCTCGGTGATGGGGCCGTCGTCGAGGTCGCGGTGCGCGGAGGCCGCCGCAGTGCTGCGGGACTCGGAGCGGGCGTAGGCGGTCTCGGCGTCGCTGTAGCGCGGAGCCTGGCGGTGAGCCAGCTTGCGGTCCGCGCGCGGGAGACCCCAGCCGAAGCGCTCTGCCATGGCCGGGACGACCCGGTTGGCCAGGCCGCACCCCAGCACCACGCCCGCCCAGGCGACCGGCAGGGACAGCACGACGTCCAGCACGTAGGCGGATGACGTCAGCAGCGCCGACAGCGCCACGGCCAGGCTCACACCGGCACCGGCGAGCAGGACCGCCATGCCGGAGATGTGGCGTCGCGAGGCCACCAGGAAGGACAGGGAGATGCCGATGGCGGCGCACACGGCAGCGGAGGGCAGCGAGGAGCCGACCTCGGCGGTCAGGACGCCGTCGCCCAGCCCGGGAGCCGGGCGGCCGATGATCTGCTGGGCGGTGCTCGCGACCACGACCATGGTCACTGCGGTCACGGCGAAGCCCGCGGCATCGCGGCCGCTGCGCTTGACGAGCGCCAGCCACGCGGTGAGTGCGGCGATGATGCCGTAGACCCAGGGTGCGGAGAAGATGCCGTGGACGAAGCCCGCGACGGCCAGGAGAAGGCCGGAGCGAACAGGGTCGAGGGCCGCGAGGACCTGGGACTCCGCGGCGCCGACCTCAGGTGTGAGACTCACGATCCGTCCGATCGCGCCGATCGCCAGGACGACGATGAGCGGGACGATGATCCAGTGCTCAAGCTGGGGCAGGTGCCAGGTAGCCCGGTCCGGCGAGGGGGAAGAAGACTGCGCCGGGGTAGACATTCTTCGATTCTGGCATCCATCGGCCCCTGGACCTGGAGACACAGCGTGGAATGACAAGAATCCGCAGGAATTTTTCGCCGATCCCACAGCCGCTGTCATGGTGGGGGAACAACGGATCGGCCTCGGCGGCTGAGGTACCCGGACCCGCATCACCCTTGAAGGAGACCCTCATGGCCCTCGAATCCCGTCCCAGCGCCGACCAGGCCACCGCCCTGCAGCACATCGCCGACGGCGGCGCCGTCGTCTACTGGCGCCCGGGCTGCGGCTTCTGCGCCGCGCTGGACCGCTCGCTCGGCGAGACCGGCGACCGCGCCCTGTGGGTGAACATCTGGGAGGACGACGCCGCCAAGGGCTACGTCGAGGACATCAACGACGGGAACGCGACCGTGCCCACCTTCGTGACCACGCAGGCGGGGTTCGTGGTGGCCACGCCGGAGGAGCGCGCCCTGGCCGCGACGGCGCTGGAGCAGGCGACGCCCGCGGCCTGAGCAGCCGCCGAGGCGAGGGCGCAGCCCCGGAGGCACCTCCGTCGATGACCCCGCGATCATGGCGCCCGGTCCCCTGGACCGCCCGAGCGCGTCGCCCATCGGCGGCGCGCTCGGTCGTTGCCATCTCGGTGACTCATCCGATGGACATCACCTGTGGCCAGGCCTACTCTATGGCCACTGTTCACCGGCGGTTCATCATGGGCGACCCTCCTCGCCCAGCCTCGGCGGACCGCGCAACAGGCCCCGGCCAGAGCGCCAGGGCGAGCCCGCTGCACCAGGGGCTCGGCACAGCAAAGGAGCTGCGATGTCCACCTACACCTCACCGATGTCCCTGGGAGGGCATACGGCCAACATGGGTGCTGTCCTGCGGATCAGCCTGGTGGCCGCCATGGGCGGCTTCCTGTTCGGCTACGACTCCGCGGTGATCAATGGCGCCACCGGCGCCATGCAGGAGTACTTCGACGTCTCCCCCGGCGCCCTGGGCTCGGCCGTGGCCTCCGCTCTGCTGGGTGCGGCCGCCGGCGCGTTCTTCGGCGGGCGGCTGGCGGACAGCATCGGCCGTGTGAAGGTCATGCGGATCGCGGCGATCCTGTTCCTGGTCTCAGCGATCTTCTGCGCCTGGGACCCGTTCTTCACGGATGACACCGCCGGGTTTGCGTGGCTGATCTTCTGGCGCGTGGTCGGCGGCGTGGGCGTGGGCGTGGCCTCGATCATCGCCCCGGCCTACATCGCCGAGGTGGCACCGGCGGATGTCCGCGGCCGCCTGGGCTCGCTGCAGCAGCTGGGCATCGTGACCGGCATCTTCGCCTCCCAGATCGTCAACCGCATCATCGTGGGGATCGCCGGCTCCGCCGACGGTCATGTCCTGGGCGGCATGGATGCCTGGCGCCTCATGTTCCTGGTCTGCGCCCTGCCTGCCGCGCTGTACCTGATCGGGGCGTTCATGATCCCCGAGTCTCCGCGCTGGCTCGTGGGCCAGGGCCGCCGCGACGAAGCCCTGCGCATCATGACGCACCTGCAGGGCGAGGGCCCCGCGGTGCACCGCCTGGGAATCATCGACAAGACCCTCGACTCGGAGCGCAAGCCGCGCTTCTCCGATCTGCGCGGCGCCGTGGCCGGCCTGAAGCCCGTCGTGTGGGTGGGCCTGGGCCTGGCCGTGCTGCAGCAGCTGGTCGGCATCAACGTGATCTTCTACTACTCCAACCAGCTCTGGCAGTCCGTGGGCTTCCAGGAGTCGGACGCCTTCACGATCTCCACGATCACCTCGGTGACCAACGTGGTGGTGACTCTCGTGGCCATCGCCCTGGTGGACAGGATCGGGCGCAAGAAGCTGCTGCTGATCGGCTCGGCCGGCATGGCGCTGACCCTGGGCACCATGGCCGTCGTGTTCTCGACCGCCACGATCACCGACGCCGGCCCCGTCCTGGGCGACACCGCCGGCCCGATCGCGCTGGTCGCCGCCAACCTGTACGTCGTGTTCTTCGGCGTCTCGTGGGGCCCGGTCATGTGGGTCCTGCTGGGCGAGATGTTCCCCAACAAGATCCGCGGCGCCGCGCTGGCCGTCGCCGGTCTGGTGCAGTGGCTGGCCAACTGGGCCGTCACCGCGTCCTTCCCGGTGCTCTCCGAGGCCTCCCTGGTGCTGGCCTACGGCCTGTACGCGTTCTTCGCGGTGGTATCGCTGATCTTCACCGCCAAGGCGGTGCGCGAGACCAAGGGCGTCGAGCTGGAGGACATGCAGAACTGATCTGCGGCTGACCTTCCGCAAGGGCCCGACGCCCGCGCACCTGAGACGGTGCGCGGGCGTCGGGCCCTCGTCGTGCGGGGGACTCGCAGGACGACGACGCCCGCGCGCCCCGTCCTTGCAGATCAGCTCTCGGGGGTTGCGGTGAGCTCCTGGAGCAGGTGCTGGACGCGGGCGTCGATGTCGTCGCGGATCAGGCGCATGCGCTCCATGCCCTCGATCCCGCGCGCAGACGGCTCGTCGGTCTCCCAGGTCTCCAGCCGACCGTCGAGCGGGATCTCGGTGTCGAGCCTGGCCTCGGTGCCCAGCACCACCACGCAGTCGGCGCGGCGCAGGAGCTCGGGATCGATCGGGCTGGGCCGCCCCTGGGACATGTCCGCGCCGAGCTCGGCGACGGCCTCCACGGACTGCGCGTTGAGCTTGCTGCCGGGCTCGGTGCCTGCCGAGCTGACGCGGACGGCGCCCTGGGCTCGGTGGTCCATCAGCGCTGCGGCCATCTGGGACTTGCCGCCGTTGCGGACGCAGACGAAGAGGATCTCGGGACGGGTGTCGTCGTTCATCGGACGCTCCTGGAGGTGGGTCGGTTCAGGCGCGGAAGGCCGGCGCGGTGGGGTCCCCGGGGAAGAGCCTGCGCCCTGCCCAGAGGCTGACGTAGACGAGGCCCACCAGCACGGGCACCTCGATCAGCGGGCCGACCACTCCCGCCAGCGCCTGGCCCGAGGTCACGCCGAACGTGCCGATCGACACGGCGATGGCCAGCTCGAAGTTGTTGCCGGCGGCGGTGAAGGCCACTGTCGTCGAGTGGGCGTAGTCCAAGCCCGCGGCCCGGGAGGCCAGCAGCGCCAGGGCGAACATGACCACGAAGTAGGCCAGCAGCGGCAGCGCGATCCGCGCGACGTCCCACGGGGAAGAGGTGATCGCCTGGCCCTGCAGCGCGAACAGCAGCACGATGGTGAACAGCAGCCCGCGCAGCGCCCAGGGGCCCAGGCGCGGCAGGAACGACTCCTCGTACCACTGCCGCCCCTTGGCCCGCTCCCCCAGCACGCGCGTGAGGAAGCCGGCGAGCAGCGGGATGCCCAGGAAGACGAGCACGCTGAGCACGATCGCCCCGACCGAGAACTCAACGGAGGTCGTCGCCAGGCCCAGCCAGGAGGGCAGGACTTGCAGATAGAACCAGCCCAGCGCGCCGAAGGCGATGACCTGGAAGACGGAGTTGACCGCCACCAGGACCGCCGCGGCCTCGCGGTCGCCGCAGGCCAGGTCGTTCCAGATCAGCACCATGGCGATGCAGCGTGCCAGCCCCACGATGATCAGGCCCGTGCGGTACTCGGGCAGATCGGGCAGCAGCAGCCAGGCCAGGGCGAACATCAGCGCCGGGCCCACGACCCAGTTCAGCACCAGCGAGGTCCCCATGAGGCGGGGGTCGGCGGCGATGCGGCGGGTCTCGTCGTAGCGGACCTTGGCCAGCACCGGGTACATCATCACGAGCAGCCCCACCGCGATCGGCAGGGAGACGCCTGCAATCGAGACGGACTCGAGCGCGGTGTCCAGACCCGGGATCAGCCGCCCCAGGGCCAGGCCCAGCGCCATGGCCAGCAGGATCCACACCGGCAGCCAGCGATCGGTGAAGGACATGGCCTGCATGACGGGCTGGTCGGGGGCGGTCGTCGCAGCGTCAGCAGCCATGGAGCGCGGGCCTCTCAGATCGATGGATGTCGATGGAAGGCTACGTCTTCATATCGACGTTCGTCAATGTATTGTAAGGGCATGAGCGCCATCGCACGCGAGCAGAGCACAGAGGGCACACAGGCCATGGCATCCGGCCAGGAGTGCTGCTCGCTGTCCGCCGGTCCGCTGAGCTCCGCGGACGCCGAGCGCTCCGCTTCCATGTTCAAGGCACTGGGCGATCCCATGCGCCTTCGACTGCTCTCCCACGTGGCCGCGCAGGGCTGCGAGTCCGTATGCGCCTGCGATCTCACGGAGCCACTGGGGATCAGCCAGCCCACGGTGAGCCATCACATGAAGCGCCTCGTGGAGGCCGGCCTGATCGTCCGGGAGCAGCGGGGCCGCTGGGCGCACTACAGCGTGGTGCCCGAGGCCTTCGCGCGGCTGCGCCAGGTGCTCGACCTGCGCTGAGCGACCCGCGCGCGGGTCAATCCTTCAGCGGGTGCGCGGCCTCGTCGCGCGCCATGCGGAAGGCGAGCCACACGACGACGGCCATCACCGCCGGCACGATCGCCGCGGCCGCGAAGATGATCTCCACGGCCACCACCGTGGACAGGGGCCCGACGACGGCCATGGACACCGGCATGAGCAACAGGGAGACGAAGAAGTCCAGGCTGGAGACGCGTCCGAGCATCCGTGCCGGCACGCGGCGCTGCAGCAGGGTCCCCCACAGGACCTGGCCGATGCCGTCGGTGGCGCCCACCACGATCATGATCGCGACCAGGACCACCCAGGACTCGGTGGAGCCCACGAAGAGCAGCGGCAGCGTGCCGAAGCCCCAGGCCACCATGATCCAGGTCAGGTAGCGCCGCGGCAGGGGCATCCCGGAGATCACCAGCGCCCCGACGGCCGAGGCCGCCCCGGTGATGCCCAGCAGCAGCCCGACCTGAGCGGCGCCGCCGCCGAAGGAGTCACGCACCACGAACGGCAGCAGGACCTCGAGCGGGCCGATGAAGCAGAACACGGAGATGACCGCGAAGATCAGGGTGCCCATCAGCCACGCGGTGCGCCGGACGTAGGAGACGCCGTCCATCATGTCGGCGAGCATGGAGCGCAGCCCGCCGGACGGGGCTGCGGCGGGATCGGGCGGGAAGAGGGTGACGGGCTCGTCGTCGCCGTCCTGCCGATGAGCCTGGGCCCCGGTGACCAGCGGGTCCGCCGACGGCAGCTGCGGGAGCTGGCCCGTGACCGGGTCAGGGACCAGCTCCGGCACGCGCAGCCTCAGGATGATCGCCACAGCCACCGCATAGCACAGCGCGACCATGGCGAAGCCGGCGGTCGGCGAGAGCGCCGCGGCCAGCAGACCGGCCAGCGCGGGCCCGGCGGCCGTCTGCAGCAGGGGCCGTGCGGAGCCCTCCAGGCCGTTGGCCGCCAGCAGCGCCTCGGCCGGCAGCAGCCGCGGCAGCGAGGCGGAGTAGGACGGGTAGAAGATCCCTACGCCCGCGAAGATCAGGAACGACGACGCCGCCAGCAGCCCCACGCTCAGCATCCCCGTGGCGCTGAGGATCGCGGTGACGGCGGTGACGAGCGTGGAGGAGATCAGCACGCCGCGCAGGACCAGGTGCGGCGGGAAGCGGTCGGCCACGACCCCGCCGATCAGCGCGAACATCACCACGCCCACCGCGCCGGTGGCCGAGACCACGGAGAGCTCGACCGGGGAGCCGCCCTGGGCCATGACCTGGAAGACGATGGTCAGCGCCCAGGTGCCCTGCGCGAGCACCACGGCGAGCATGGCCGCAGCCAGCCGCGGGTAGCCCGCATGACTGAAGGGGGCCACGGCCCGCCGCGCGGCCCGGGAGGCTCCCGCCAGCCGACGACGCCCGCCCTGGCTCGGTTCGGGCTCAGGCGTGGGATGCGGCGACTGGTCGTTCGGGGTCATCGCGGGAAGTCTAGATGCTGGCGGTCAGGGGCCGACCGGGCTGCGCTTGGGCAGCCTGGGCCGGCTCGGCGCTACAGCAGCCCGCGGATCACGAGGACAAGCCCCACCACAGCGAGCAGGGCGCCCATCACGCCCATGGGGAGCATGATCCGCGGACCGCCGCGCGCAATCCCCTTGTTGATGAAGTGCTTCTGGAACAGGTAGGCCATGACCACCGACAGGCAGCCGATAGCCAGGAGAGGGACTCCGAACGGGTCGATCATTTTTCCTCAATCACGTGCGAACAGGATTTGCCGAAACTATTTTGAATTGCGCTCATTGCTCATAAAGAAGCCAACAGTTCCGGCGATACCCACAGCACCAGGGCGATTATTCGCCAGTCACCGACCACAACACCCGCTACCACCAGGAACACAGACTGCAGCATCCACACCGCAGTCGATCCCGAATATCTTCTCCTGCCCGGATGATTGCGCACTTTCAAACACCCCCCCTTGCGCCCATGCGACCCTCGCGGCGATTCCACCCAAGACAATCCATCAGCCAGCACAACCCACGATAGTCTTGATCAGAATTACTGCAGTGGCAGCTACGTCACCTTCGACCCCGCCCTGTCTGTCCTGTCTGTGAACGCTTCTCGACAAAGTCGAATATGGCCGTGAACACCAGGACCCCAAACCCTGATGAGACCCCAAGCCAAAGCTGAGAATAGATGGCGTATGCAATAAATCCCAGCCCGCCAAGCGCCATATATATGGCATTTGTGATAGTTGCGCGCCTCAAGGCTTTGCCGTCTCGACGGAATGCGCCCGCTGCACTCGAGAGCTAGGCGTCGAATATCGATGAGGAACCAACAGTACAGGCATCAGAACCGCCCATCAGAGAAGGAGGGTGCGTCACGATGCCCCCAAGGCGAGGGCTCACGGGATCTGACCCAGTGGACAGTCAACGCCCGTGGAAGAGGTTTGACCACGAAGGTGGGAGACAGGTCTCACTGAGCGCCCTTCACAACCCCCAGAAATTCCCTGCGCCCTTGGGAACGACACAGATATCTGGCGTCAAACGTCAACCCGAGCAGTCCAGAGCGGTGATGCCGAACCGCGTGCTCGCATCATGGCCCGTCACCGAGCAGCCCCGAGCCTCGAGAGACTCGACCACCGTCTGGTGATATTCGTTCGAGTGATAGGAGACGACAGCCGTCCTTCCGTGAACAGGCACTTCCCACGCCATCCATCCCTCCCGGTTGATGCCCCAGAGAGTGTCCGAGGACAGTCGATCCTCCGCGAGCATGGGGTCTTCGATGGGATGGTCCAACGGATACGCGTAGATGAGGCTCCGGTCCACGGCTTCCATGAAGATCACCGATTCGGGGTCGCCCAAGAACTCTGCGGCCGTGCGGTACTCATGGCCGATCTTGGCCTCCGCTTCTTTCTGCCCGACCAGAGAGGGGATGAATCCCACCACCAGCACCCCGATCAAGACCATGCGAAGTGCGCGAGACGGAAGCGTCGTCAGGCTCAGCGCAAGCAGTGCGACGACGACTGGTGCCGCGAAGGCCAGATACCTCTCGGTGTAGAGCTGCATGCCCACGATTCGAGCGAGCAGAAGAGCGACCGCAGGCAAGAGGGCATAGGCCAGGAGCCACCTCGTCAGCCCTCGGTCCCGAGATCGGATAAGCCCGACAATCACGATGACTGCGCTCAGCAGCGCCAGCCACGGAGCCAGGGCGTGGCCGATGCCACCCCAATGCCCATCGGCGTTCGCCGGGCTGAAGAAGTACTGCGCCGCCATTCTCTGCAGCATCTCGGGAATCCCGCGATTGATCCAGGCGACCTGCTCGCTCTGCGAATAGGCGAGGACGGCCAGCGGGGCGGCTGCGACGCCGACACCAGCAGCCGCCATCAGCGTGTGCAGGCCAGGCTTCCTGCCGGCCAGGACAGCTCTCAGCACGAACAGCGGCACCACGAGCAACGAGTACATGGCGAAGCCGACCGCGAGGATCTGGGCGACTCCGAATCCCAGCAGATCAGCTCTGCGATACCCCCGCAGGTAGTTCTCGAAGCACCACAGCGCCACGACGCAGGCGAGCATGCCCATCGCATAGCCCCGGGCCTCCTGCCCGGCCCACGTCAGGCCCGGGAGTGCCGCAGCGAGAACTGCGGTCAGAACTCCGGAGATCACAGATCGAGAGACGCCCTCCCCTGTCACGGAGACGGCCCATCTCATGGTGGTCCTGGTGAGGAACCCGCTCATGAGAATGAGCGCGATGGCGGAAGGAGTCCGCATGGCCAGTTCGGACGTCCCGAAGACGGCCGCCCACGGGTGCATGAGCACGTAATACAGGGCGTGCACGGCATCGACGTTGCGGAGCATCTGCAGAAGCTCAGGGAAAGGACGAGTCACCGCCGAGATCGTGGCGACTTCGTCGTGCCAGAACTCCGGCTGGGCGATGCCCCAGAAGGCTGTCCCGAAGCTCAGGGCCAGCGCAAGAGCAATGGGCCATCTCGGCAGTCGGTCCGCGGCTCCATTTTTCGACTCAGAGGTCTCTCGCCGATCGCCGTTGTCGGGGGCGGCAGTGCTCGAGAGCATGATCCTCCAAGTCCTCGGGAACGGCGGGGCGGGGGCGACCCCCGCGCAGAACTCTCCGCGAGACCATGGTCATCCAAGCGCCTTCTAGGATATCCCCGTTGCTGCCGCAGGCGGCGAGGACCCGTTCGAGGCCTTGTGCCCGAACTCCGAAGGAGACCGATGTCGAGCACCCTCTGGCGAGCCCCCAGCACGGCCTCGTCGACCCATCCGGGTTCGCGGTGGGTGATGCGAGCCGGGATGGCAGTGATCGCGGTGCTCTTCGCGGCCTATATGTCTGCGATCTACTGGGATGCACCGGGACTGGACATGGAGGTCTACTGGCGGGCGGCGCAGGTCCTCCACGGCCTGAACCCCGCGACTGACGAGCTCTATGCCCCGTCGCTGGTGGAGACGCGGAAGTTCGAGCTGCCTTTCACCTACCCTCCATCGGCCGCGCTGCTGTTCTATCCCCTGGGCGGGATGAGCCTCGAACAGGCATGGCATGTGATGTGCCTCGGCGGCTCGCTGGCGATGGTCGTTCTGGTGTGGCAGGCCCTGCGTCTCGCGCCTTTCTCACGCTCGTGGTTCGGTCTCCGGGTGGTTCCCACTCTCGTGGCGTTCTCCTTGGGCTGCCTGGCCGCCAGCCACCTCTACCCCGTGCGCTTCACGTTCTTCTACGGGCAGATCAACACCCTCCTGGCGGTGCTGATCCTCGCCGATCTCACACGCCAGAGCACCCGTCGCCGTGCCGCGGGCTTCTTGACGGGGCTTGCCGCCGGGCTGAAGATCACGCCGGCCGCCATGGGCCTCGTTCCGCTGGCTCTGCAGCAGTGGCGGACGATCGCCGGCATGGCCGTCGGGTTCATGACCACGGTGGTGATTGCCGCCCTCTTCCTGCCCCGACAGGTGTTCTCGTACTTCACCGAGCAGCTGTGGTCCACGGACAGAGTGGGCGATGCCACCCGGCTGTCCAACCAGTCGCTGACGGGGACGCTGTATCAGTGGGGTTTCCCAGAGGCATCCGTCCGCCCCCTGTGGCTGGTGCTGTCGCTGCTGCTGATCATGGCCGGGGGCCTGGCGATCCGTCGTCTCGCCCGCCATGACGACCTGTTCTCGGCCGTGTGCATCGGAGCCATGGTGATGCTGCTCATCTCGCCGATCTCCTGGGAGCACCACTGGGTCTGGGTACTGCCTCTGGCAGCGGCAGTCCTTCCGCATGCCCCCGCCCAGCGCACGCCCGTGGGCTGGGCCGTCTCCCTGGCGCTCTTCGCGGCACTGTGGTTCCTCTTCGCCAACAACCCCGCCCTGATCGCAGCCCACGTTCTGGGAGATCTGAACGCCGACTACTACTTCTACGCGGACAGCCGGCTGCAGGCTGTTGTGGCCACCATGCCTGTGCTGGCCGCGATCACCGCCGCCGCCTGGATCAGCCTGCGTCCGCAGGACGAGGCCCTGCTCCACGACGCGGCTTGATCAGGCTGGCAGTCGTCCTCACCCCGACGACCGGCAGATGCTCATGGCACTCGCCCTGATCCAGGCCGACCTGGATTCCCTGGCCCGGCGCTTGTGGCCGTCCGGTGGGAGCGGCGCGGCCGAAGGCCTCACCCTGACGCTGATGTGGCTGGGCAGCAGACTCGGGATCGCAGGCCGCTGGGCGCTCGGCGCCGGCCTCCTCGCCCACGGTGCGGCTGTCGCTCTTCTGGCCGCCTGGCGGTATCGCGGCAGATCCGCCTGTTTCAAGCTCAATCGCGAACAGTGGTCCGGCCAGACCGGCTGCCTGGGGTTCCTGGGTCTCTTCGGCGGGCTGTTCGTCGCTCAGACTCTCTCCGGCATCCTGGCCGACTCCGGTGCAGGCTTGCTGCCCCAGATCGGGCTGGCGGTGGTGTTCGACCTGGCCCTGTGGCTCGGGATGCGCGCCTGGACCCGGCGCGCTTCGAGACCGCGCTGGCCCTGCTGGACAGCCGGCTGGTCTTCGTCCGGGAGGACAAGCGGCCCGGTTCCGAGCGTCCTGGTTCCGGACAGCGGGTGCATTTGAGCTTCCAGGGCGAGCAGGCGATCCTGCATCACCTGGCGCACCTTGAGGAGATGGCGCAGCGCGGCTGAGTCTCAGCGTCCGTCGGGCGCCCCCACCGCCGCCAGGCAGACCTCCCGCGTCACCGGCCAGGCGGGATCGCTGACCTGGATCAGGTCGTTGTGCTGCGCGCCCCGCACCAGCTCGATCCGCCCGGCCTGCCCCTGCGAGCGCAGCCGCTCCAGGTACGGCTCGACGGTCTGCACAGGAACCGTCCGATCATCGATCCCGTGCACCACATGCACGGGGAAGCCCGTGGGCAGCTGCTCCAGCGGCGAGGCCAGCGCGTAGCGCTCGGGCTGCTCCTGGGGCGTCCCGCCCAGCAGGTCCACCACGAACTGATCCTGGTCCTCCTCCACGGCGCGCACCGGATCCAGCACGCCGGCCAGAGAGATCGCGCTGGCCACGGAGACCTCGCTCTGCGCGGCCAGGGAGGCGAGCAGCTCTGCGGGGCCGTCGTCGCCGGTCGCCGCAGCCGCCCCCAGGGCCCCGGACAGTGCCCCCGCCGCCCAGACCGCCAGGTGCCCGCCGGCGCTGTGCCCGACCAGGTGGATCCGCTGCGGATCCGGGGTGAAGGGAGCGTGCTCGCTGAGGCGGGCCACCGCCTGCACACCGGTCAACGCATCCGCGAACGTCCCCGGCCACCCGCCCGGGGACGGCGTCCCGCGATAGGCCGGCAGCCACACGGCCACGCCGTAGCGCGCCAGGTCGCGGGCCGCGCCCAGAACGTAGTCCCAGCTCGACGCCTCCCGCCATCCCCCGCCGTGGAAGAAGACGATCACGGGCAGCCGCTCCCGCCCCCATGCCCGGCGCTGCGGCAGGACGAGATGCCCGTACTGACCCCGATCCGGGGAGCCCCAGACGATCACGCCGACGTCGTCCCAGCCTCTGGCCCGGGCGCGCCCGGCGACCACGAGCGACTGCGCCTTCCCCGGGCGCACCGGGGTGCTCGCTGCCAGGCAGGCGACGGCCGCGGCCGAGAGGCCGGCACCGCGCAGCAGCAGCCGCCGCGGGATCCGGGCGCTCACGCGGAGCCGGAGGGGATCTGCTCGAGCAGGGCCTGGCGCGCCCGGAACCAGGGCTCGCCGTGGACGTCGGCCCACGCGTCGTGATCGGCGTCGTCCAGGATCACGATCCGTCCGGTGTTGCCCGTCTCCTCGTGGCGCTGCACGTAGCTGCGGGTCGTGGACTCCGGGACGGTGGCGTCGTTGCGCCCGTGCAGGACGTTGACGGCCCGGTCCAGGGGCAGCTGGTCGATCGGGGAGGCCATCTCGTAGCGCTCGGGATCCTCGTCCGGGTCGGCGCCGCTGAGCAGGGAGCGCACCAGCCAGCCTCGCTGCGAGCGCTCCGCGAGCTCGAGGTCGTAGACCCCGGCCATGGCGGTGGCCGAACGGGCGATGACGCGGCAGTCGTTCCCCGGAGCGCCCTCGGGGAGCAGATCGCGCCCCAGCGCCCATGCCGCCAGGTGCCCGCCGGCGCTGTGGCCCAGCAGGTGGACCTGCTCCAGATCCGGGGTGAACTCCCCGGGCTTCCCGAGCTCGGCCACGTAGTCCACGGCATCCGAGACGTCCTGGAAAGTCTCCGGCCAACCGCCAGGGCCGTCGCTGCCGTCGAGCCCGCGGTAGGTGGGCACCCACACGGCCACGCCCCAGGCGGCCAGGTCCCATGCCAGATCCGCCATATACGAGGGATCCGAAGCGTCGTGCCAGGAGCCGCCGTGCAGCATCACGACCACGGGATGCGTGGGGCGCGAGGAGCCGTCACCCCAGGCCTCCGGATCGGGCACGAGCAGCCAGCCGGTCTGGCGCTTCTCATCCGCGCCCCAGGTGTGGCGGCCGCGGTCCACCGGGGTGCCGGCGGGCTCGCGATCCGCGGGGTCGCGCCACGTCTGCGCGCGCTGCTGACCCACCGGCGTGGTGACGGTTGCTCCCACCCCGACGGCGACGGCCAGACCGCCGAGCGCCTGCAGCAGGCGGCGACGTCGGATCGCCCCCGGCGCTGCGGCCCTCTCGGCGCGCTCCTGGAGCCGACGGCGCTCCTGCTCTGCTGCCAGCTCGCGCGCCTCTCGCCTGGATCCCGGTTCGGGGCGCGGCTGCTGCGCGCCGTTCACGACCCGCGGACCACGGGACGCAGGGCGGGGTCCTCGGTCTCGCGCCCCCACTCGGACCAGGAGCCGTCGTAGATCGTGAGGTCGCGGTCCTCCCACCCGGCCGCCACGGCCGCGAGCGCCCCGACGCAGGCGGAGACGCCCGAGCCGCAGCTGAAGGCCACGGGGCCTCTCCCGCCCAGGCGCTGCTGAAGCAGGTCGTCCAGCTCGGCGGGCGGCAGCAGGTGACCGCCGGGGGCCAGCTCGCTGAAGGGCAGGCTCACGGCTCCGGGCATGTGACCGGCGCGCAGCCTCGGACGTGGCTCAGGTGCGGTGCCGGCGAAGCGCTCGGCGGAGCGGGCGTCGGCCACGGCGCCGTCGTGCTCGGCCAGGCGACGGGCGACGTCGTCGGCATCCGTGAAGGCGCGCGGATCCAGCTGCACGCGCGGAGCGGCGACGGGTTCGGGGCTGTCGTCGAGAGGACCCTCCGGGCGGCCCGAGGCGATCCAGGCGGGCAGGCCGCCGTCGAGCACGTAGGGCGTGCCGACCCCGGCGGCGCGCAGCATCCACCAGGCGCGAGCCGAGGAGAACAGGCCCTGGCGGTCGTAGGCGACCACCACGGTCTCGTTGCCGATCCCCAGCTCGCCCAGGCACTGCGCGAAGTCGTCGGCGTCGAGCATGGTGTGCGGGATGTCGGCCTCCTGATCGGACAGCGGGCCGTCCAGATCGAAGCGACGCGCACCCGGGATACCGGTGGCGGCACCGCGCTCGCCCATGATCGAGGCGTCGACGACCACGACGTCGTCCAGGTGATCGGCCAGCCAGTCGGCGTCGACGACGGGGCCCTGCGGGAGTTGCTCGGAACGCGCGGTGTCCATGTCCGGCATCTTCGCACTCCCGCCCGTCCGGCACAGCGGCGCAGGTCCCACCGGGGCCCGATCGACCCGAAAGGGACTACAGCAGCGCCCGCGCGCCGCGGCGCACGGCGTCCTCCAGCTGAGCCAGGGCCGGAAGCGCCGTGGACCAGCGCTGCAGGTGCAGGCTCACCGCCTCCGGGTGGAGGCCGGGAACGGGCAGCAGCGGGGTGTCGGCGGCGGCAAAGGGCGCCCCCGGCAGCTGGAGCCGCGGCACCATGCCCCATCCGATGCCGTCGGCGATCGTTCGCACGAAGGCCTCCGCCGAGGGCACCCGGTGCTCGGGCGGGCGGCCCGTGATGCCGGCCCGGTGCAGCGCGGCGGACTGGAGGTCGTCCTTGTCGTCGTAGACCACCACGGGGAGACGGGCGAGGTCAGGCTGCGGTCCCGCGTGCTCCAGCAGCGAGGCCGCCGCGCGGGGTTCGTAGACCATGGCGCCCAGGGGGATCGTGCGGCAGCCGGTGACCGGAGCCGAGGACGTGGTGATCGCCGCCGCCACCTCACCGGCCAGCAGGAGCCGGCGGGAGTGGTCCTGATCCTCGGCGCGCAGGCGCACGCTGATCCCGGTGCCGGGTGCGGCCAACTCCGCCAGGACAGGGCGGAACCAGGTGGCCAGCGAGTCCGCGTTGACCGCTACGTCCAGCGGCGTGGACTCGGCCTGATCCATGCCGAGCTCGACCCGGGCGGCGTCGTGCAGGGACAACACCTGCCGGGCCATCCGCAGCACGGCCTCCCCGGGCTCGGTGGGGCGCACGGGCGCGCTGCGGCGCAGCAGCACGCGGCCCGTCTGAGACTCCAGGGCCTTGATCCGCTGGCTGACCGCCGGCGGGGAGATGCTCAGGCGCGCGGCGGCGCGATCGAAGGCGCCCTCGTCCACGGCCGCCACCAGGGTGCGCAGCTGCTCGATGTCCACTTTTGAATCTCTTATCTGTGTTCAGGATCTTTCGCTGGCCTGAAGGGTAGCTGCACCGTAGGTTTCCTGGCCATGGACATCTACTTCACCGGCATGCTCACCGGCCTGGCCCTGATCGTGGCCATCGGCGCCCAGAACGCATTCGTGCTGCGGCAGGGCATCCGCCGGGAGCACGTGCTGGTGGTCGTGGCGATCTGCACGGCGGCCGACGCCTTGCTGATCACGGTGGGCACGCTGGGCATCGGCTCGGTCGTGGAGCGGGCTCCGTGGCTGCTCACCGCGCTGCGCTGGGGCGGGGTGGCATACCTGGTCTGGTTCGCGATCGGGTCGTTCCGCTCGGCCCTGTCTTCCCATTCCCTCACAGCCGACGACGCGGTCGGCCCCGGCGGGTCGCTGCGCAGGGTCGCCCTGACCACCC
The DNA here is from genome assembly GCF_016907795.1 of Kocuria palustris. Classification (NCBI taxonomy): domain Bacteria; kingdom Bacillati; phylum Actinomycetota; class Actinomycetes; order Micrococcales; family Micrococcaceae; genus Kocuria; species Kocuria palustris. The sequence goes on from NZ_JAFBCR010000001.1 coordinate 1,553,011, forward strand.
TGGCGCTGACCTTCCTCAACCCGCACGTCTACCTGGACACCATGGTGATGCTCGGCAACCTGGCCAATCAGCACGGGGACCAGCGCTGGACCTACACGCTGGGCGCGATCACCGGGTCGGTGCTGTGGTTCCCCGCGCTCGGGCTGGGGGCGCGGGCGCTGGCCAAGCCGCTGAACCGCCCCGGGACCTGGCGCGCCGTGGACATCGGGGTGGGCGTGGTCATGCTGCTGGTCGCGCTGCGGCTGGTCGTGGCGGGGTGAGAAGCGGGCTTGTGCTGTCGGACCCTCGGCGCATCCTGCTGACATGGACACGCACGCACCGGCTCCCGGACCCGGCCGCGGCTGGAGCGGCACCGTCTTCTGCGGGGTGAGCCTGGACGGCTTCATCGCGCGGACCGACGGGGACATTGACTGGCTGGAGGCGCCGGTTCCTGCCGGGCAGGCAGCGCCCTCCGGCTCGGGCGCCGAGGCCGTCCCGGACTTCGAGGCCCTGCTGGCGCGCGTGGACCACCTGGTGATGGGCCGTGCCACGTTCCAGAAGGTCCTGGAGATCGGCTTCTGGCCCTACGACCCCGTCCAGGTCATCGTGCTCAGCTCCACCCTGACCGGCCCGCAGCCCCACGGCGCGCTCGTCGCACCGGACCTGTCCGCCGCCGTCGCACTGCTGGAGTCCAGCGGCGCCCGCGGCGTCTACTGGGACGGCGGCGCCACGATCCAGGCGGCTCTGCGCGCCGACCTGGTGGATGAGCTCGTGGTGACCACGCTGCCCCGGCTGATCGGCGGCGGCATCGCCCTGTTCGGGGCGCTCGAGCACGATCTCCCGCTGCGGCTGCGCGGCAGCAGGGTGCTGGACGGCGGGATGGTGAGCACACGGTACGACGTCGTGCGGGAGGTCTCGTCGGGCTGAGCTGCTCGCCGTAACGTGGCCCCGGATCACCGCAGCGGTGCTCCGCATCCCTGTCGAGAGGACCCGCCGTGCCCCAGTTCTTCATCTCCGTGAACCACTCCGATGACTTCCAGATGCCCGAGGGCGTCTCCATCGAGCAGCTGCACACGGACGTCATGGCCTTCAACGAGAAGATGGCCGCAGAGCAGCGCATTGTCTTCGTGGGAGCCCTCGAGCAGCCCGCCTCCGACGCCCGCCTGGTGGATGCCACCAGCGGCGAAGCCCTCGTGGCGCAGGAGACGGCCTCCGGTGCGGAGATCCAGCTGGGCGGCTTCTGGATCCTCGAGGCGGCCGACCTGGACGAGGCGCTGAACCTGGGGGCGCAGGCCTCCGCCGCCTGCCAGGGCGCCGTCGAGGTGCGCAAGATGCAGGGCGAGGGCTGAGCCCTGCCCGCTGAGCCGGCGCGGGTCTGCGTCGTCGTCGATCGACCGCTCGCAGCGGTCGCCGCCGTGGCCGCAGACCCGCGCCGGCTGCCCGAATGGGCCGCCGGCCTGGCCGGAGCAGAGGTTACACCGAGCGAGCAGCCCGGGGTGTGGGTCACCGAGTCCCCCATGGGCCGCGCCCTGGTGCGTTTCACCGGCGGAGACGACCCCGGCGTGCTCGATCACGAGGTCACTCTGCCGGACGGATCGACCACGCTGAACCGGTTCCGGGCTTCGTCCTGCGCCGGCGGAACCGAGCTCGTGTTCCTGGTGGAGCCCGCTGCCGGCGCCTCGGCGGACGACCACGCGCGGGACGTCGCCATGGTGCGCGCGGATCTCGAGCGGCTGCGGGAGCTGCTGGAGGGCTGAGATCCTGCCTGAGGGCTCGACCCCGCGTGGCCCTCAGGGCATCCGGCGGAACATTCCGGTGGAGACGTCGTGCCGGTCCTGGAACCCGTGACGCGCGTACAGCCTCCGGCCCGGAGGATCGGCCATGAGGGAGACGTATGCGCCGGCTGGTGCGCGATCGGCGATCTCCTGGAGCAGCCGGGTCAGGATCGCATCACCCAGGCCCTGACGCTGATGCTGCGGATGCACGGCCATGTCCGTCACCTGGAACATCCAGCCGCCGTCGCCGATCAGACGGCCCATGCCCACGGCCGCTCCTTGGTGCGTGACATGGGCGGCGGCCCAGCCGCCTGCGACCGCGATCGCCGCCTGCTCGGGAGTGACCGGCGAGAGCCCCGCCTCCCGACGCAGCATCGCGAAGTCCTCCGCCGACGGCGCGGCCAAGTGCAGCTCATACCCGTCCGGAATCTCCATTCCCCCATCCTCCCCTCCCACGCCGAGTGGATACTCAATTGCGCTATTCGGGCGGATAGCGCAACTGGGTATCCACTCGGTGGTGGGGGTGGATGCAGGAGTGTTTCGGTTTGATCACGATCACATCGCGGGACTCGAAAGTGCAGTACTCATCTGGGCACGGTGGGGCTATGGAGACACTTCCTGCGACTCCGACGGCAGACCGGGTGACGAATGCGCTGCGCGCCGTGCAGCACATGGCGGCCCTGGGCGCCTCCCAGGAGGCCCGGGGCTGGGCCCTGCATGATGACCTCGGGATCAGCGCGGACGAGGCCCTCGAACGGCTCCGGGAGCTCGAGGACTTCGATCTGATCAAGGGGTATCGGCGATTCCTCGAGAGTCGCCGAGAGGAGAACCGGTGGTATCGGAGCACCCCTGTGGGCGAATCCGCGCTGGCCGGCCATCTGGCGGCCATGAGGCAGGACGCCCATGCGTGAGCACATGCCATCCGCCGCGGGAGATGCGTTGACAGCACCGCGCGAGAGCTCGTGGGCTGACGTCGACGTCGCCCTGGAGCAGGCGCGACGGCGGTTGCATCCTCGCTGGTGGGCCGGCTTGCCCGAGGCCGCTCTGCTCCTGGTCGCACTCACCGCCATACTCAGCTCCGTTGCCTGGGGATGGCTGATCTTGGTCTGCATCAGCATCCTGATCATCTTCGGACGCATGCGCCCTGCTCTGGTGGGGGCCGAACACCGCTACCCCGCGTATGGCCCGGCCTCCGTCTCGCTCCTTGTGTCGAAGTCCCTCGCGCTGATCTGGATCATCTGGGCCATCTGGAGCGTGCCGGAAGGCCGCCCGCTGGGCACATCCTTCGCGCTGGCACTCCTCACCGTGACTGTCGTCGGAATTCTCGAGCTGCTCACCCAGCGGATGCTGGCCACCTCGATGCCCAGTGCCGGTCGGCGGTGGGCCTCCCTGGCCAGACGACCCGAACTGCATCCGGCACTTCGTGACCCGGTTGTCCTGCGGGCCATGGTGATCCTTCACCCCACACGGAAGATGCGAGTGACGCAGCTGGCCGCCGACCTGGAGCTGGACCGTGACCGCGCAGAGGCCGTTGTCGAGGACCTGGCTGGTCAGGGGCTGGTCACGCTCCGGAGGAAGATCGTCGACGGCCCCGACCGTCTCTGGGCGAGTTCCATGGGCCGCGGCCAGACAGTGCTGGAGGCGCACCTGGCAGCCATCCAGAGAGGAGCAGAATGACCACCGCTCAGCCCAACCCGTCTCCCGCGCAACGGCTCGGACAGCGGCTCATGCCGGGGCGGTTCGACTTCCTGGTCTTCACCCTGGCGGGGTTCTGGTATCTCCTGGCGAACTGGGCGGGTTCCCCATGGCTCATGGTGGCAGCATCCACCGTCGCCCTGATCGCAGGAGGCCTGGGCCAGTTCCTCCGTCATCGCCGCGACGGCGCGGTGGCGCACCAGCGCTTCGGCATGAATGGCCGGCTGGGCTGGGGGATCGCCGCGATCTGGCTGACAGCCGCTGTCGCCATTTTCGTCTTGGGGGTGGTCTTCGACCCGCAGGAGTGGCCGGCGTGGAGCCGGGGCGCGCTGGCCTTCGCGGTTGCCTTCGGACTTCTGATCACCGGCCGCCGATGGCTTGCCGCGCGATCTCAGCACATCGCCCAGTCCCCTGGGCCTGCATCCTCACTCCGTGCGGATCCCCGAGGGACCCCCGACGACGTTCTGTGCGATCTGCTGTCCCGTACCCAGATGATGCGCGTCGACGCCCTCTCGGTGGACCTCTCGATCCCATCCGAAGAGCTCGGCCCGCGCCTGGAGTCACTGATGGACGCTGGCGTCGTCGGCCGCAGGATGAAGGACGACGGCCCCGTAGACGACCACCATTGGGTGCACCTGAGCTTCCACGGGGAGCAGCAGCTCACCACCGCCTGACACCTCCGCCGAGTGGACACCCAGTTGCGCTGTTCGCCCCGATAGCGCAACTGAGCATTCACTCGGCGGGGTGTGGCGGGCGTAGCGTGGGAGGCATGTCTGAGATGCAGCGAAGTGTCGACGTCGTCGTGGTCGGCGGCGGATCCGTGGGCGAGAACGTGGCCCAGTACGCGATCGAGGGCGGGCTGTCCGCGGCGATCGTGGAGCACGAGCTGATGGGCGGCGAGTGCTCCTACTACGCCTGCATGCCCTCGAAGGCGCTGCTGCGCCCGCTGGAAGTCGTGGCCGCCGCGCAGCACCTGCCCGGGGTGACCGGCGCGCACACGGACGCGGACGCGATGCTGGCTCGCCGCGACAGCTTCGTCTCCCACTACGACGACGCCGGCCAGGCCTCCTGGGCCGAAGGCGTCGGGGCGGCCGTCGTGCGCGGTCACGGCGAGCTGAGCGGCGAGCGTAGGGTGCGCGTGCGGGCCGGCGACGGCAGCGAGCAGACCCTGCACGCCGAGCGCGCCGTGGTGATCGCCACCGGCAGCACCGCGTCGATCCCGTCGATCTACGACGGGCTCGGTGCTTGGACCTCGCGCGATGCGACCGGCGTCCGCGAGATCCCGCAGCGCCTGGCGATCGTGGGCGGCGGTGTGGTCGCCTGCGAGGCCGCCGCCTGGATGGCGGGGCTCGGCTCGCAAGTCACCATGCTGGTCCGCGGGGAGACGCTGCTGGGCGGCATGGAGCCGTTCGCCGGCGAGCACGTGGCGGACGGGCTGCGCCGGGCGGGGGTCGAGATCCGCTTCGGGGCCTCGGTGTCTGCGGCTTCCCGTCCCGACGTCCGCGACACCGGCCTGGGCAGGATCCACGGCGGCCCGGTCTCGCTGTCGCTGGGCGACCACGAGCTCGAGGTCGACGAGCTGCTCGTGGCCACCGGGCGCCGACCGGCGCTGGAAGCCGTGGGGCTCGAGGCCGTGGGCCTGAGCGCCGAGGACGTGCTCGAAGGGCGCCTGCCGTCGTGGCTCCACAGCGTGGGCGATGCCTCCGGCGCCGCCATGCTCACCCACACCGGCAAGCACGACGCCCGTGTGCTCGGCTCCCGCCTGGCCGCTGAGGCCGGGATGGCGCCCGCCGAGACGCCCGAGCCCCAGGACGTCCCCGTGCCGCAGGTGGTCTTCACCGACCCGCAGGTCGCCGCCGTGGGATGCACCGAGGCGCAGGCCCGCGAGAGCGGTCTCGATGTCGTGGTCGCGCAGGTGCCATACGGATCCGCGGCCGGATCGGCGCTGCTGCGCGACGACGTCGACGGCACCGCCCAGCTCGTGGTCGACCGCGGCGCGGGAGTCGTGGTGGGTGCGACTTTCGTGGGCCCGGAGGCCGCCGAGCTGCTGCACGCTGCCACGATCGCGATCGTGGGCCGGGTTCCGGTGTCCCTGCTGCGCCATGCCGTCCCGGCCTATCCCACGGTCTCGGAGCTGTGGCTGCGCCTGCTGGAGGAGCTCCCCCGCGACCTCCGCTGACCCCAGCCCCGCCCACCCCGCCCCCTCCTCGCCGAGTAGATACCCAATTGCGCTGTTCAGGCTGATAGCGCAACGGGGTATCCACTCGGCCGAGCGGGAGCGGGGCGCAGTGTGGGTTCATGCTTGAATGAGACGTGAACGGGACATAATCCCTCCGCACAGCTGACAGAAAACCACGACAACCCCACACGAAACGACATGCCCTCCTCGTAGCGTGAAGGCATGAACAGGAACTCGAAACTCACCGTCGTCGGAGCCGGAGCCGTCGGATCGAGCGTGGCCTACGCCGCCATGATCCGCGGATCCGCCCGCCACATCGCCCTCTACGACATCGCCGCCGAGAAGACCGAGGCCGAGGTGCTCGACCTCGCCCACGGCAGCCAGTTCACCGGCGGAACCGACATCGTCGGCAGCAGCGATATCGAGGTCGCTCGCGACTCGGACATCGTCGTCATCACCGCCGGCGCCAAGCAGAAGCCGGGGCAGTCCCGCCGCGAGCTCGCCGACACCAACGCCCGGATCACCCGCACCCTGATGGAGCAGCTGCTGTCGGTGGCCCCGGAGGCCGTCTACGTCATCGTCACCAACCCGTGCGATCCCATGGCCATGGTCGCCCAGGAGTTCTCCGGTCTGCCGGCCAACCAGGTCTTCTCCTCCGGCACCACGCTGGACACCTCCCGACTGCGGTGGCTGCTGGCGGACCGGGCCGATGTGTCGCGCACGAGCGTGCACGCGCACATCGTCGGCGAGCACGGCGACTCCGAGTTCGCCCTGTGGTCCACTGCCTCGATCGGCACCGTGCCGATCCTGGAGTGGACCCGCGACGGGCAGAAAGTCTTCACCCGCGAATCCCTCGACGCCCTGACCGACGAGGTCCGGGGCGCGGCCTACAAGGTCATCCAGGGCAAGGGCGCCACCAACTACGCGATCGGGCTGTCGAGCGCGCGCATCGTCGAGGCCGTGCTCGGGGCGCAGAACGCCGTGCTCAACGTGGCCCCGGTGCTCTCCGACTTCCAGGGGATCGACGGCGTCGCCTTGTCGGTGCCGTGCATCGTCGGCGAGGACGGCGCCTTCCCCATCCGCGAGACCCCGTTCTCCGACGACGAGCTGACCAAGCTGCGGGACTCCGCCGAGACGCTGCGCGAGGTCGTCGACGGCCTCAGTGCCGGCTGAGCCGCACCCCCGTCGCCGAGTGGATACCCAGTTGCGCTATCCGAGCGAACAGCGCAACTGAGTATCCACTCGGCGGGGTGGGGGTGGGGGTTCGACGCCCACCGCCCCCGCACTCGATCGCGCCCTCCCTCCAACCCGGAAGACCTCTCCCATGTGGACCCAGAACATCGACCCACTGGGCAGCCTCGCCCTGTCTGCGATCGTGGCCGCCCTGCCCATCCTCGTCTTCCTGCTGTGCATGATGGCGCTGAAGCTCTCCGGGCTGACATCCGGGATCATCGCGCTCGTCCTGCAGGTCATCGTCTCCGTGGCCGTGTTCGGAATGCCCGTCTCCGCCGCTGGCGGCGCGGGACTGCTGGGGCTGCTCACGGCCCTGTGGCCGATCGCGTACATCGTGGTCATGGCCGTGTGGCTCTACCGGATCACCGTGCGCTCAGGACGGTTCGACGTCATCCGCTCCTCGATCGCCGGCGTCTCCGATGACCAGCGCGTCCAGGTCCTGCTGATCTCCTTCGCCTTCGGCTGCTTTCTCGAGGGCGTGGCCGGCTTCGGCGTGCCGATCGCGATCTGCGCAGCGCTGCTCGTGCAGCTGGGCTTCAAGCCGGTGCGCGCCGCCGTCCTGTCCCTGGTGGGCAACGTGGCCGCCGGCGCCTACGGGGCCATCGGCCTCCCCGTGCTCGTGGGTGCGCAGGTCACCGGGCTGGAGGTCCACGAGCTGTCCCGAGCCCTGGTGCTGCTGCTGCAGCCCCTGACCTTCCTGGTCCCCTTCCTCATGGTCCTCATGCTCGGCGGGCTGCGCAGCCTGCGCGAGACCTGGCCCGCAGCGCTCGTGGTGTCGCTGGCCTTCAATCTGGTTCAGGGCGGGCTGCTGTGGTTCGTGGGTCCCGAGCTCGCCGACCTGGCGGCCGGACTGGTCGGCATGGTGGCCCTCATGGGGCTGTCGCGGATCTGGAAGCCGTCGCGGATCTCCCGTCCGGAGGGCGCCCCGGAGCCCGACGGCACCCGGACGACGGCCCGCGACGTCCTGGTCGCCTGGAGCCCCTTCTACATCCTCTCGATCCTCATGCTGATCTGGTCCGTCCCGGCGGTGAAGGCGCTGTTCTCGACCGGCGCGCTCAGCGCCACCACCTTCCAGGTGCCCATGCCGGGGCTCACCGGCCAGGTCATCGCCGCCTCCGGTGCGGTCGTGGAGGCCACCTGGTCGTTCTCGATCCTGGGCGCCACCGGCACCGCGATCCTGATCGCCGTGATCCTGAGCTTCCTGAGCACCCCGCAGGTCGACGCCAAGGCGCTTTTCGAGGAGCTGCGCACCACGCTGACCTCGCTCGGCCCGGCGATCGCGCTGATCGCCGTCATCCTGGTGCTGGCCAACCTGGCCAACTACTCCGGCGGCTCCACGGCCATGGGGCAGGCGCTGGCCGCCGTCGGCCCGATCTTCCCGCTGATTGCCCCGATCATCGGCTGGATCGGCGTGTTCCTCACCGGCTCGGTGACCAACAACAACACCCTGTTCGGGCCGCTGCAGTTCGCCACGGCGGAGGGCATCGGAGCGGCTCCAGCAACCCTGGTCGGCGCCAACACCGCAAGCGGCACCACGGCAAAGGTCGTCTCGCCGCAGTCGATCGCCATCGCCGCCGGCGCCGTGGGGCTCTCCGGGCGCGAGGCCGAGATCCTGCGCGGCTCCATCGGCTACAGCTTGGGCATGCTGGGGTTCATGTGCCTGTGGAGCTTCGCGCTGGCAGCCCTGCTCTGACCCCTTCCCCTCCCGCCGAGTGGATGCTCAGTTGCGCTATCGGGGCGAACAGCGCAACTGGGGATCCGCTCGGCGAGGTGGGGCGCGGATCAGGGGGCTCCTGGTCCGGGAGGCGTCTCGGAGAGCACCAGCTCCGACCCGATCACGCCGTCGAGCATCCCCGGCCCGATCGGGTCGCCCGTGCGGATCACGCTGAGGCCGCCGGTGGACTCCAGGATCACGCACTGGACCTGGTCCTGGTGCGAGATCCCGCGATGGCGCAGCACGCCGTACACCTCGCGCGGGGTGAGGTGGGTGCGCCGCAGGGCGGAGTCCACGAACCGGCCGTGGGCCATGATCACCCGGGGCCGCGTGCGCAACCCGGGTACGCCGGCGGCCTGCTGAACCGCGCCGAAGGCCGCCTCCAGCAGCAGGAGAGTGAGCAGCCCGATCGCCCCTGCCGCCAGCGTGGGCGGGTGGCCGATGATCACGCGTCCCGCCACCGATCCGAGCATGATCAGCACGACGGCGTCGAACCCCGTCCAGCCCGAGAGCACCCGCACGCCGAACACGCGGACCAGCAGCAGGAAGATCAGGTAGATTCCGATCGCCGAGGCCACGACCACGGGGATGCGCCACAGCTCGATCCCCAGGTGGTCGATGAATGCCTGCGTCCAGCCGCCCGGTGGTGTCATGCCCTCCATCTTGGCCGATGGCGTGCGACCGTCATCGCTCCTCCGTCGCCATCCCCTCCTCACCCCGCCGAGTGGATCCCCAGTTGCGCTGTTCGGGCGGACAGCGCAACTGGGGATCCGCTCGGCGGGGGTTTGCTACGTTGACCGCATGCCTGCCGATGACGTGATGCCGCAGCTGCGGGAATTCGTCCGCGAGCGCGACTGGGCGCAGTTCCACTCCCCCGAGAACCTGGCCAAGTCCATCAGCATCGAGGCCGCCGAGCTGCTCGAGTGCTTCCAGTGGTCCGGCCAGGCGGACCAGGCCGAGGTGGAGGCCGAGCTCGCCGACGTCCTGACGTACGCGTATCTGCTAGCCGATCGCCTGGGGGTCGATCCGCACGAGATCATGCGGCAGAAGCTGGCCGTGACCGAGCAGAAGTACCCGGTCGAGAAGGCCCGCGGCAGGAGCACCAAGCATGACCGGCTCTGAGGGCTCCGTCGTTCCGTTCACGATCGAGCGGATGCCGTTCACCGCCCAGGCCATCGATCGCGGCGGCCTGGAGATGGAGATGTTCCGGGACTGGCCGATCGTCTATCTGCTGGACGACGCCCGCCGGGTCTACGTCGGCGAATCCCTGCACGGCGTCTCCAGGATGCGCCAGCACCAGGCCTCCGAGGCCAAGCAGGGCATGCGCACCCTGCGACTGGTGCTCAGCGAGATGTTCAACAAGTCCGTGTGCCTGGATCTCGAGTCCACGCTGATCCGCCTCTTCCAGGGCGACGGCAGCTTCCACGTCGTCAATCGCAATATCGGGATCGTCGACGCCGGCTATTACCAGCGCGAGCGCTACCGAGAGGCCTTCCGCGAGATCTTCGAGGAGCTGCGCGCCGGCGGCATGTTCCAGCGGACGATCCCGCAGATCGAGAACAGCGAGCTCTACAAGTTCTCGCCGTTCAAGACGCTCACCGCGGATCAGGCGGTCGCCGTCGGGGAGATCGTGGAATCCCTGCTGCAGGACTTCGAGTCCGACGACGGCGGCATCAGCATCATCCAGGGCGATCCCGGGACCGGGAAGACCATCGTCGCGGTTTATCTGCTCAAGCTCCTGTCGGATATCGCCGCATATCAGGACGGCGATGAGGCCGACCCTGAGGAGATGTTCTCCGAGCATTTCGACGAGAGCACCCGGGATCTCATGGCTGATCGGAGGATGGCGTTCGTCGTCCCGCAGGAATCGCTGCGTCACGCCATTCAGAGCGTGTTCTCCCGGCTTCCGTCGATGTCCGAGGTGAAGGTCCTGACGGCCTTCGAGGTCGGCGAGAGCGAGGAGGACTTCGATCTCGTGATCGTGGACGAGGCGCACCGGTTGAACCAGTACGCCATGCAGGCCCACGGCACGCAGCTGAAGCGATTCCGGGATATCACCACGAAGCTCTTCGGGCATCTCGATGAGGACAAGAACCAGCTCGACTGGGTCCGCGCCAAGTCCAGGCACGTGGTGCTGATGCTGGACCTGCACCAGAGCGTCCGGCCTGCGGACATCCCCCGCGCCGAGCTGGAGGCCGTCGTCGGGCAGGCGCGCGAGCGCGGCCGGGTCCACCCCCTGCACACCCAGATGCGGGCCGCAGGCGGCAACGACTACATCGCCTACGTGCGGGATCTGATGGCCGGGCGGTCCCCTGAGCGTCGGCTCAGCTTCGGCGAGTACGAGTTCACCATGTTCGACGACGCCGGGGCCCTCAAGAATCGCATCGAAGCGCTGGAGCCCGAATACGGGCTGTGCCGGATGACTGCGGGATTCGCCTGGCCGTGGCGCTCGAATCCTCGCGGCAAGATCCGGGCAGATCACGACTTCGAACTGGACGGCACAGCGTTCCGCTGGAACTCCGTGACCACGGACTGGGTCAACTCCCCCAAGGCCCCGTCGGAGGTCGGCTCGATCCACACCCTGCAGGGCTACGACCTCAACTACGCCGGGGTGATCATCGGCCCGGAGCTGCGCTTCGATCCCGACGAGCAGCGGCTGTGGGTCGATCGGGCGCACTACGCGGACCGCAACGGCAAGATCGACAACAGGCTGCGCGGCCAGACGACGACCGACGACGATCTCCTGCACTACGTGACCAACGCCTATGCCGTGCTGCTGACCCGCGGCATGCGAGGAACGATCGTCTACGTCTGCGATCCGCAGCTGCGCCGCCACCTGGAGCGCTTCATCCCCAAGGCCGCCCCGCTTCCCTGAGACCTTCCCACCCCACCCCGCCGAGTGGGTACCCAGTTGCGCTATAGCAGCGAACAGCGCAACTCAGTGTCCACTCGGCAGGAGGAGGGGGAAGAGGGCGACGACGGCGAAGGCGAGGCCCGCCAGCACCAGCCCCCACCCCAGCAGCGGGCGCAGATCGCGGTGCGTCACCCAGTCGTAGACCGCGGTGACCCTCCGTGCGGCCGTCGGGACGCGCGGCCACGCCCAGGCCGCGAGCAGATACGGGCCCACGAGCGTCAGCAGGAACGGCAGGTACGCCACGGCCTGCCACGCGATGTCATGGCTGAGCCCCGTGAGCATGCGTCCCACGACATACATCGTCGCGAAGCCGCTGAAGCCCAGGAACGTGTTCACGAACCCGACCCCGGCCATGCGCAGCCGGTCCTCATGCGGAACCGTGCTCGGCGCGGGCTTGGAGGCACGCGGCCGTCGGGCCCATCGCAGCACCACTGCCCCGGCCACCAGGAACACGGCGGCGGCCACGAGGTCCACGGCGCGGCGGATGAGCACGGCCTCGACATCGCTGCGGGCGTCGTCGATCCAGGTGCTCGGATCCACGGTGCGGAAGGCGAGCAGCATGACCGTGGAGCCGACCGCGAGCCCCGCGGCCATGGCGGCGATCGGCGGCTCGGGCCGGTTCGTGCGCGTGAGCGCCCTCAAGGTGGCCCCGTAGAGCGTGGGGCTGAACCCCACGACGAGGCCCAGCCCCAGCAGCATCGGCGTCGCCGCGACGACGGCTGCGATCTCAGTCCACCCCATGCGCCCAGTGTCCCCGCCGAGTGGATCCCCAGTTGCGCTATCGAGCCGAATAACGCAACTGGGTATCCACTCGGCGGGAGAGGGGGAGGGTCAGGTGCCGCAGTAGGTGGTGAACGGGCGGGCGCCAGGGGCCGTGCCCGAGGACTCCAGGCCCGCGAAGTCCACGTGCTCCTGGAACGGAGAGCGCACCGCGGCCAGCAGCCGCTCGTACGCAGTGAGATCCCCCGCCTCCGCGCGATCCAAAGCGTGCTGCAGGTGGTGGTTGCGCGGGATGTAGACCGGGTTCACCGAGGCCATGAGGTCGCGCTGCTGCTCCGCCGACGGATCGCCGAACCGGGTCAGCAGGTCGCGGCGCTCGGAGTCCCAGGCCCGGAAGGCCGCGGCGTCGTCGAACAGCGACTCCGCGGCCCCGAAGGCGAGCGCGCGGAAGAACGCCGTGAAATCCTGCCGGTTCTCCTGCAGCAGCCCGAAGGTCCGCTCCACGAACGCGTCCAGCGCCGAGAGCGCGGCATCGCGCTCCTCATCCGGCAGCCCGTCGACGTCGAGCCCGATCTTGCGCCCCATCCCCCGCGAGAGCGCCTCCCGGAAGGCCGGCGCGTACTCGTGGAGCACCTCGGTCACGGCCTCCACGCCGGCGTCGGGATCATCCGGCGCCACAAGGTCCACGAGCGACTCCGCGAACCGCGACAGGTTCCACAGCCCGATCTCCGCCTGGCGCCCGTAGGCGTAGCGCGCCCCGCGATCGATCGAGCTGAACACTGCCCCCAGGGAGAACTCGTCCACGAATGCGCAGGGCCCGTAGTCGATGGTCTCCCCGGAGATCGTCATGTTGTCCGTGTTCATGACCCCGTGCACGAACCCCACGAGCATCCACTGCGCGATCAGCCGCGCCTGCGCGTGCACCACGCTGCGCAGCAGCTCGAGCGGCGGATTCTCCGACGACGCCGCCTCGGGCCAGTGCCGCTGGATCGCATAGTCCGCCAGCTCCCGCCGGGTCTCGACCGAGCGCTGCGTGGCCGCGAACTCGAAGGTCCCCACCCGCAGGTGGCTGGCGGCCACGCGGGTGAGGATCGCTCCGGGCTCCGGGTCGGGCCCGTTGCGCTGGATCCGCTCGCCGGTGCTCACGACGGCCAGCCCGCGCGTGGTGGGGATGCCGAGGGCGTGCATGGCCTCGCCCATCAGGTGCTCGCGCAGCATGGGTCCCAGGGGAGCCTTGCCGTCGCCGCCGCGGGAGAACGGGGTGCGCCCGGAGCCCTTCAGATGCAGGTCGCGACGGCGGCCGTCGGAGTCCACGAGCTCGCCGAGCAGCAGCGCGCGGCCATCGCCGAGCACCGGATTGAACTGCCCGAACTGATGCCCCGAGTAGGCCTGCGCGTACATGGTCTCGGCGGTGTCGCCACTGAGCAGCGCGAGACCCTCCGGCGAGCGCAGCCAGTCCGGGTCCAGTCCGAGCTCCCGGGCCAGCTCGTCGTTCACGACGACAGCGCGCGGGTCCCGCACCGGAGCCGCCGACCACTCCCGGGAGAGATCGGGCAGGGCTGCGGCGTAGGTGTGCTCGAAGGATGGGGAAGCGACCATGTCACCCAGGCTATCGACGACGACAACCGCCCCCTGCCGCTGAGGCCGCATACCTGAGCCCCATCACCGCCCTTGGGCTGCGCTGGTGCGGCGTCACCATCGCCCCTGCTGTGAGGCCGCACCTGCGCAGGCAATCAGCCCCGATCAGCTGCGCTAGTGCGGCCTCGCGGCGAAGGGCCGGTGACTGGGGCTGGGAGCAGGCGGGAGGTGGCGGGCAGCTGGGGGCAGCGGGCAGGACGCAGCCGATGCACGCGCCAGTATCTTGGTCCCATGCACCTGCGCAGCTTCCGCGATGTCCTGGCCCACCGGCTGATCGCCCAGGCCCTCGTGACCCCGCGCGCGGATGCCGCCGCGCACATGCTCGCCACGCAGGATCAGATCTACGCCGCAGGCGTCACCGCTCTGCAGATCCGTTCCGGCTCAGACGTCCTGCAGGAGATCCGCGAGCACCGCATCGTGCGCGCCTGGACGCAGCGCGGCACGGTGCACCTGGTCGCCGCGCCGGATGTCAGCTGGCTGACGCGGCTGTGCTCACCGCGCGTGGAGGCCGCCGCGGCCAAGCGGCGCCCTGGCCTGGGCCTCACCCCGCAGGACTACGACCGCGCCCACGCCGCCTTCCGCGAGCGCCTGGCCGACGGCCCCTTGACCCGCCCGCAGGCCTACGACCTCTTCCGCACCATCGGAATCACCCCCGAGAAGGGACCCGGTCAGCACCTGCTGCGCAGCTTCGGCGGCCGGGGCGACATCGCCCAGGGCCCGCGGGAGGGCAGCGACGACACCTTCCTGCTCGTCGAGCACCTGCCCACGCCTCAGCGGGAGCTCGACGGCGACGACGCCCTGTGCGAGCTGGCCGTCCGCTATCTCGCCTCGCACGGGCCCGCGACGGTCCAGGACCTCTCCTGGTGGTCGGGGCTGACGGTGCGCGACGCCAAACGAGCCGTCGAGCTGGCGGGGGACCACGCCGAGAAGGTGACGATCGAGGGCCGGACCGAGACCCTGTACGCGCCCCCGGAGGCCGAGCAGATCAGCGACGAGCAGCTCGCTTCGGCCCTGCAGACGGAGTTCGAGCTGCCGGCCTTCGACGAGTACCTCCTCGGCTACAAGGACCGCTCCGAGTTCCTGCCCGCCGAGCTCGTGCAGGTGGTCGGGCCGACCAAGAACGGCATGTGCCGGCCGTTCCGCGTACGCCAGGGGATCATCGCCGCCGCGGAGTGACCCGAAGGCACCGCATGACGCCTGAATTGTTGAACAATCACGGTCGTGCCTGATATACCGTGAGCCGTATCACTGAAGTCGCGCGCCACAGCGCCCGCACCCCACAGGACGGAGACCACGGTGCCCCACGGATCCACCGCGGCCGACAGCGCGGACACCCGCACCGCGAAACCCGAGGACCCCCAGAGCCCCCAGACGCAGGAATCGAGCCCCCGCTTCGAGCTGAGCTGGACCATCTCGCTGTTCGGCACCGCCGTCGGCGCCGGCGTCCTGTTCCTGCCCATCAACGCAGGCCTCGGCGGCATCTGGCCCCTGCTGATCGTCACGATCCTCATCGGCCCCATGACCTACCTGTCGCACCGGGCGCTCTCGCGCTTCGTGTGCGCCTCCCCGGATCCGGGTGCGGACATCACGGTCGTGGCGCGCAAGGCCTTCGGCGAGGGCGTCGGGCGCGTCATCACCGTCCTGTACTTCCTGGCGATCTTCCCGATCGTGCTGATCTACGGCATCGGCATCACTAACACGGTGGACTCGCTGATGGTCAACCAGCTGGGCATGGGCTCGCTGCCGCGCTGGCTGCTCTCCGGCGTGCTGATCGCGCTGATGATGCTCGTGATGGTCTCGAGCCAGCGGATCATGCTGATCGTGACCCAGTGGCTGGTCTACCCGCTGATCGCGATCCTGCTCTTCGTCACCCTCTACCTCATCCCCAGCTGGAAGCTCGACGGCCTCACCGCCGCCCCGAGCGCCGGCGATCTGCTGATGTCGATCTGGCTCGTGATCCCCGTGCTGGTCTTCGCGTTCAACCACTCCCCGGCGATCTCGCAGTTCTCCCTGGCCATGCAGCGCCAGTACGGCCCCCGCGCCAGCGAGCGCGCCTCCGTCGTGCTGCGCCGCACCGCCGCCCTGCTGGTCATCTTCACCATGGGCTTCGTGTGGTCCTGCGTACTGTCCCTGGGGATCGACGGGCTCCAGGACGCCAAGGACGCCAACCTCCCGGTGCTGTCGCACCTGGCCAACGTGCACGGCAGCCCGTTCATCGCCTACCTGGGCCCGGTCGTGGCGCTGGCGGCGATCGCCTCCTCCTTCTTCGGGCACTACCTGGGCGCGGCGGAGGGCGCGGCGGGCATCGTCCGCTCGATGGTCGACTCCGACGGCTCCCGGATCAGCGATCGCGCCCTGCACATCGGCATCGCCGCGTTCATCTTCCTGACCACCTGGGCCGCCGCGATCATCAACCCCTCGATCCTGTCCATGATCGAGTCGATCGCAGGCCCGGTCATCGCGATGATCCTCTACCTCATGCCCATGTACGCGATCCGGAAGATGCCCGCGCTGGAGCCGTACCGCGGCCGTCTCTCCAACGTGTTCGTCACGATCGCCGGCCTGGTGGCCGTCAGCGGCATCATCTACGGGCTGGTGTCCTGACCCTGATCGCAGCCAGCTCGGCCCGCTGAGCGTCACGACGACGCACCCCCTGCGCCTCCGCCCTCCGGTTAGTGACAGATCGGCACCGCCGCCGCGAACGCCGCCGAGACCCCGGCCAAGCCCAAGCAGGACCTGACCGTCAGCTACTCCAGCTCCGCCATGAAGGCCCCGGGCTACGCCGGCCTGACGGCGATCTACGCCGAGAACGTCGGCAGCGACCGCTACTACGGCGAGTTCCCCGCTGGTGACCTTCCGTGTGGACGTCAAGACCGCTGAGGGCCCCGAGGGCGTCGATCGCCTGATCACCCCGGGCTACTTCAACGGCGCGTACACCCGCGATCTGGGCTTCGACCCGGAGACCTCAACGCGCTCGTTCGAGGTCACCCTGTCCAACCCGGTCGAGAAGGACGAGAAGCAGCTGATCGCCAACCTGAACTTCGGCGACGGCCTGACCAAGGAGGGCCGCCTGAAGAACTACATCACGGTGACCCAGACCGGTCGTCTGCCGGGCGACACCTCCACGGGCAATGACCAGAACGTGGACTCGCGCCAGCACACCGTCACCGACGGCGGCAGGGCCAACAGGGGCATCTTCTGAGCCGACGGCAGCGCTGAACGCCCCTCCGCAGGAGGCGGGTCTCACATCGAGACCCGCCTCCTGCGCCGTTGCGGGCCCCTGCCCCGCGGATACGCTGGATGCCCGCATCGCAGCCCGTCCTTCGCGATGCCACCAGGAGGAACCCCCACCGTGACCGGCCCCGCCGCTCCGAGACCCGGCATCAGCGTGGTCCTGCCTGTGCGCGACGACGCCCCCGCCCTGCGCAGCTGCCTGGCGGCCCTGGCCCGCCAGGACCGCCCCGCCGACGAGATCGTGGTCGTCGACAACGGGTCGAGCGACGACCTCCTCGCCGTCATCGCCGCCGCCGAACGGGACCAGGACCTGCCACTGCGCCTCCTGCAGGAGCCGCGTCCAGGGGTCTCATTCGCCGCCCACGCCGGCTACGACGCGGCCTCCCACGAGATCATCGCCCGCTGCGATGCCGACAGCATCCCGCCGTCGTCGTGGCTGGCACGCATCGAGCGGCAGCTGGCGGCGGAGGACGACAAGCTGGTCGCCATCACCGGGGGCGGTCGCTTCGCCCCTGGGCCGCGCGCGCTGGGCCGATCGCTGTGCGGCCTCTACCTGGGGCTCTACCGCCTCGCCTCCGGACTGGCCTTGGCCCACCCGCCGCTGTGGGGCTCCAACATGGCCATGCGCACCTCATGGTGGAACCGGGTCAGCCCACGACTCGCTCCGCGCCCGGGCATCCATGACGACTTCGAGCTGAGCTTCGAGCTGCAGCCCCACGAGGCCATCGCGCTGGACCGCGGGAGCGTCATGCCGGTGTCGTGGCGGGCGGCCGTCTCCCCCCGTCGACTGCTGGCCCAGCAGCGCATGGCCCGTCGGCTGCTGCTGCGGCGCTGGGAGCAGGAGCCGCCTTGGGAGCGGCATCGACGCCGATGGGCGAGACGCAGGTCGCCCCTGTGAGCGCCCTCGCCCGCCTCACGGCCTCCCCGCTGTGCTTCACGGGCATCGCCGTCGCCGCGGTCTACGCGCTCCAGGCACGCTGGGTGGACGTCGCGGTGCTGCTGCTCGTGGGGCTGGGGCAGGTCCTGTGCTTACTGGCCTTCCGCACCGCAGGAGCCAGGGCCACGGGCAGCCTGATCCTGCTCGTCGCCGGGGTGAGCGCCGCCGAGCTGCTCTACGAGCGCATCCTCCTGTGGGACCTCGTGATCCATCTGCTGGCCACGGGTGTGCTGACGGCGCTGTGGCGCAGCTTGCGCGGTCATGGCGACCCGACCGACCGGCCGCGAGGCAGGGAGGGAGGGGCGACGGCGAGCAGGGTCCGGGTCTGCGCCGCGGTGGGCCTGGGCCTGGCGGTGATCTGGGAGCTCATGGAGGCCGCGGGATCCGTGCTGGTCACCCCCGAGATCCACAACCCGCCCCTGGACACCGTGCTGGACATCGGTGCCGGGATGATCGGCGCGGCCATGGTGGGGCTGCGCCGCCGCCCGCTGTGAAGAGCATCGCCCGAGTTCCCGATGACGCATCGATCCCCCGAAGGATCCCCATCCTCACCGCCAACCTGCTGATCGCGCTGCGCGAGGGCTTCGAAACCTCGCTCATCATCGGCATCCTGGTCGCCTACGGCAACGTCCAGGACCTGGTCCGCGCTCAGGACCCGGACCTGGCTGATGAGATCGAGGGCGGTTTCGGCGACGTCAACGTGCTGATCGATGCCCAGGCCACGGGCGAGGACGCCGACGGCAACCCGATCTACCCGTCGTACGCGGACATCGCCGCCGTGCAGGAGGATGCGACCGGGGAGGCTCCCACCGGGGAGGACTACACCGAGACCCAGCGCGACTTCTCGGATGCCGTCAACGGGCTGTCCGAGGTCGCCGGGACGGTCCTGCACTGATGAGCGACCAGCAGCCGACCGGCCCGGACCCGCAGCGGGCACACCGAGCTGACCTATCCATTCCGCGGCGATCGCCAGGCCGGGATCCTCACGCTGGCGCAGGACAACATGTACTTCGCCGCCTTCGACCTGGACACCGACGACGTCGAGGACGTGAAGGAGCTGCTCGGCGAGTGGACCGTGGCCGCCGAGCAGATGTGCGCCGGCGAGCTCGTGGGCGGGGAGCCGGATGCCAATCCGAACCGCCCGCCCAAGGACACGGGCGAGGCCTGGGGCTACCCGCCCGCCGGGCTCACCATCACCTTCGGCTTCGGGGCCTCGTTCTGCGAGGACGAGGACGGCGGGGACCTGATGATCCAGGCCTGCTCCAACGACCCGCAGGTCTGCGTCCACGCGATCCGCAATCTCACGCGCATCGGCTTCGGCACTGCCGTGCTGAAGTGGGGCCAGATCGGCTACGGGCGCACGTCGTCCACCTCGACCGAGCAGGAGACGCCGCGCAACCTGTTCGGCTTCAAGGACGGCACCGCGAACCTCAAGGCCGAGGACGGCGAGGATACCCTGGACGAGCACGTGTGGGTCCAGGACGGCGACGACGACGCAGCCGCGTGGATGACCGGCGGCAGCTACCTCATGGCGCGCAAGATCCGCATGACCCTGGAGATCTGGGATCGGGTCCAGCTCTCGGAGCAGGAGCAGATCATCGGCCGGGACAAGCGCTATGGGGCGCCGCTGTCGGTGACGGAGGCCGAGTTCGAGCCTCTGGACCTCAGCGCCCAGGGCGAGGACGGCCAGGCGATCCCCGCGGACTCGGACGTGGCGATCGTGGCGCCCGAGAACAACGACGGCCGCCGGATGCTGCGCCGCGGCTACAACTACACGGACGGCAACGACTCCCTGGGCCGCCTGGACGCGGGACTGTTCTTCCTCGCCTTCACCCGCGATCCGCGCACCGGCTTCTATCCGGTCCTGGAGCGGATGACCCTGAAGGACGCCCTCACGGAGTACCTGCAGCACGTGGGCTCGGCGCTGTTCGCCGTGCCCCCGGGACTGCGCGAGGGCGACACCATGGTGGGCCAGCGGCTCTTCGAGTGAGGCGCTGATCCGCGGTCGTCGACTCTGCGGTCGTCGGCCAGCGCGCTCAGGCGCGCGGCGGGGCGTCGACCGAGCGGTCGTCGCGGTGCTTGCCGACGTCGCTCTGCGACGGCTGCGCGTCATCGTCCGCCGACTGCGGACCCGCCATTGTCCGCGCGTCCGTCCCAGAGGCGTCGGCAGGGTGAGGATCAGCGTCGTCGCTGTCGACGTCGAAGTACTCCATCGCCCAGCCCTGAGCCGGCCGCGAAGGCCAGGGTCCGGGGCGCGTACAGCCTGCTCAGCGGTGGAAGTGCCATGCACTCCACGGTACGGCGGCACCGTCAGGGCGACCAGGGCAGCAGCCGACCCATCTCCCGCCCGAGCTCAGAAGTCCATGGAGGTCTCGTGCGGTTGGACGGGGCGGATGCGCTGCAGATGCGTGCGGCGCACGAAGCGGATCGTGGGGCGCAGCATCATCTGCACCGAGCCGAGTACGAACAGCCAGGTGCCGAGGTAGACGGTGTCGTCCCCGAAGAACAGGATGCTGCCCACCAGGAAGACCAGTCCCAGCACGAAGTCGTTGGCGATCGACAGCACCTCGTAGCGCTGCCGGATCACCAGCTCGTGGTGCCCCATGCGGATGTCCAGATCCCGATCCTGCTTCGTCATGCGCTGACCCTCCTGTGCTCCACGGGACCTGCGGCGGCAGGTCCACTCGTCGTCGCGGACCAGTGGCCCACACGGGAGCAGCTCACAGGTGCGGGACGACCTCCTGGCCGAGCTGCTCGATGACCTCGGCGGTGGGGCGGTCATCGCTCGCCTTGGCCAGGATGCAGTGCTCCAGCCCGATCCCCCGGTACCGGCGCAGGGTCTCCACCAGGGCCTTAGACCCGGTGCGCAGGCCCAGGCTCATCTCCTGCGCGGGGGCGTCGGGATCCTCGAGCAGGTCCAGGCTCATGGACTGGATCAGCGCGGGGTCGTTGCCCTGACCGCGCTGCTCCACGGCCTGGCGCCACAGCCCGAAACGGCCCCTCTGCTCCTCGAACGGGCGGTAGTAGGTGGCCCAGGCATCGGCGTGGGCGGCGTTCCACTGCAGGGTCTGCTTGGCCGAGCCCACGATGACCTGCGGGATGCGGTGAGCGGGCGGGACCATGAGCTCGTACCCGTCGGTGGCCTGCAGAAGGTGCTCGCGCTCCTGCTCGTCGGGGCTCAGCGCGGAGCGCAGAAGGGCCCAGCGATCGCGGAACGCGTCGCGGCGATCGTCCAGGGAGGTGCCGAAGATCCCGAACTCCTCCGGGCGATCTCCCGTGGCCACGCCCAGCAGGAGCCTGCCGCCGCTGATCCGGTCCAGGGACAGCGCGGTCTTGGCCAGGTGCAGCGGGTGGCGCAGCGGCAGCACGGCGGCGGCCGTTCCCAGCGCGATCGTCGACGTGGCGCCGGCGAGCATCGACAGCCACTGGAAGGGGTCGTCCAGCGACGACGCCAGCCGGTCCTGTCCCTGCGGGATCACCAAGGGGACGTCGCGCGTCCACAGTGCGGCGATCCCCTGCGCCTCGGCGAGCTGCGCCAGCTCCCGAGCCTGGGCGGGATCGGCCATGGAGCCCTGGGGCTGCGGCGGCGGGGTCATCAGCCCGAGAGTGAGGCGGCCGTCGGGAGAGCGGACGGCCGCCATGGCCGGCGAGAGGTCCTGGTGCACAGGTGGGGCCTCCTGTCCGTGAGCGGCATCGCGAGACTCCACACTATCCAGACGTCCCGCTCCTGTATCGCGAGTACGGTGCCTCCCATGTCCTCCCCACAGCTGCACCGCTTCACCGGGCACATCGCAGGAGCTGGCACCGCCGAGGGGACTCGCCTGGTCCTGGGGTGCTGGACCCGCACGCCGCACGGGCCGTTCGCCGACGTCATGGTCGAGGACCGTAACGGTTATCGAATCCTGCTGGCACCCGATCGCTGGGTGGCCGATTTCGTCTCCGCGACCTACACCTTCGACGAGGTGCGCCTCGTCCCCGTCTCGGTGTCCCGCACGGGCCTGGGCCGGACGGGGCAGTGGGCGGTCCAGGCAGGACCTCTGGAGTGGCGCTTCCGGATCGGGGCGCGGGCGCCGCTGGGACATCTGCTGCGCCTGATCCCCCGACCGATCAGCCGCAGCCTCGCCTTCGCGCAGCTCAGCGATCCGATCGCCCGGGCCACGATGCCGGGGGTCCGCACTCTGGGTCAGGCCGCCCCGGGCCGCACCGAGTGGTACGCCGCCGACGATCTCCACCGGCTGAGGGGCAGCACCGCGATCTGGGAGGGGCAGAACCTGGGCGGCATGCGCGAGATGCTGCCCCCGCCGCGCTTCGGATTCAGCTCCACCCCTCGGCAGCCGTCGCTCACCGCGGTGACCAGCACGGTCCGGGTCGACTCCGCGGCGTGAGGCCTGCCCGCCTACGATGGCGAGGGGAACGCCACAACATCCCGTCCTCGCACCACCACCCCAGGAGCTCCCCATGTCCTTCTCCTCGCAGAACCCCCACGGTCCGCAGCACAACCCGCAGGGCGGCCAGCCGAACCCGCAGGGCCAGCAGCCCAGCTACGGCGGGCCGACGTACGGCGGGGCGAACCAGCCGATTCAGCAGCCGGGTCAGCACCAGCAGCCCTCGTACTCCGCACCCCAGGGCGGCTACACCCAGCCCGGCGGCCAGCCCCAGGGTCGTCCCGGCCGTCAGCCGGGGCAGGAGAAGGGGTTCTTCGCCGCCCTGTTCGACTTCTCCTTCAAGAACTACATCACCATCAAGTTCGCCTCGATCCTCTACATCGCGGGCATCGTGCTGCTGACGCTGGGCTGGTTCATCATGACGGTCGCCGCTTTCGCCACGGACAGCATGCTGGCCGGCATGGCGACGCTGATCTTCGGTCTGATCGTCCTGTTCATCTACATCGTGCTGTTCCGCCTGATGCTCGAGTTCTACGTGGCCATGGTCCGCACGGCCCAGAACACGTCGATCCTGGTGGACCGCGGCAACCGCCTCTGACGCGGGTCCGCCCGACGCCTCCACCGCCCGCCCGGTCGCCTCCTGCGACCGGGCGGGCGTCGCCTTCCCCAGGAATCCGGGCCTCCGCGCCGATAGGATCGGAACCACTCACCGATGAGGGAGCGATTCGTCACCGGCTCCCGTCCGAGAGGACCGACATGCCCGCCGCAGAGACCTCCGAACCGCGCACGGTCCGCCTGTCGGGGCGGGCGAGCGCGCAGATCCAGCGCCTTCCGCTGCCGTCGCCGGCATCCGGAGAGGAGATGGCCGGTGCCGTCTTCCACGACACCGACGACCGCGCACTGCGCCGCCGCGGCATCACCCTGAGCCGCAGCGCGGACCCCGAGCGCGGCTGGCTGCTGAGCGTCCCCGAGGGCGACGACCACTGGGCCGTGGAGGTCCCGCGGCTGCGCAGCGCACCGGAGCGCCTGCCTGCCGCAGTGGCGCAGCTGCTCAGCGGGATCGTCGGGCAGGACGAGCTGATCGAGATCGACGACGACGGCCAGACCGCGGAGTCCGAGACCGGCGCCAAGGAATCGGCGAGGCCTGCCAAGAAGGCCCCGAGCAAGAAGGGCAAGGCGAAGAACCGCAAGGCCGTGGCGACGGGCGGTGAGCCCTCGGGCGTCGACGTCCTGCAGGCGGTGCTGGCTCAGCAGGCCGCGGCCCTGGAGCTGTGGGACCTGAAGGCGCGGCTGGACCTGCCGGACGCCCTGCATCAGCTGAGGGTCGCCGCGCGGTCCCTGCGCGGGCTGCTCAAGTCCGCGCGACCGTTCCTGGACCGCGAAGCCGCCGACGAGCTCGGCGATCGTCTCCAGCAGCTGGGCCGGTCCCTGTCCGCGGCCCGCGATGCCGAGGTCATGGCCGAACAGCTTCCGGCACGTGCCGAGGCTCTCCAGGGGCGCGTGGGCGAGAAGACGGTGCAGGCGCTGGCGCAGACGGCTCTCAAGGACGCCGAGGCCTCGGCCGCCAAGGCGCGCGGCGGCGCGCAGCCGGAGCGGGCTGCCACTCTGGAGCTCGCCCGCTGCGCAGCACAGAACCCGCCCTTCACGGACAAGGGCCGGAAGAAGGCCGAGGAGCTGAGCCCGCGGCAGATGAGCGATCGGCTGGTGCGCCGCGCACTGCGCAACGCAGCCAAGGAGACCGACCGCGCCCTGGCGGCCGACCGCGACGAGCAGCTGGATGCCGAGCAGCGCCTCGAGCACCTGCACACCGTCCGCAAGGCCACCAAGCGGGTCCGCTACGTCACCAAGGTCCTCAAGGCCTCCGGCTTCCGCCCCGCCAAACCCGTGCGCAAGATCGGCAAGGCCGCCAAGAAGGCCCAGGACGCGCTCGGCGAGACCATGGACGCCTCCGTGACCGCCGCCTGGCTGCAGGACTCGACCGCGGGGCTCCGTCGCGCCGGTGCCGACCCGTACGAACTCGGCCTGCTGACCGGCGCCGAGCTGCAGCGCCTGGCCCACGGGGTCGACGACGACTACGAGGTCATGGCGCGGCTGGCCCGGCGGTTCGAGGACCACAGCAGCTGAGCCGACGGAGCTCCGGCGTTCGTCGTCGCCCGTGATCCGTGAGGAGGGGTGCTGATGCCGTCCTTCCCAGCGGGATGAACGGCGTCAGCGTGCCCTCACAGGCCGTATCGAAGGGTTTCAGTCCTTCTTCGGCTCGCCGTCGATGTCCGTCTCGGGCTCCTCGGCCACCGGGTTGTACCACTCCGTGAGCGCGGGGTCGGTGCTCTCGAAGTCGGCTCCGGCGCCGTCGTCGTCCACGTGCGTGGCGCCGAAGACGAAGTCGTCGCCGTGCTCGTCGATGCCTCGGTGGACGCCCTTGTAGATCGCCTCGCGCGCGTAGCGGCGCCGGATCATGTACGGGTCGTTCCGGAGGTCCCTGGCCCAGGAGATCATGATCCCCAGGATGATCAGGCCGAACGGCAGGGCGCAGGTGACCATGACCGACTGCAGGCCCGACAGGGCGAACTGGCCGCCGGCCAGCAGCAGGAACATCGAGACCAGGCCCAGGGCCAGGCCCCACATGATCGTGACCGGGGTCGACGGATTCGACCGCCCGGACTGCGACATGGAGCCCATCACGTTGGTCGCCGAGTCGGCTGCCGTGGTGAAGAAGATCAGGATCGCGACCAGGACCAGGAACGACGTCAGCCCGGTCAGCGGCAGGTTGCCCAGCATGTCGAACATGACGTTCTCGCCGCTGCCCTCCACGCCGATCGGATGGCCGTTGAGCTCCATCCACATGGTCGTGCCGCCGAAGACCACGAACCACAGCACGGAGATCGCCGACGGGGCGAACATCACGACCGTGACGAATTCCCGCAGAGTGCGGCCCTTGGAGATCTTGGCGATGAACATGCCCACGAACGGCGACCACGAGGTCCACCAGGCCCAGTACATCATCGTCCAGCTTGCGGAGAACTCGGACTCGACCTCACCCTGGCTCGGCGCCACGGACAGCATGGCGAAGGCGTTCTGGACGGTCGCGTAGAACGTGGTGGGGATCAGATCGAGCAGGAACAGCAGAGGTCCGGTCACCGCCACGAAGATCGTCAGGCCGATCACCAGGACCATGTTCGTGTTGGACAGGAGGCGGATGCCGCGCTTCACGCCGGAGACCGCGGAGATGATGAAGACGACGGTGAGCACGCTGATGATGACGACCAGGATGCCGTCGCCCTCCAGCGGCTGCCCCGTGATGATCGAGGTGCCGGTGCGGATCTGCAGCGCGCCGATGCCCAGCGAGGTCGCGGTGCCGAACAGCGTGACCATGAGGGCGAAGACATCGATGATCTTGCCCGGGATGCGGTTCGTGGCGTTCGGGAAGATCGGGTCGAACAGCGCGGAGATCAGCGGGAGACGGCCGCGGCGGTAGGCCGCATATGCCAGGGCGCCGCCGATGAACGAGTACACGCCCCAGGGGACGATCGTGTAGTGCAGGCTGGTCTGGGCCATGGCGGCGGGGACCGCGTCCATGGAACCGGCCTCGACGTCGAAGGCCGGGGGCGGGGTCATGAAGTGGCTCAGCGGCTCGAGCGGTCCGTAGAAGACCAGGCCGATGCCCAGGCCCGCCGCGAAGAGCATGGAGATCCAGGAGCCCGTGGAGAACTCCGGCTCGCTGTCATCCGCACCGAGCTTGATCTTGCCGGTGGGGCCGAATCCGATCACCAGCATGAACAGCACGACGAGTGCGACGAGAGAGCCCAGCAGCCAGCCGAAGTGCGTGACCACCCAGGTCTGCATCTGCGGACCGATCGCGCCCAGGTTCTCCGGGGCGATGATCGCCCAGCCCAGCACGCCGATGACCAGCACGGCGGCGGCGGCGAAGACGACCTTGTCGGTGGGGAAGTGGTCCCTGGCATCCTCGACGTCCAGCCCGGGGATCAGCGCCGGATGGATCGTGCGGTGCCCGCCGGCTGCCAAGCGCATGGTGGTCTGGACGCTCTCGGGCGCCTTCTGGTCATGGATCCTGTTCTCGATCTGGATCTCCGAATCGGACTCGCTGTCCGAGGCTCGGTGTCTCATCTGAAGCTCCCTGATCTATCGGCGGCGTCCGAGGCTAACGGGATGCTGGGCAGAACCCCAGAAGAGCCTGTCTGCGCGAGGCGATGTTCGTCCGGGATTCGCCGTCGGCGCTTGACCCTCTCATCGCGTGAGGTCCCACGCTGATCTCCATGGATGACAACCGCACTTCCGCACCGGCGAGCCCCGTTCCCACCCCCGACAGCAGTGCCCAGCCACCGGCGCTGTGCCGCGAGATCTACGGGATGCCGATGTTCGTCTCGATCCCCTGCCGGGACCTGACCGCCTCGTCCGCGCTCTGGACCGAGGGGCTCGGGTTCTTCGAGCTGTTCGCGATCCCGGGCCAGCTGATCCACCTGCGGCGCTGGGCGTTCCAGGATGTCCTGCTGATCCCCGCCGAGGCGCAGCCGCTCGAGGCTTCCTCCCAGCCTCCGACGGTGAGCTTCGCGTGCGTCCTGGACCAGCTCGACGTGATCGCCGAGGCCTGCCGCTCAGCCGGCGGGGCGGTCGACGGCCCGCATGATCGCCCGTGGAACGCCCGCGAGCTCGCCGTCATCACACCCGAGAGGACTCGCGTGGTCATGACAGCAGCGAAGCCCTTGGTGCACGATTCGCCGGAGGACCACGCGCTGCGGGCCATGGGCATCTCCGAGTCCGCATGAGCACGTCGATCTGTTCCGAGGACGGCATGAGCACCACCGAGCAGGACCTGACCATCGGCCCCGCCGCAGCGGCATTGGGCGTCTCCGTGCGCACGCTGCGCCACTGGGATGACCTCGGCATCCTGCGTCCCGCCGGGCGGGCAGCGAGCGGATACCGGCTCTACTCGGCAGATGATGTGGTTCGCGGCCGACGGATCCTGGCATATCGGGAGCTGGGCTTCTCCCTGGACGAGGTGACGGCCCTGCTCCACGAGCCCGCACAGCAGACGGTTCGACGACTGCGCGAGCGCCGCAGCGCCGCGGAGGCGGAGGCCCGACGGCTGCAGGCCGCGCAGGACGACCTCGACCGCCTGGCCGATGCCCTCGAGCAGGGCATCCTGCTCTCCGAGACCGAGCAGGCGGAGGCTTTCGGTCCCGACTGGGATCCGCAGTGGACCCGAGAGGCCCGTGACCGCTGGGGCGGCACCGACGCCTGGACGGAGCAGGCGGAGCGCGGCGCACGGCGCGGCCCTGAGCAATGGGCTCGTCTCGCCGCAGCGCCATGTCCTGCTGGGCCGGATGTACCCGACGGATCCATCCTTCCGGGTCCGCTGCGACCGCCTGGCCAAGGGTCTGGTTGACTGGCTCGCGCTGGTGATCGATGCCCGGGCCCGATCGCTGGGCATCGACCCGGAGACCGCGGCCTGGGAGTGACGGTGACCGGGCCCAACGTCGTCGGGCGGCGGTGCTAGCTTCGGGCCATGACCGAGACCACCATCCGCGCCGCAGTTCCCGATGACGTCCACGAGATCGTCGAGCTCGTGCACGATCTGGCCGTGTACGAGAAGGAGCCCGACGCCGTGAAGCTGACCCCCGACGTGTTACGGGAGCAGCTGTTCGGCGAGCGTGCGGCGATCTTCGCCCACGTGGCGGCCGCCCCGGAGGGGTCCGGGCGGCGGATCGACGGCTTCGCACTGTGGTTCCTGAACTACTCCACCTGGGAGGGCACGCACGGCATCTACCTGGAGGATCTCTACGTGCGTCCGGAGGCCCGCGGTGCGGGGCACGGCAAGGCGCTGCTGCGCACCCTGGCCCGCACCGCCCGCGAGCGCGGCTATCAGCGCGTGGAGTGGTCCGTGCTGCAGTGGAATCGGCCGTCGATCGAGTTCTACCGCTCCCTCGGCGCGGTCCCCATGGACGGCTGGGACGTCTACCGGCTGACCGGCGACGCCCTCGTCTCCTTCGGCAGCTGAATCCCCGTGGACGAGCAGGAGCTGCTGTCCTGGGCGGAGGAGGTCGCCCTGCAGTGCCCCGGCGCTGAGCTGGAGCACCCCTTCGGCCCGGAGACGGACGTGTTCAAGGTCCGCGGGCGGATGTTCCTCATGCGCCTGGAGCTGCGCGGCCAGTGGATGGTGAACCTCAAGGTCGAGCCGCAGGACGGACAGGCCCTGCGCGATGAGTACGCCGAGATCACCCCCGGCTACCACATGAACAAGAGGCACTGGGTCTCGGTGCGCGCCGGCGAGGCCCTGAGCAGGAGGTTCGTCCGCGAGCTCGTCGTGGACTCCTACCGCCTGGTGCTCGAGAAGCTGCCGCGCAGCGTCCGCCCCGTGGATCCGGAGACGTACGGGGGCTGAGCTCCCGGCTCAGCGCGTGGGCCCGGGGAGGGCGGTCTTCTCGAAGAGCGCCGCCGTGCCGATGCCGCCGGCCGAGCTGATCATGGCCAGCAGCAGGCTGCCCTCCGGCAGATCGCACGCTCGGGCCAGCAGCCGGACCACCGAGACTGCCCCGGAGGCGCCGTAGGCGTGGCCGAGGGCCAGGGCTCCGCCGTCGGCGTTGAGCACGCGCTCGTCGATGCCCAGCAGGTCGGTGCAGGCGAGCACCTGCCCGGCGAAGGCCTCGTTGAACTCGACCGCCGCGAGCTGCCGCGCGGCCACCCCCTGCTCCGCCAGCAGCCGAGCCGCCGCGGCAGCCGCTCCCAGGCCCAGTCGCGTGGGGTCCACCCCCAGGGTCGACGCGCCGCGGAAGGCCAGGGCCGTCGTCGCTCGCAGGCCGTGCGCCGCCGCCGGGGTCGCGATCAGGACTGCAGCGGCCCCATCCGCGTCGGCGCAGGAGTTCCCGGCGGTCACGGTCCCTCCGTCGACGAATGCCGCCGGGAAGCGGGCCAGCAGGTCGGCGTTCAAGCGCGGACGCGGGCCGTTGTCGGCCGTGACCTCGCCGCGGGCACCGGTCACCGGCACGAGCTCGTCACGGAACCGGCCGGCGGCGGCCGCCTCGAGCGCCCTGCGATGGCTGCGGAGCGCGAACGCGTCCTGGCGCTGACGGTCGATCCCGTGCTCCCGGGCCACGGTCTCCGCGGCTTCACCCATGCCCGGATCCCCCAGGTGCTCGGGGCTGAAGCGGGCGCGCCGGTAGAACTCGACCTCCCCGTCCGCGCCGCGACGGCCTCGCAGCGGAGCCGTGCTGATGCTCTCGGCGCCGCCGGCCAGGAAGGCGCTTCCCGCTCCGGCCTGCGCCAGTCGGCAGGCCAGCACGACGGCGTCGAGCCCCGAGCCGCACTGCCGATCGACCGTGACCCCCGGGACCGACAGCGGCAGCCCGGCCTCCAGGGCCGACAGCCGTGCCAGGTTGCCTCCGGCGCCCACCGCGTTGCCCATCACGACGTCCGCGACGGACTCCGGCGCCAGGCCCGTCTCCGTCACGAGCCGCTGCAGGATCGGCGCCAGCAGACGGTGCACGGGCACGTCGGCCAGCGCGGTCCCTGCTCGTGTCAGCGGGGTCCGGCGCCCGAGCAGGAGCAGAGGCGCTGAGGGATCAGCCGAGCGGTCGGGCACGGGGATCTCCCTCCTCGATCCAGGATCGCAGCACGGCTCGACTGATCTTCCCTCCGCCGGTGACGGGCAGTTCACCCAGACGCCAGTACTGCTGGGGCCGCTTGGTCGAGGCCAGCATGGTCTCCAGCGCGGCCCGCAGACTCTGCCGATCCGCCCCTTCGTCCTCGAGAAGGACGCCGGCGACCAGGCGCTGTCCGCGAGAAGGATCCGGCAGGCCCACCACGACGGCCTCGGCCACCCCCGGCACAGAGCCGATCGCGGCCTCCACCTCCTGCGGGTAGATGTTCAGCCCGCCCGTGTTGATCATCTCGGAGGCCCTGCCCAGCACGTGCAGCCGCCCATCGCGCAGGAAGCCCTGATCCCGCACCGTCGCCAGGTCTGCGATCCGCGCGAATGCCCGGCCGTCATCGCCCCACAGGTAGCCGTCGCACACCAGATCGGAGCGCACGGCGATGCTGCCGGTGCTGCCCTCCGGAAGGACACGGCCGTCGTGGTCCACGATGACCGCCTCCACGCCGGGGAACGGCAGCCCCACCGCCGTCGGGTCGAGCGTCCGGATCTCCCCCGGCGGATGCTCCTGAGCGGCCACGAAGCCGAGCTCCGCGGCGCCGAAGTACTCCCAGATCACGGCATTCGGCGCCCATCGGCGGGCCGCGGCCAGCGTCTGCGGATCCAGCTTCTGCCCCGCGCAGACGATTGCACGCAGTCCATGCGCAGACTCTCCGGCAGCCAGGGCGCGCTCGGCGATCAGGCGCAGCATCGTCGGCACGGCCACCACCCGGGTGACGCCCTCGGCGGTGATCGCCGCACGGGCCGCCGCGCTGTCGAAGCGCGGCAGGACGACGGCGGCGGCGCCGGCGTGCAGGCACTCGGAGAGAGCGTAGAGATTCATGCTCGACGACAGCGGGCCGGGCACCAGCACCCGGTCCTCACTGCGCAGGTCGAAATGCCGGGTCGAGGCCTCGAAGGAGCGTCGCCAGGAGCCGCGGCTGCGCAGGAACCCCTTGGGCACCGAGGTGGTGCCGGAGGTCAGGCCCACCAGGAAGGCGGAGTCGTCGGGCCCGTCGCGCAGGTGTGCCGGTGCTGCGCTTTCCGGGAGCACGTCGCGGCAGCGCTGGCTCACCGCGCCGCCGATGCTCTCGGGCAGAGCCGGATCCAGGACCGCGCACACGCGCCGCTCGGCCACCCCCGCGGCCCATCGCACGACGAACTCCGTGCCGGTGCCCTGCTGCAGGATCCCGACAACCTCCCCTGAAGCCGCCAGCTCGGCAGCCCGCGAGCGCAGCCCGCTCCAGCTCAGCCGGTCGTCGGCGCAGACGACGGCCGTGTCCTGCGGACGCTGCTCGGCCCAGCGGGAGAGACGGTCCAGGAAGGGCACGGCTAGGCCGTTCCCAACATGAGCTTGAACCCCTCGTGGTTGCGCTCGAAGCCCAGCCGCTCGTAGAAGCGGTGGGCGTCCTTGCGCTGCCTGTCCTCCGAGCGGATCCCATCGCGGGAGGCGCCCAGCATGTCGTCGGACATCAGCTCGATCAGCGCCGGCAGGTCCTCGGCCGTCGCCTCCTCCAGCACGACGTCAGTTCCCGGAAGCTCGATCCTGTCCATTCGTCCTCACCATCCCGGCTGGTTGCTGCTGGTCCACGGGTCGCTGCGATCGCGCCACGGATGCGGGCTGCCGTGGTCGATCTCACGGCGCATCTCGACCAGGCGGTGATCCGCCTCGGCCCATCCGAGAACGCTCTCACGGTGGGCCACGTGCCCGCGCTCCGTCACGACCAGCGGCACGGCGGCCATCCCGGACGCACGGGCGAGCAGGACGAACGGCATCGCGATCCACTGCGCCAGGGACTCGAGCAGCCACAGCACCAGCAGCGGAAGCAGCAGGATCATGGCGATCGCGCCCACGACGACGGAGATCGGATCGTCCACGGCCGAGCCCGGCATGATCTCCAGGACGCCGGCCATCCAGCGCCGCGAGCGGCTTCGCCACGGAAGGAGGCGTCGGCGCGCCTTCATGGCTGCCTCCTCAGTCTCATGGCGGCCAACCGGCCGCGGATCGGTTCGTGAGCAGTCTGCCAGAGGTGTCCCGACAGGGCCTCTGTGTCGTCGGAGCCCCGTTCTACGCTTTCCAGAGGAAGGCACGACACGACTCATCAGGAGGCACCCATGCGCGGCGTCATCATGCACAGCCCCGGCGAGGTCCGGGTCCAGGATCGCGACGACCCCCAGATCGTCGAGCCCACGGACGCGATCATCAAGGTCACGGCCGCCTGCGTCTGCGGCTCGGACCTGTGGCCCTACCGCGGGGCCCAGGACGTGGAAGATCAGCCCATGGGCCACGAGTACGTGGGCGTCGTGGAGCAGGTCGGCGACAGCGTCACCACGGTGAAGCCCGGGGACTTCGTGGTGGGGTCGTTCATGACCTCGGACGGCACCTGTGAGATCTGCCAGGCCGGCTACCAGTCGCGCTGCGTGGACACCACGCCCATGGGCGGGATCGGCACGCAGGCGCAGCTCGCTCGCATCCCCCAGGCAGACGGCACGCTCGTGGCCACGCCGGAGCACCCGGACGATGACCTCATCCCGTCGCTGCTCGCAGCCTCGGACGTGCTGGGCACCGGCTGGTTCGCCGCCGACGCCGCAGCCGCCGGCCCGGGCAAGACCGTGGCCGTGGTCGGCGACGGCGCCGTGGGCCTCATGGGCATCCTGGCCGCCCAGCAGATGGGCGCAGAGCGCATCATCGCCATGTCCCGCCACGAGTCCCGGCAGAAGCTTGCCCGCGAGTTCGGCGCCACGGATATCGTCACCGAGCGCGGAGACGACGGCGTGGCCAAGATCAAGGAGCTCACCGGCGGCCTCGGCGCGCACAGCGTCATCGAGGCCGTGGGCACCCAGGAGGCCATGCTCCAGGCCATCAAGTCCACCCGCCCCGGCGGTCACGTGGGCTTCGTCGGCGTCTCCCACGGCGTGGAGCTGCCCGGCGACCTCCTCTTCGGCAGCACGGTCCACCTGCACGGCGGCCCCGCCCCGGTGCGCCGCTACCTCCCGGAGCTGATCCAGCTGATCCTGGATCGGAAGATCGAGCCCGGCAAGGTCTTCGACAAGCGCCTGCCGCTCGAGGAGGCCGCGGAGGCCTACCGCCTCATGGACCAGCGCGAGGCCATCAAGGTGCTGCTGGAGGTCTGAGCGGGGCGTCCGAACAACACCGACGTCGAAGGCGGTTCCGGTGAACCTGCAGGTTCACCGGAACCGCCTTCCGCTTGGCGAGCAGCCGCAGAGCCGCATATCAATCTGGTCTATTGATAGATCTGGACTACATTGTGCTGAGCATCACTTCAGTGTTGGAGCGCATCCATGAACACCGCCTCACCCTCCACCGGGCCTCGGATGACCTTTCAGCAGGTCATGGACGACCGGCCGATGAACAGCCGGCGCTGGCTGATCGTGCTCCTGTGCTTCGTGGTGGCCCTGCTGGACGGATTCGACACCCAGTCGATCGCCTTCATCGGCTCCTCGATCGCCGCGGACTTCGGCATGGCCGCGACGGACATGACGTGGGTGATCACCGCGAGCACGATCGGCATGGCCCTGGGCGCCATGACGCTCGGCTCTGCGGGGGATCGCTTCGGACGCAAGCGGACGATCATCGTCGCCCTGACGATCTTCGGGGTGTTCTCGATCCTCGGAGCCTTCGCCCAGACCACATGGCAGATCATCGCGCTGCGATTCCTCATCGGCCTCGGCATGGGCGGAGCCACGCCCGCCCTGCTCGCACTGGTGGCGGGAGTACAGCCACCAGAAACGCCGCGGCCTGTCCCTGAGCCTCGTGCTGCCCGGCCTCCCCGGAGGGGCACTGCTCGGCGGCGTGGTCGCAGCAGAGTGGCTGCCGATCCTGGGGTGGCGCGGCATGTTCCTGCTGGGCGGCGTCCTGCCCGTGATCATGATCGCGGTGATGTTCTTCTGCCCTGAGTCCCCCGGATATCTCGTGGCTCGCGGCCGCCCCGGCGACCAGACGAAGGCTCGAATGCTCATCCACCAAGCGACGAAGGTCCCTGTCGATCAGAGCACCGCGCTCGTGCCGGAGCTCGGCGGGCGGTCCCGAGGCTCCATCGCCGCCCTGTTCGACCAGAAGTACCGCGCCACCACGATCGCCGTGGGCGCTGTCTATCTCGCAAACTGGATCGCCTGGTTCCTGCTCCTGCAGTGGATGCCGACCGCCCTCCACATGCTCGGGCTCTCGACGTCGGACGCAGCCTTCGGAACGATCGTCGTCAATGGGGCCTTCATCCTCTTCTCGTTCCCGATCTCCTTCCTCCTGCCCCGAGTCCAGCTGCGGAAACTGCTGCTCGGAATGTTCACGGTGGGCATCCTCGTCAGCCTGGGGCTCGGGCTGGCAGGCAGCCAGTGGACGGTGATCTTCGTGCTCATCGCACTGGCGGGGTTGGGCATCGGCGGCCAGCAGCTCGTGCTGAACTACCTCGTCGCTGGGACGTACTCCACGGAGCTGCGAGGTGTGGCCACCGGGTTCTCGATCGGTGTCGGGAGGCTCGGATCGATCGTGGGCTCCGCGCTGGGAGGAACTCTGCTGGCGGCCTTCGGCCCGAACGGCTACTTCGCCGTCCTCGCTGTCCCCTTGGCCGTCGCGGCCATCGCAACGGTGCTGGTCCGGGCACCGAAGACGCCCTCCTCCCACTGAGTGGATCCGCCAGCTCCCAGTCTTCTCCAAGTCCTGATTGGGACTTGGAGAAGACTGGGCGATTCGTCACCTCCTCTGTGCCGCAACGAGGACGGCACCACAGGAAGTGCGCAAGGGCGCGAATCCAAGTCGGGCTGGTAGCGACGACGGAATGAGCACAGGGTCATCAGGATCGAGCAGAGGCGTTGACCCTTGCCCCTGGACATGCTTGACCGACTCCTTCAACAGGTACCTGGCGATGCCCTGATCGTGCTTTGAAGGCTTCACGAACAGCCGACCGATCATCATGAGCGCAGCGTGATCCTCACCTAGCTGCGCGGCCGCTTCCCGAGCCCAATCGGTGTCCGGAGACGGCCGGAACTGCACGTGGCCGACGATGTTCCGGGTCGGCGTCACGACCACGGGCGCCTGATCGAAGACCCAGGAGCACTCCGCGTCCGTGGACTCCAACCACGCTCGCTGCCGATGCTGCGGCAGCACTTCGGCACGCTCCGCCAACTCGGCGAGCACCTCGCTCAGCCGGTCGAGGTCCTCAGGTCTGCGATCTCGGATCATGAAGCTCCTCAGCGCTCGTACCCGGGCACTGAGCTGATCTGCTTCGCGGGAGTGCCCACCACCACGGCGCCCGCGGGCACATCCTTGGTCACGGTCGAGGAGGCGCCCACCACCGCCCCATCGCCGATGGTGACGCCGGGCAGGATCGTGACGTTGGCGCCGAGCCAGACGTCGTCGCCCAGGACCACCGGAGCGGGGTGCATGTCGCCGCGCTTGGTCGGATCCATGTCGTGGTTCAGCGTGGTGATCACCGCGTTGTGCCCGATCAGGCAGCGGTCGCCGATCGTGATCCCGCCCTGATCCTGGAACGCGCAGCCGGAGTTGATAAAGACGTCGCAGCCGATGCGCAGGGCTTTGCCGAAGTCCGAGCGCAGCGGCGGGAAGACGGTCACGGAGGCGTCGATCTCCTGACCGGTCAGCGCACCCAGAAGACGTCGGACCTCGCCGGGGTCCTGGTAACCGGTGTTGAGCGCGGCGGTGATGCGCAGCGCCTCCTGGCTGATCTCGTGCATGGCCGCATGCAGGTCCGATCCGCCGCGGATGACCTCCCCTCGGCTTATCCGCTCCAGCAGCTCGTCGCGCTCCACGGTGTGCTCCTTCGGCGTCTTTCGCTGTGTCCTGCCCGGTTCAGGCCGCGAGCATGGCCCTGACGGGGTCCCCCACTGCCAGCTCGCCCTCCGTCACGACCATGCAGCCGTAGGCCAGCAGCGCCCCGGGACGGATGCACCGCAGCAGAGAATGGTCCTTTGCCCCGGTGACGGGGTCATGGTCGATGATCACGCAGCGCTCCAACTCCCCCACGACCCCCAGCGTCACCGCACCGACCTCAAGGCGCGATCCGGCCGCGAGCGCCAGCGGGGCGTCGCGGTCGTCGATCACCAGATTGGGACGGTAGCGGTGCGTGTCCGACGGCAGCCCCGCCAGCTCGGAGCGCAGCAGCACGCTCACAGGCGCGCCCCAGACGATCGCGTCCGAGAACAGGGTGCGGGCCAGCAGGACCTGTCTCCCGGCCTCGTCCGAGAGTCGCCGTGCGAGAGGTCCGTCGTGCACGCGCGCAGGGATCCGGCGGTCGTAGTAGCGGATCCGTGCCTCCTGATGGACCACGTGCTGGTCATCACCGGGCAGATCCCCCGGCTCGACCACCAGTCGGACCATGGCCGGGAACTGCGGGGCCCGCAGGCAGATCAGGTCATCGGCCCAGACCGGCGTCCAGCGACGGTCCCGGTCCAGCCCGCCGACCGCCACCCCGATCCGCTCATGCTGACTCCACCCCAGTCCCTTGACCAGGGTGGAGCCGATCCGCTCGAGGTGCGCCATGGTGGCCCGGCCGGCGGCTCAGGCCTCCGGGATCTCCTTGCCGAAGTCCTCGAGCGTCACCTGGTGCGGCTCCGGTCCGCCGCGCTTGCCGGTGTTCAGGGCATCGAGCTGCCCCAGCTCGTCGCCGGTCAGCTCGAAGCCGAAGACGTCCAGGTTCTCGCGGATGCGCTCGGGATTCACCGACTTGGGGATCACCTGACGGCCGCGCTGCAGCTGCCAGCGCAGCATGACCTGCGCCGGGGTGGCCTGGTGAGCCTGGGCGATCTGCGTGATCGTCGGGTCGTCGAAGGTCGTGTGCTCCTGGCCGTCGAGACCGCGGTAGCTGGTGATGCCGCCGATCGGGGACCAGGACTGGGTCAGGATGCCGTGCTCGCGCCCGAACTCCTCGACCTCGGTCTGAGCGAAGTACGGGTGGTACTCGATCTGGTTCACGGCAGGCACCACGGTGGTGCGCTGCATGAGCTCCTCCAGGTGGCGGACCTCGAAGTTGCTGACACCGATCGCACGGACCTTGCCGTCTGCGAGCAGCTGCTCGAGGGCCATGTACGCCTGGATCGTGCGCTCGAACTCGCCTTCGAGGGCCTGGTGCAGGATCAGCAGGTCGAGCTGCTCCACACCGAGCTTGCCGGCGGCCTTGTCGAAGGCGTGCAGCGTCTCCTGGTAGCCGTAGTCGTTGATCCAGACCTTGGTCTCCAGGAAGACCTCGTCGCGCGGGACGCCGGAATCGCGCAGGCCCTGCCCGACCTCGCGCTCGTTGCCGTAGGCCGCGGCGGTGTCGATCAGGCGGTATCCGGCGCGCAGCGCGGCCTCGACGGCCTGGGCCGTCTCCTCCGGCTCGGACTGGTAGACGCCGAGCCCGATCACGGGCATCTCGACGCCGTTGTTCAGGATGAACGTGCTGGCGGGATTCTGCAGATCGGTCATCTGTCCATCATGCTCTGCGGCAGGGCATCTGCGGGAGGCCTTCTCCTCGACGCGAACACCCGCTCGCCACTCGCGTCCATGTTGTGACGTGCGCGACATCGACGCAGACTGGCCTCATGGACACCGCACCCCGCCCCGCCCTGCACACCACGGTCCTGGACACCCAGAACGTGGCCTCGCTGGCTGACTTCTACCGTTCGCTGTTGGGCTGGGACTACGCGCCCGGGACCGAGAAGGACTCCGGCGAGTGGCGCACGCTGCTCGGACCCGGCGGCGTCAGGCTCTCCTTCCAGCGGGTGGAGGCGCTCCCGCCTTCGACCTGGCCGAGTCCCGACGTGCCGCAGCAGATCCACCTCGATCTGACTCTCGAGACCGTCGACGAGCTGCGGGCCCTGAAGCCTCGCCTGCTCGAGCTCGGTGCCGTCATGCTGCAGGACTCCCTGGATGATCCGGAGGAGCGGCTGCTGATCGTGGCAGACCCGGCCGGTCACCCTCTGTGCGTCTTCGTACCCTGATCCCTCACTCCCCCTGACGACTCCCCCGCTCCCTCGCCGACCCAGGAGACCCATGACCGCCGAGCAGGCCTTCTTCCATCGCACCGGCCCCACCACGTTCGAGCCCACCGAGCACGCCTCGGGCGCCTGGTCGGAGGAGGATCACCACTTCGCCTCCATCGCCGGCCTCGTGGTGCACGAGCTCGAGCGCTTCCGCTCCGACCAGGGCGACTCGCAGCTGCAGCTCGGCCGGATCAGCTACGACATCCTGGGGCGTCTGCCCATGTCCGAGCTGACCGTCGACGTCGAAGTCCTGCGACCCGGGCGGACCATCGAGCTGCTGCAGGCCACCGTGACCATCGCCGGACGCGCCGTCGTCATCGCCCGGGCCTGGTACCTCTCGCACGCGGACACCGCCGATGTCGTCGGCGGCCAGGCCGAGCCGATGCCCTCTCCGGAGGAGGTCGAGCCCTGGGAGATGAGCAACGGGTGGCCGGGCGGCTACATCGCCCAGATCCAGGCCAGGGTCGTGCAGCAGCGTCCGGGGCGGGCAACCGTGTGGCTGCACAGCCCGTCGGAGATCGTGGCCGAGGAGACCGCCGGCGACCTCGCCCGGTTCTTCTCCAGCATCGACGCCGCCAACGGGATCGCCGTCCGCCAGCAGACGGACCGGTGGACCTTCCCCAACGTCGATCTCACCGCCCATCTGCACCGGGTCCCGGAGGGCACCTGGACCGGCCTGGACACCGAGGTCATCTGGGGCCCGGACGGCGTGGGACTCACCAGCTCCACGCTGCACGA
Organism: Kocuria palustris; assembly: GCF_016907795.1. Lineage (NCBI taxonomy): Bacteria > Bacillati > Actinomycetota > Actinomycetes > Micrococcales > Micrococcaceae > Kocuria > Kocuria palustris. Next base: position 1,591,795 of record NZ_JAFBCR010000001.1, read on the forward strand.
CGCCCGCGGACCCGTCGGCACGGCCGAGCAGATCCTGACACTGCGTCGGATCTGAGGGCCTCTGCGACTGGCCGAAACGACACCTCAACCTCATCGAGTGGCCGATTGCTCACCGTTTCGTCGCTGAAACGGTGAGCAATCGGCCACTCGAGGGAGGGGCGGTGGCGATTTGGCCACTCGTGACGACGACGGGTGACGCGACTGCCTCAGCGGTGCGTGGGCTCCGCGTGATCGTCCGGACGACGACGGCCCCAGATCGAGGCCAGGATCCCGCCGGAGATGTTGTGCCACACCGAGAAGATGGCCCCGGGCAGGGCCGCCTCGGGCGTGAAGTACTGCGCGGCCAGGCCTGAGGCCAGCCCCGAGTTCTGCATGCCGACCTCGACGGAGACCGCGCGTCGGGAAGCCACCGGGAAGCGCACGAGCGCTGCAACTGCATACCCCAGGCCGTAGCCCAGCAGGTTGTGGAGGATGACGCCCACGATCAGACCCAGGCCGGCAGCGGCCAGCACCTCGCCGGAGCCGGAGACCACGGCGATCACCACGTAGGTGATGCCCAGCACCGAGACCCACGGCAGGATCGACTCGACCCTCCGCACGAATCCGGGCAGCAGAGAGTGGATGATCAGCCCCAGGATGATCGGGACCAGGACAATCTGCACGAGCGACAGGGCCAGGCTCCCGGTGGGCACCTCCAGGAACTGACCGGCCAGCGCCAGGGTGATCAGCGGCGTCAGCAGCGGCGAGAGCAGCGTGGACAGCGACGTCATGGTCACCGAAAGCGCCACGTCACCCTTGGCCAGGTAGGTCACGACGTTCGACGACGTGCCGCCCGGCACCGAGCCCACCAGGATCATGCCCGCAGCCAGCTGCGGCGGCAGATCGAGGGCGGTCGCGATGCCCAGAGCAAGCAGCGGCATGATCGTGAACTGCAGGATGACTCCGGCGATCACGGGCAGCGGCCGCTTCAGCACGAGCGCGAAGTCCGGCAGGGACAGCGTCAGCCCCATGCCGAACATGATGATCATCAGCGCCGGCGTCACCCCCGCGCCCCAGCCGGCGAAGGCCTGCGGGAACAGCAGGGCGACGGCGGCTCCGGCCAGGATCAGCAGCGGGAACACCGTCACGGCGCGTCGACTGCTGCGCTGCTCCTTGCTCGATCCGCCGGTCGATCCTCCGCCGGGTGCGGTCTGCGAGTGCTGGGCCATGCTCGCCCTCCCCTTCCGTGTGCGATCCGTCGAGCCTATCGGCGGAGCACGGAGGAGCGTGGGCTCAGCCCAGGTGCGCGATCGCCGAGATCTCCACCAGGAACTGCGGGCGGGCCAGGGCGGCCACCCCGATCACGGTATGCGTGGACAGGACGTCGCCGGTGAAATGCCGGGCGCGGGCCGCGCTGATCGACGGGGCCTGGGTGACGTCGGTGAGGTAGGTGGTCGTGGAGACGATGTCGTCCATGGACCCGCCGGCTTCCTCCACCGCCGCGCGCATGTTCGTGAAGACCTGCTCCACCTGGACGTCGCTGTCGCCCTCGCCCACGATCGTGCCGAGGCGAAGGACACCAGTCCGGAGATGTGCAGATCGTCGCCGGCGCGCACGCCGTAGGAGCACACGGTGCGAGCGGCGGGCTCGGCCGGCAGGGCGGGCCGTCGGGCAGGTGGAGCATCTCGCCCACCGCGACCGAGGCGTCCACGACGCGACGGGTCCGGAAGCGCCGTCGTCGTTCGTATTCGAGGCGAGCGGCATCCCAGTCGTCGGAGCCGGCCAGCAGGTCCGAGAGCAAGATCGCGTCCTCGATGGACTGGTTCGCGCCCTGCCCGTGGTGCGGGACGGTCGCGTGGGCGGCGTCGCCGAGCAGAGTGATCCGGCCGTCGGACCAGTGCGTGAGCGGCGGTCGGAAGAACAGCGCCCACCGCTCGGTCACGGGCACCGCGGTGACCATCTCGACGACGGGTGCGGCCCAGTCCTCGAAGCCCTCGAGCTGATGGCCCTCCTCCACCGGCACGACCCAGCCCTTCTCGGACCACGGGAGCCGCTCGCGGCGGACCAGGAAGAAGTTCTGGTCCCCGCTGCCGATCGGATAGTGCAGCAGGTGCCCGCCGGGGCCCATCCAGAACTGGATCGCCTCCGGATCTGGCAGCGACGGCATCAGCTCGGGCGCCACGATCCCGCGGGAGGCGGAGCAGCCGGACCAGCGGGCGTCGTCGTAGCCCAGCAGCGTGCGCCGGGTCAGCGAGCGAGCGCCGTCCGCGCCGATGACCAGGTCGGCCTCGGCTGCGTCCCCGTCGGCGAAGCGCAGGACGGCGGCGGAGCCCGAGCCGTCGATCTGCACCACGCGCTTGGCCAGGTGCAGCGAGTCGGGGTCCAGTGCGCTGAACAGGATCGACTGCAGATCGGCGCGGTGGATGCCCAGGAACGAGGCGCCGAAGCGGCGCCGGTACTCGTCGTGCGACGACAGCCGTGCGATCCGCTCGCCGGTGCGGCCCTCCCGGAAGATCAGTCCGTCCACCTCCGCGGAGACGGCCCCCAGGGGCTCGGCCAAGCCGAAGCGCTGGTCGTAGAAGCGGGTGGCGTTGGCCGACAGCGACACCGCCGCCCCGACCTCCCGCAGCACCGGGGTCTGCTCGTAGAGCTGGACGTCCAGGCCGCGGCGCTGCAGCTCGATGCCCAGGGTCAGGCCGCCGATCCCTGCTCCGATGATGGCGATCCGCTTGCTCATGAGGCCTCCTCCGCAGGCCTGCGGCGAGCCTACGGCCTCGTGCTGCGCATCACATCCCCCGGGCCGCCAGCGCCCCGTGGCACGCCGCGAGCACTTCCGTCGCCGGCTCCCCCGCCCGGCAGGTGGACATGGGGACCTGGCCGAAGGCGCCGCGCGGCAGAGGATCCCGGCACAGCTGCGCGGTGCGCGGCCCATCCCAGTCGATGTGCACGAACCACGCACCGTCCTCCTGGACGATCTCGGCCACCGTCCCCACGGCGCACAGCTCCTGCCGCCGGGAGAGGTAGGCCCAGACCAGATCCCCGGGCCGCATGATCCGGAAGCCCGTGCGCAGGCACCAGCGGCGGATCGGCTGCGAGCGCCCGATCGCGTCCCAGACGGCCGTGGCATCTGCGCGGGTGCGCCAGTCGCCGGGCAGGTGCTCGGCGTGGGCGGCGGGGTCGATGGGCAGCAGCCAGTGCGCAGATCTCATCGCGGCGAGTGGTCGAAGATCAGGCTCGTGTTGGTGGACGCGACCTCCTCGCGCATGCTGATCCGGTCCGAGACCAGAGCGCGCAGGGCCTCGGTGTCGCGCACCGCCGCGTGGACCAGGAAGTCGCGGTCCCCGGCGAGGAAGTAAACCTGCCGCGACTCGGGCAGATCCGTCAGGTAGGCCTGGAATCGCGTCAGGGAACGACGGGCGTGCGGGTGGACGCGGATGCTGATGAGCACCTCGATCGACAGCCCGAGCGCAGCAGGATCCACCTCGGCGCGGAAGCCGGTTATCACCCCGGACTCGACCAGCGCACCCACCCGCTTGTGACAGGTCGACTCCGCCGCCCCCACTCGACGAGCCAGCTCGCTGATCGCCATTCGCCCGTTGCCGCGCAGCTCGCGCAGCAGGGCCTGATCCAGCTCATCCAGGGCACGAGGCGAGGCGGATTCTGCGGTGACCATGGGCTCTCCTGAGGGTCGGTCAGCGGATTCCGTCGATTATCGCTGAATGCGCACGGATTCCTCCATGGACCATGGAGGAATCGGCAGAGTCCTTCTAGTGTTCCGGATCACATCATCAGCAGCGCCCGCGGCCATCCGCACCGCACGGTCCCCCAGGAGGAGAGGCATGAGCCACGCCATCGTCATCGGAGCAGGAATGGTCGGTCTGGCCACCGCCTGGCACCTCCAGGAGCGCGGTCTCGAGGTCACCGTGATCGACAAGGAGGGCGTGGCCGCGGGGTCGTCGTGGGGCAATGCCGGCTGGCTCTCCCCGGGCAAGACCATCCCGCTGTCGCACCCGAGCCTGTGGGGCTACGGGCCCAAGGCGCTGCTGGACCCCGACGCCGCCCTGCACGTCCCCGCCCGCGTGGACCCCACGCTGTGGAGCTTCTTCGCCCGGTTCATGGCGCACGCGACCACCAAGTCGTGGGATCGCACCATGGCCGCGCTGACGCCGATCGACAAGCTCGCGCTGGAGGGCTTCGACGAGCTGACCGACGGCGGCATCGAGTCCTGGACGCGCAAGAGCCCGTTCGTCGTCGGGTTCGAGAACGAGAAGCAGTCCCAGGGGTTCCTGGGCGAGGTGGCCGGAGCGGTCCGCCACGGCCAGGACGTGCCGTTCGAGCCGCTCGAGAACCCCCGCGAGCTCGCGCCGATGCTCTCCGAGAACGTGAAGGTGGCCTACCGGCTGGAGGGCCAGCGCTACTTCGAGCCCGGCCCGTTCATGGAGGCGCTGGGGCAGGCCTTCGTCCAGCGCGGCGGCACCCTGCGCACGGGTGTCGAAGTCACCGACGTGAACTCCACGCGGACCCCGTCGGTGACTCTGTCCACGGGCGAGCACCTCACCGCGGACACCGTCGTGATCGCCACCGGCGCCTGGCTGCCCCGGCTGGCGGCGCCGCTGGGCGTGAAGGTGAAGGTCCAAGCCGGGCGCGGGTACTCGTTCTCAGTGGCCACCGACCAGCCCGCCGAGCACCCCGTGTACCTGCCGCACGCGCGCATGGCCTGCACCCCCTACCAGGGGCGGTTCCGCATCGCCGGCACCATGGAGTTCAAGCACGCCGATGAGCCCTTCGACCCGGGGCGCATCACCGCGATCGTCAACGAGGCGCGGAAGCTCATGACCGGCGTGGACCTCGACGCGCGCCAGGACGAGTGGGTCGGCTCGCGCCCCGTCACCCCGGACGGCCTCCCGCTGATCGGCGCCACGCAGGTCCCCAATGTCTACGTGGCCGGCGGGCACGGCATGTGGGGCATGGTCCTGGGACCCATCACCGGGCGCCTTCTGGCCGATCAGATCACCACCGGAGCGATCCACCCGGCGATCAAGGCCTTCGATCCACTGCGCTGAGACGGATACTGGGGCCATGAGCCCCACCTCCGACGACGTCCTGGCCGCCGCCCGCATCCTCGAGGGCGTCGCGCACCGCACCCCGGTGCTGAGTTCGAGCACGCTCGACGAGCAGCTCGGGTGCTCCGCGCACCTCAAGGCCGAGAACCTGCAGCGAGCGGGGGCCTTCAAGTTCCGCGGGGCGTTCACCGCGCTGTCGCGGCTGCCGCACGACGACGCCGTCGTCGCCTTCTCCTCGGGCAACCACGCCCAGGCGGTGGCCCTGGCCGCTGCGCTGCAGGGGCGTGCGGCCACGATCGTGATGCCGTCCGATGCCCCGGCGATGAAGTCGGCGGCCACGCGCGGCTACGGCGCCGAGGTGGTGGCCTACGACCGCCGCGCCGAGGATCGCGCGGCGCTGGCGGCCCGTCTGGCCGAGGAGCGCGGGGCGCATGTGATCCCGCCGTTCGACCACCCGGACATCATCGCCGGGCAGGGCACGGCCGCCCTCGAGCTGCTCCAGGAGACCGGGCCGCTCGATCTGCTCTTCGTGCCGCTGGGCGGCGGGGGCCTGCTCTCAGGGTCACTGCTGGCCGCCGGCCTGCTGGCTCCGGACTGCCGCGTGATCGGCGTGGAGCCCGCCGCTGGGGACGACGTCCAGCGCTCCCTGGCTCTGGGGCGCCCCGTCACGATCGACGTCCCCGAGACGCTGGCCGACGGGGCCCAGACCACCCGGGTGGGCGACACGACGTTCGCGATCATCCGCGAGCGCGTGGAGTCGGTCATCACCGTCCCCGACGACGCCCTGGTGGCCGAGATGCGCTTCCTGGCCGAGCGCATGAAGACGGTCGTGGAGCCCACCGGCTGCCTGGGGCTGGCAGGACTGCGCGCCTGGGCTCAGGAGCACGACGTCCACGGGCTGCGGGCGGGGGCGATCCTCAGCGGCGGGAACGTGGACCTGCAGAGGTTCGCGACGCTGGTGGGGTGAGCCCGGTGGGCTCGGACTGTCACATCTGCTGCAACAGCAACGTTGCAGCAGATGTGACAGTCGATGCCGAGTCACCTTTCAGGATGCCCTGACCTCTCCAGAGCGTCAGGTGCTCTGAGGACGGCGACGGCCCCGAAGCCAGATGAGATAGACCCCTAGGAAGGCCATCCCTAGGGCCGTCAGCGCCATCAGAAGTGTCACCATCACGGCTGCGATTGTGACCCCGACGGACTCCGATGGCGTGAACACGCCCACGAGAGCCACGGTGAGGAGAAAGAGGGCCGCGAGCGCGCCGAGGACCAGAAGCACCCACCCCAGGATTTTCCGCCACATCGCAGGACGCGGCCCCGGTCCGCCCAGCGAGGCTCCCTCGCCTCTGATCGAGGACCCGCGGGTCCCTCGACGACCTGGCGTCTGAACGTGCGCATCCGGTGCGACAGGGGCCCATCGCGGAGTGCTCGGAGCTGCTTGCTCAGCAGATGCCTGCGATGGCGCCTGCCAGATGGGGGCCTGTGAACTCTCGGAGGCCGCTGCAGCAGCACCATCCGACCTGTGGTCTACACCGAACACAGGCGCTTCGGGAGGAAGCGTCGCCGGGGCTGGATGCTCCTGTACTGGAGGTTCCGAGGGGGCAGAGGCCGCCATTGGCACAGTCGGCTTCACGACCGGCGGGGTCTCCGCAGGCGCTTCGCGACAAGCAGGTGAGGGAGCCTCGATGAAGTCGGCCTCAGTCGGCTTCCATTCCATGAGGTCGAAGAAGTCCCACCGACCCACGAAGATGATCGCGTTGCCACGGTCTCGATACTCCGAGGCCTTCCGCTCTTTGCTACTGCCGAGTTCGGGGCGGTACGCATCCGGAAGCCGCCGATGGGAGGCCGCCACAAGCATGGTGGTCTTGAGCGTCACATTCTTCTGGGGAGTCCCTCCGGCCGCTGCAATGCGCTCGAAGGCTCTCCACCGGTCCATGGAACCCAGGTCCCCGGTGAGCACGACTGACTGCCCGAAGAGCGGGTGCCGTTCGTCTGCCTCTGGATCCGGCTTCGGGAGATCGGCGACCTTCGCCTTGGAGACACGGTCCGAGCTCCACTTCGAAGATCCCGTCCGCGTCTGCTGCAACGGCCACAGACCATTGATGGTCTCAGCACCGATCTGCTTGCCGATGCTGATGGCGATCTGCGCGCACGCTGCCGCATCTGCGGCCGCATCGTGGTGCTTGAATCCCTTGACCCGCAGATGTTTCGCCACGGTCGGGAGCTTGTAGTCCGGAAGCCTCAGGTGCTGGCGTGCAAGCTTCAGCGTGTCCTCCCACCGCGCCGACGGCGGTGTGATCCCCACCCGTCGACAGGACTCGGCATAGACAGACTGATCGAAGCTCGAGTTGTGCGCGATCAGCGGTGAGCCGCCGCGGAAGGACTCGATGCGCGCCAGGCTCTCCTCCCAGCTGATGCCACGACGCCGAACATCCTGTGGGCGAATCCCATGGATGCGGATGTTGCCTAAATCGAAAGCGTCAGCACCTGTCGGCGGAACGACCAGCCACGAGTCCTTGGCGATGATCTGCCCGCCGAGAACCCTCACGACCCCGACCGCGCAGACGGAGGCCCTTTCGCGATTCGCCGTCTCGAAGTCAATGGCAGTGAAGTCAAGCGCGCTGGGTGCCATCCGTCGGCCCTTCCGGAGTCTGATGATTACGGATCCACTCTAAGCGCCTGTGATGCGGACGCATGCGCTGACTGGATCGACTCAAGTGTTATGAGACGGGATGAGGCCCCGGAAGATGCTCGTCCCCCACGGATTCGAGCAGATCACCTGCGCCGATCAGGTCCTTCGGTGCGCCACCAAGCTCCGGGATCGGCGTGATCCACCATTCCAGGACGTCCCAGCTGACCTCAGCGCGTTCCGTATCGCCGGCAAGACGGCGGAAGAGCTTCTCATTCAGGTCGGCCACCGCTGGGATGACGTCACCGTCCCGGAACTGGAAGCGCGGGTAGAGCTTCGTCCCTCCGTATGACACGGCCACGAGCGCGGAGTTCTTCGTCAGATATCTCAGCCAGCTCTGTCTTTCCCGCGCCGGCTTCACACTCAGCAGCTGCCGTGTCACATCGTTCGTGCCGACAGGTGCGCTCGCGAGCAGCTGAGCACGCCGGGCCAATTCAGGATCCCGTCGGTAGTCGGCCCGCCAGATTGCTCGGCCCGCCCACCCGTCCGGAAATCCCATCGCTTCCGGCGAAATTCCGAGGCGGCTCTGTCCACCCGCGATGAGCTCCATCGCCCGGTCCTTCCAGGCATCCCCCGGATCGATGCGCTCGAGCAGGTAGGAGAGAACGGCGATGCTTCCATACAGGTGCCGCCGACCACGTCCATCGACGTGCTCCAGTTCCGGCACAGTCCTGCTGCGAGCAAGCTCCGCGGTGAACGATCGGTTCCAAACGCGCGCATGGTGTGCACACAGATTTCGGAGGTGCCTCATGTGCTCCAGCCAATTGCTGAGCAGTGCTGAGTCCCCTTGACCAGTGGAGGTGAACAAGTCGAAGGCTGCCGCGATGAGCCGCCGGTCCTGCTCTGCTGCTCCGAGAAACAGTCGGCGAAGAGTGCCGAAGGACATCACCTCGGTGGCGACCCACACCGGCAGGTGCGGTCCGTACTCCTGGCGGAAATGGCGCACGAACGTCTCCTGTGAGCGGGCCTCCTGGCGGTCGTACTCTTCGAGCCACTCTGCATGCGGGCTGCGCGATGAAGAGCCTGCTGCTGGAGAGCTGGTGAACGCCGGATCCAGGGATGCCGACTCACGGTGAGCGAAGCGATCGCGAAACCCGAGCGTGTGCCCGACGCGGAATCTCAGCGCGATCTCGACGGCTTCGATCGCCTCCAGCAGCAGCGAGCGCACCTGTCCATCGAAGTCGTGGATCCGCACAACCATCCGCAACGAGGTGTTCGCCTCGAACTCCGAGGTCACCTCGACCTCGCCAGAATCCAAAGTGCGTCTGACCCGGTGCGGATACCAATAGCCGGAGAGCCGGTAATACCCGATGCGCCGCAGGACCGCCCCGGCTTCGTCAGCGGCACCCGTCGTCATGCCGCGGTCCCGCAGGAGCTGCACCTGCTCGCCGATGGACAGGAAGGGCTTCGCGTACGAACTCTCCACCTGGACCATGGCAGAAAACTAGCCGCCCCTCAGCAAACGAGGAAGCGGCTAGCCGTGATGCTGTGAATCTAGCACGGCCACGACCGCCGGAGGAAGCCCCCTGCACCCCTTGACCGCCATACCCCAAGGGGGTATACATGGAGTCATCACCTACCCCCTAGGGGTATCACCACCAGCGAAGGAGCGCACCATGGCGACCACCGAGTTCAACGTCACCGGCATGACCTGCGGCCACTGCGAGATGTCCGTGCGCGAAGAGGTCGAGGAGATCCCCGGAGCCTCCGTGAGCCAGGTCAGCCACAAGACCGGCCGCCTCGTCGTCGAGAGCGACCAGCCCGTCGACGACGCCGCAGTGAAGGCCGCCGTCGAGGAGGCCGGCTACTCGGCCGAGCGCGCAGCGTGAGCGCCGCCGCCCGCCTCGGGGCCTACCTCGCGGCGCTGGCGGCGGTCTTCGTCGCCGCCTTCTTCATCGGCCGCGCCGTCGTGCCTCAGAGCACCGTGGACTCCTGGACCCAGCAGGCCGAGGAGTCCTCGCACTCGCAGACCCCGGACGAGCCTGAGAACCCCGCCGATTCCGATCACTGACCCCCCCGATCCGCCGCACCGGGCCGGGGAGAGCACCGACTTCCAGGAAGAAGCACCCATGACCACCTCCGCGCCCACGGACTCCAGCGCCCAGCCGCAGTCGTCGGGTCCCGACGTCGAGCTGCTGCTCGGCGGCATGACCTGCGCGTCGTGCGCCAACCGCATCGAGCGCAAGCTGAACAAGCTCGACGGCGTGAGCGCCTCGGTCAACTACGCGACCGAGAAGGCGCGCGTCTCCGTGCCGGAGGGCTATGACAGCCAGCAGCTGATCAGCACGGTCGAGCAGGCGGGCTACACCGCCGAGCTGCCCAGGCCCAAGGGCGCGCAGCCGCAGAAGGATGACGACGAGGGCGAGGACCCCGAGCTGACCTCCCTGCGCCATCGCCTCATCGGGGCGGGTGTGCTGGGCGTTCCGGTCATCATCCTGGCGATGATCCCCGCACTGCAGTTCACCTACTGGCAGTGGCTCTCGCTCACCCTGGCCGCCCCCGTGATCGTGTGGGCCGGCTGGCCCTTCCACAAGGCCGCCTGGACCAACCTGCGCCACGGCTCGGCCACCATGGACACGCTGATCTCCATGGGCACGATCGCCGCGTTCCTGTGGTCGCTCTACGCCCTGTTCTTCGGCACCGCCGGGATGCCGGGAATGACGCACGCCTTCGAGCTGTCGGTCGAGCCCACGGACGGCGCCAGCTCGATCTACCTGGAGGTCGCCGCAGGCGTCATCTTCTTCATCCTGGGCGGGCGCTACTTCGAGAAGCGCTCCAAGCGCCAGGCCGGCGCTGCGCTGCGCTCGCTCATGGAGCTGGGCTCCAAGGAGGTCGCCGTCCTGCGCGACGGCGCCGAGACCCTCATCTCGATCGATGATCTCGCCGAGGGCGACGAGTTCGTCGTCCGTCCCGGCGAGAAGATCGCCACCGACGGCACCGTGGTCTCCGGCTCCTCCGCCGTTGACGCCTCCATGCTGACCGGCGAGTCCGTCCCGGTCGAGGTCTCCGAGGGTGACGACGTCACCGGCGCGACCGTCAACACCGGCGGGCGCCTGGTCGTGCGCGCCACTCGCGTCGGCTCCGACACGCAGCTGGCGCAGATGGCCCAGATGGTCGAGGACGCGCAGTCCGGCAAGGCCGAGGTGCAGCGCCTGGCCGATCGGATCTCCGGCGTCTTCGTCCCGATCGTCATCGCGATCGCCGTGGCGACCCTGGGCGTGTGGCTGGGCGCGGGCTTCCCGATCACCGCCGCCTTCACCGCCTCGGTGGCCGTGCTGATCATCGCCTGCCCCTGCGCCCTGGGACTGGCGACTCCCACCGCGCTGCTGGTCGGCACCGGCCGCGGCGCGCAGCTGGGCATCCTCATCAAGGGCCCCGAGGTCCTGGAGTCCACCCGCAAGGTCGACACCGTGGTGCTGGACAAGACCGGCACCGTGACCACCGGCCGCATGACGCTGAAGAGTGCATATGCCGCCGATGGAACGGATGAGCAGAAGCTGCTGCGCATCGCCGGCGCCCTGGAGGACTCCTCGGAGCACCCCATCGCGCGTGCCATCACCCGCGGCGCCCGCGAGCGCGTGGGCGCCCTGCCGACTGTGGAGAGCTTCCAGAACCTCGAGGGCCGCGGCGTGCAGGGCGTCGTCGACGGACGCCTGGCGGTCATCGGCCGCGAGACCATGCTCCAGGAGTGGTCCCTGCAGTTGCCCGAGGCCCTCGCCCGCGCCAAGGAGCAGGCGGAGTCCGATGGCGAGACTGCCATCGTCGTGGCCTGGGACGGTGCCGTGGGCGGCGTCCTGACGGTCGCCGATGCGGTCAAGGAGACCAGCGCCGAGGCCATCCGCCAGTTCCGCGACCTGGGTCTGACGCCCGTGCTGCTGACCGGCGACAACCAGGCCGTGGCCGAGACGGTGGCCGCGGAGGTCGGGATCGAGAAGGTCATCGCCGGCGTCCTGCCGCAGGACAAGGTCACGACCATCCAGCAGCTGCAGGACGAGGGCCGCGTGGTCGCCATGGTCGGCGACGGCGTCAACGACTCCGCCGCCCTCGCCCAGGCCGATCTGGGCATGGCCATGGGCACCGGCACGGATGCCGCCATCCAGGCCGCCGACATCACACTGGTGCGCGGGGATCTGCGCGCGGCCTCGGATGCGGTGCGCCTGTCGCGCAAGACCCTGGGCGTGATCAAGTCCAACCTGTTCTGGGCCTTCGCCTACAACATGGCCGCGATCCCGCTGGCCGCCTTCGGACTGCTGAACCCCATGCTCGCCGGCGCGGCCATGGCATTCTCTTCCGTGTCCGTGGTGGCCAACAGCCTGCGGCTGCGCGGGTTCCGCAGCCGCTCCGGCGCCGCACCTGCCGCCGCGACGGCCGACGAGCGCGAGCCCGCCGCCGCATGAGCATCCCGAACGACCAGGAGATCAGCACCATGAGCACCGATCAGGACGCCGCCGACGAGGCCCTCGTGGAGCAGACGGCGGAAGCCACCGCGGACATGGCCCCGGACAGCGAGCTCGATCAGGACGGCCACGCCCACCACGGGTACATGTCGGACAAGCAGCGCTACCTGGCCCGCCTCAAGCGCATCGAGGGCCAGGCCCGCGGCATCCACCGCATGATCGACGAGGAGAAGTACTGCATCGACATCCTCACGCAGATCTCCGCACTGAACTCGGCCCTGCGCAATGTGGGCCTGGGCCTGCTCGACGACCATATGCGCCACTGCGTGGTCGACGCCGCCCAGGCAGGCGGCGAGGAGGCCGACGCCAAGATGCAGGAGGCCTCCCAGGCCATCGCTCGGCTGATGAAGGGCTGAGACCGGGCTCAGGAGCCCGCGAGAGATCGCACCCTGCCCGCGAGGGGTCGCTGACGCCGTCTTTCAGCCACTGGAAGACGGCATCAGCGACCCCTCGGCGCGTGCCGAGGTCGCAAGGCCGTCCGACCCGCTAGATTCTCGATCGTTCGCTATCGAGAAGAGGCCCCCTCCATGCGCAAGCGCCCTGTCCTGCTCTGCACCGCTGCCCTCCTGAGCCTGACCCTGACCGGCTGCTCGGGCGGTGACGACGCCGAATCCGCTTCGGATTCGTCGACGTCCTCGGCCCCCGAGACCACGTCGAGCCCCTCAGCCACCAGCTCGACGACTCCCTCCGCAGAGGCCTCCGAGGAAGCCACCGCCCCGGCTGAGCCCGCCCCCGCCGCTCCGACTGCCGCAGAGGCGCCCGTGGATGCCCCCGCAGAGGCGGACGCAGCCTCGAGCTCAGGCATGTCCGCTGAGGCGCAGGCGTTCTTCGACGCCGGAGGCGCCTGCAACTCGGATACCTTCCCCACGGGCGCCCCGAGCCCCGAGCTCATGGCCGAGCGACAGACCATCTGCGCGGCCCAGGCCGGGGATCAGCCGGGCTACGCCGGCCCGGGCTCCATCGACAACTACCCGATGTACCCCGACACCACGGATCAGACGGACTACGCCACCGACGACGGCAGCGGCTACCAGCGCCCGGAAGCAGACGCGGACGGCTACGTGGGCCCCTCGGAGGAGTACTACGGCTACAACGGCTATGTAGAGCCCGGCTTCGAGTACCAGGTGGGCTCCGAGTGCTTCGATGCCGATCTGGGCCGCTGCAAGACCAGCGGTGAGCTCCAGCTCGAGTACATGGAGGGCGCCGAGGTAGAGGAGCTCATGCAGGAGCAGGGCATCCCCCTGCCCTCGGAGCAGTGACCGGGCACTCGAGTAGGCTCCGCCGCATGTCGCACATCGATCTCTCCGAGCACCCCGCCTACAAGGCCATGCTGCGCATGGACGGCGAGGCCGCCAAGGCCGTCGCCGCGGCGGGCCTCGACCCGCTGCTGGCCGAGCTGGTGAAGATCCGCGTCTCCCAGCTCAACGGGTGCGCCTTCTGCCTGCGCATGCACACGCGCGATGCCCTGCAGATGGGCGAGACCACGGATCGGCTGTCCGTGGTGGCCGCCTGGTGGGAGTCGCAGTACTTCACCGGGCAGGAGCAGGCCGCGCTGGGGCTGGCCGAGGAGATCACCCGCCTCTCGGTCCCCGAGCGCACCGACTGGGACGACGGCTCCCTGAACGACGAGCAGGTCGCCGCGATCAGCTGGCTGGCCATCGTCATGAACTCGTGGAACCGGATCGCGATCCGCAGCCACTACCCCGTCGGCCCGGACTCCGAGTGAGCGCCGACTGATCCGCGCAGACACGACGACGGCCCCGGCAGATGCCGGGGCCGTCGTCGTCGGTGCTCTCGCGCTCAGTAGTTGGCGGGCGGGTCGGAAGCCGGGAAGGACTCCCGCTCCTCCTCTTCCACCAGCTGCTCCTCGCGCTCGGACTCCGTCTGGGCGGGATGCTCCTGATCGGCGGGCTCCTGCGGGTTCTGCGATGCACTGGTCTCGCTCATGACCTGCTCCTTCCGTTCGACGATCACCCCTCCATTATCAGGCCTCCGCGCTTGAGCGGGGTGCCCGGTAGTTGATGGGGCTCGTGGCCCCGACATGCTGTTGGTCTCTCACAACGCGACAACAGCGAGGCCACGAGCATGAACGAGGGTACGTCAGTGTTGCTCGGGCTGGAGGACGAGTTCACCGTCCTGCAGCTCGAACGAATCGATGCCGACACGGTGCGTGTCGTCATCGAGGTCATCGACCCGGAGGGCGCCTGCCCCGAGTGCGGGGTGCTCACCTCAAGGATCAAGGAGCGGCCACTGGTTCGAGTCAAGGACTTGCCTGCCTCCGGCCAAAGAACCGATCTGTGGTGGCTCAAACGGCGCTTGGTGTGCCGCGAACCGGCCTGTGGGACAGCGACATTCACGCAGCAGTCCCGCGCTGTGCCGGCACGGTCGCGGCTCAAGACCCGGCTACGAGAGAAGATCGGTTCGGCGATCGCGTCGGGCAACCGCGCCGTCAGCGAGTACCAGGTGGCGTGGTCGACCGCGCACCGGGCGCTCATCGCACTGGCCAACCAGTGGCTGCCTGAAGCGCCCTGGGTTTCGTTCCGACCTACTTCCTCAAAGAGGATCGGATCATGCCCCAGAAGTACACCCCCGAGTTCAAGGCGCGAGCTCTGAAGCTCATCGAAGGCCGAGCAGGCTCCCGGTTGGTGGTGACAGGCACGCCGACGTCCCTGCTTCCCGGCGAGATCCGCTCCTGGATCCGTTCCAGCGGTGAGTGTCGGGGGAGCGCAGAGGGCCACGGCCCTCAGCACTTACTCGGGCGTGGGCCAGCACCCGGTCCGGGCCCGGGCCTTTGGCGGTCAAGTCGTGGGACGGCTGGCGTCGAGCTTGGCCGTGGCCGCCTCGACGTACTCGGCCTCCACGAGAATCTCGTAGGAGGACGCCTCCAGGCCCTGGACGCTACTGAAGTCCCGGCGCCCGCCGGTGGCCGCGTGGCCCAGCAACCCGAAGATCAGCCCCCACACCGCGCCCAGGAGTACCGCCCACAGGATTACCCACAGCCACCCCACGACCGTGAAAAGACCCAACAGCAAGCCAATGAGCAATCCCAGCCAGGCCCCGGAGGCGGCCCCGTACAGGGCGGCCTTGCCGTAGGTCATCCGCCCGGTGACCTGCTCAACCAGGCGCAGATCGGTGCCGACCAGGCGCACGTGCTCAACCGGGAACCCGGCGTCGGAGAGTCGATCGACAAGGCGCTGAGCCTGGTCATAGGAGGGCACTGTGCGCAGGACCTGGTAATGAGCCGAAGCAGTGGGTGGAAGAGGGGAGGGATGGGACATGCTCATCGTTTCCTGTTCGTGGTGACGATCCGACCCGGACGGTGGCCTGCACCCGGGGTTGCCGGGCACCTGGGTCGGGAGTGGACGGAAAGTTAGGAAGAGAAATCGCGGAACAGTCCGGGCACATCAGCTCGGCCACGGCCGTGGCTCCTCCCCGGGTCCTCAGCCCCGTCCCCGAGCCCGTCGGTCCGTGGTGGACCAGCGACGGGCCCGCTCTCAGGGCCTTACAAAATGTCGCGGACCTTACCAGGATAAGCATATTTATCTCTGCAGTAAACGCCCGGCCCGTCTTCGGCGCCTCGTGCCACACATTGAAGCGCCCTGGGTTTCGTTCCGACCTACTTCCTCAAAGAGGATCGGATCATGCCCCAGAAGTACACCCCCGAGTTCAAGGCGCGAGCCCTGAAGCTCATCGAAGAACGCGTCCGTGCCGAGCAGTGCTCTGGCTGGGTCGCCTGCACCGCCGTCGGTGAAGCCCTCGGCGGGATCTCACCGCACACGCTGAGGAACTGGTGGAAGCAGGACCGCATCGATCAGGGCGAGGCTCCAGGGCTGAGCACCGCTGAAGCCGAGGAGATCACCAAGCTGCGCAGAGAGAACCTTGAGCTGCGCCGCGCGAACGAGATGGCGGATTCAAGCGGTGAGCGCAAGGAACTCTGCGAGCTTCTCTGATGGTGTCAGATAGCCCAATGTCTTCCGAGGGCGTCCGTTGAGACTGTCCTGGATCATGTCGAGTTCCCTGCGGCTGAGGCCGCTGAGGTCGGTGCCTTTGGGGAGGTACTGGCGCAGCAGGCCGTTGGTGTTCTCGTTGCTGCCGCGCTGCCAGGGCGAGTGAGGATCGCAGAAGTAGATCGGAATGCCCGTGGCGGTAGTGAACGCAGCATGCTTGGCCATCTCCGCGCCCTGGTCCCAGGTGATCGTTCGGGCCAAGGAGGACGGCAGCTTGCTGACCGCCTCGCGCATTGCTGCCTCGACCTGCTCGGCGCTCTTGCCGTCGGGCAGGTGCAGCAGCAATGTCATCCGTGTCGAGCGCTCGACGAGCGTCCCGACAGCGCTGCGGCTGCCCTGACCAAGGATGAGGTCACCCTCCCAATGCCCGGGCACTGCACGGTCGTCGGCTTCGGCAGGGCGCTGGCTGAGCATCACCATGCCGGGGATGCGGCCACGACCCTCGATGGCCCCGCGAGGCTTGCGAGCCGTCCTTCCGGACCGCAGGCACCGGGCCAGTTCACGGCGCAACTCGCCTCTGCCCTGCACGAACAGCGACTGGTAGATCGTCTCGTGGCTCACACGCATCTGCGGATCATCGGCATGATCCAACCGTAGGCGCACCGCGATCTCGTCGGGCGACCACAGTTGCTCCAGCCGGCTGGCGACCTCCTCGAGCAGCCGGCCCGACGCAAGCTTGAACGGCTTCGGTCGACGCGCCTTATCGCGGGCACGTTCATGACCACGCCACGCCGAGTAGCCGTAGCGACCCCCACCGCGCTTCACCTCACGGCTGACGGTCGACACCGCACGCCCCAGCTGCTCTGCGATCGCGGTGAAGGTATCGCCGCGATTGATCCCGAGCAGGATCTGCTCGCGCTCGTCGATCGTCAGGCAGCCCTGACGTGGCTCCCACCCAAACGGCCTGGCGTCAAGGTGCCTGCCGGTGCGGGCCATGATGCCGACCATCGGCGCGCTGCAGCTGATCTCCTTCGCGATGTCGACCAGCCGCCAGCCCTTCCCGTGCAGCCTGAGCGCGAGCTGCTTCTGCTCCCGGCTGAGATGACCGTGCTTGCCCTGCATCCGGATCCTCCTGTGGTCAGTGACTGTCCCATCTCACAGGAGATGTTGCGCTGACCGCTTGAATCCGCCGATCCTCAAAGCCGCCTCAGCTTTTTTCGCCGCGGAACTCGACCGCCCCACGACGAGATGATCGCGTTCATCGATATGCATCGTGATCAGTTCGGGGTCGAGGCCATCTGCCGCACGCTGGCTGCGACAGACTGTGGGTTCATCACCTCGCGCGGCTACCGCCCCGCGAAGACCAGGCCCGCCTCTGAGCGGTCTGTGCGAGACGCGATGCTCGGGCAGGAGATCAGGCGGGTCCATGTCGAGAACTACAGCGTCTACGGCGTCAGGAAGATGCACCAGGCCATGCGTCGGGCCAGCTGGGAGATCGGCCGGGACCAAGTAGCCCGCCTCATGCGTGCCGCCGGGCTGCAGGGCGTGAGGCGAGGGCGCAAGCCGATCACGACGAAGCCTGCCCGCGAGCCGGATGCCCGCCCTGACATGGTCGAGCGCCGCTTCACGGCGGATCGGCCGCATCGGCTCTGGGTCGCTGACATCACCTACGTGAGGATCCTGGGCGGGTTCTGCTACGTCGCGTTCATCACCGACGTCTACTCCCGGCGCATCGTCGGGTGGGCCGTCTCGGGCAGCCTTCACACTGCGGGGCTGCCGTTGCTGGCCCTGGAGCACGCGCTGTTGAGCACGGGAGCCAGCCGGGGCCGGGAAGGTCTGGTCCATCACTCAGACCGCGGCTCCCAGTACGTCTCTCTGGCGTATTCGGACGCGCTCATCACCGCCGGGGTGAGCGCCTCGGTGGGCACCGTGGGCGACTCCTACGACAACGCCCTGGCCGAGACCGTGAACGGGCTCTACACGGCCGAACTCATTCACGCCAAGCGGATCTGGGAGTCCGTCGAGGCGGTCGAGCTGGCCACGATGGGGTG